>JBCCSG010000171.1:0-14403 GCA_039200565.1 Cyanobacteria bacterium P01_D01_bin.50 | reverse complement strand
TGTAGTTGAGGGAATTAACAACAAGTTGAAGCTTATTAAACGCTCAGGATATGGGTTCAGAAATTTTGATAATTTTAGAGTAAGATGTTTACTTAATTGGCATTTCAATTATTAGTTAAGCATACTAAGTGTTGAAGAGCCTTTTTTTTAAATAATTAATTGAACTATGTCTTTTTATATATAGTTAAATACTTTCATTGGATAGATTATATGTTTTTATAATATCTATCTTCAGTACAATTCTATTTCCCACTCTAGATAGTTCTCGATCTATATCTATGGTTGGTATATTAATGGATGTAATATGCTAGTAATATTTCCAGGTTTCTCAGCATTAGTAAGCACTTTCTCTATTTATTGATAAACTGGAATTCTTGCAGATCAATTATTTTTTGTAATAGGAGCAACAGCTATGGAAAATAATTTAAATAAAACATTAACAGAAGAAAATACATCAATCGGTACTCCAACTACAGGTGGCGATATTGATACAAACACCTATCAAGCAGATGTAGTAGGTGAAGAAGCTGTGGGAGGAAGTACACCTACACCTGGACAAAATGATGTTGATAAGTTAGGAAATTCCCTCGGAGTCGAATTAAATGATAAGGAAGAGCTAGGTATTAAAGATAAGCTCGAGGAGCGAGATAATCAAAGGTGGGAATTTAATATGGATGCCACTAAGGGCTAATAAGAATAATACTGGTTATAGGAAATAAAGCTATACATTGATATAGCTTATTTTTATAGCGAAGAAAGTAAATAAACTACATACAATAATAACAAGTATGAATCTCATAGAAACAGTTAAGAACAGCTTACAAGAACTGATTGGTAGTACGGTAAAAATTTTTCCAGCCTTACTCACAGCATTAATAGTATTGTTTTTAACTCGTTTTGCTGCTGAGTTTTTAAGAGAAATCAGTACTAAAGTTGCACAAAAGACAATTCGCAGTAAATCTCTCCAAATTTTACTGTCTAAAACAGTTTATGTTACTGCTTGGGCTATCGGAATTATTATTGCTGGTGTAATTGCTTTTCCCGGATTAAGATTGGGCGATATTATTGCGACATTAGGACTTAGTTCTGTTGCAATTGGTTTTGCTTTCCAGGATATTTTCAAAAACTTTCTTGCTGGAATACTTTTACTAATACAACAACCTTTTAGAATTGGCGATCAAGTTGTCATAGGTGATTATGAAGGAACTGTAGAACAAGTTGATATTCGGACTACTCAAATTCGCACCTATACTGGAGAAAAAGTTTTACTACCTAATTCTACAGTATTTACCAGCGCGGTATTGGTAAGAACTGCTTTTGATAGCAGAAGAACTGATTTAGGAGTTGGAGTTGATTACAATACTCCCCTACCTCAAGCATCTCAAGTATTAGAAAAAACCATCTCTCAAGTAGATGGTGTATTAACTCAACCTTCTCCAGAAATAGATTTAGTCGGCTTTGGTGATAGTTCAATAGACTTTATTGTTCGTTATTGGACGCTCCCACAGCAAAAAGAAGTACGTCATGTTAAAACAAGGGCAATGACTAGCATTAAGAAAGCATTAGATAATGCTAATATCAGTATCCCTTATCCAATACGCACTCTCTATTTTTATAACCAAGAACAATACAACGACTATCAAGAAGTATCAAAAAAAGAATATAACTCTAATAACAATCACAACGTTAAAAGTAATTAATAGTTTGAAATTCAAAATTTTTGAGATTTTTTTAATTTTTGAATGCGCTGCGGATGAAATTTTGACAGCTTCTTGGAATGGTAAAGATTTTGAAGATTTAGCCTCTCATTTGGGTTCCATAACTAATTCGCTGACTCAACTTGGAGAGCAGCATTTGACTTATCCTAAGTTAATCCTATAGCCATGATAAAAGCTACAATTACGAGGGAAGATTTGCAATCTTCATTACGCTTACAAGGCAATATTAATGATTTCTCTTCAGTAAAAATAGCGCGTTTGGAAAGTAGTGGAAAAATTAGCATCATACCTCAAGAAAAACCACCGCAGATTGTTGAGGTTGATGTAGATTCTGGCGTAAAAACAATCAGAATTTTACTGTAGCAATAATCCTCCCAAATCGCTATTACACTAATACATAAAACCCCTTGAATAATTATATTTTCATTTTGCTTTAGGCACGAACATAGCGTGTTCATCTGGAACTATCCGCGAACCAAATTTTCTCGCATAAACTTGAGTGAATTCTGCACCAAAAAATAATATTTGTGCTGAATAATAAACCCATGCTAAAACTACCACTAAGGAACCAGCAGCACCATAGGTAGAACCAAAGCTTCCTCTACCTAAGTAAAATCCTAATACAAATTTACCGATAACAAATAATATTGTTGTGATAATTGCACCAACCCAAACATCATTCCACCTAATTTTTACATCTGGTAGGAACTTGTACATTAATGCAAACAGCAGGGTAATAACGCCAAAAGAAATAGCTAAGTTGAGAATTTGCCACAGCCAATCAAAACCAGGTAAAAAGCCACTCATATAATTATTTAGGGCAGATAATACCGTACTCACAACTAGCGATACTAGCAACAAAAACCCAATACCTAACACTGCTGAGAATGATAGAAAGCGCTTCCTAATAAAATTTATTAATCCTTGTTGGGGTTTTGCTTTTACTTCCCAAACTGTATTTAGTGCTTCTTGAAGTTGTGCAAATACTCCTGAAGCGCCGAATAATAGAGCAATAATACTGAGAGTTGAAGCAACGTTACTAACATCGGGTTTATTAGCATTCTCTATGGCAGTTTCGATAATTTCTGCCCCTTGTTGTCCCACTAAATATTGAATTTGTCCGACTATTTCTCCCCTGGCTGCTTCTTCTCCAAAAATTGCTCCAGCAATTGCTATGGCAATGATTAATAAAGGTGCTAAAGAAAAAACTGTATAGTAAGCAAGAGCAGCAGCTAAACGAGATGCTTTATCTTTTTGCCATTCTTTAAATGTTTGTTTCAGTAGTCTAAAAATTATTTTTAGATTCATATTTTTAAATTTTAATTGTGTAATTGATATACGATCTAATTTTTATAGATTATCTATTAGCAAATAGTTAAAAAGCATATCACCACGCTCGCTGGATTCAGGTAATATGCCTTCTTATTACATCAGAGAATGATTCACTGACTAATTTATTCTAATTGCTGAAAAAATCTAGGATACCATCGGCAGTGCTTTCCGTTGTATCTTCAATTTTATCTGCTACATCTTCGGCAGTATCTTTTGTTCTACCAATATCTTCTTTTGCTCTTCCTTGCGCTTGTTTTGCTAAACCTTCTACTTGTCCAGAAATTTTTCCTATATTCTGTTTAACATTACCTACAGCTTGCTCTGCTTTACCTTCTATTTTATCGCTAGTTCCAGCCCCTAAAACAGTATCAAAATTATCTTTGATACTATTTCCATCATTAGAGCCAAAAGCAATTAACTGCGAGTAATACTGTGTATCTAAATTCCCAGCATCGGCTGTAGAATTAATATCTGTAAATACACCCAACCACGCGAAAGTTAGGATTAAGAAACTGCAAAAAATTGATGCTAAATATCTTTTACTACTCAAAATGCTATTTGTAAAACTACTGCTATTTTTCATCAGAAATTTCCAACTGTATCGAATTCATCAACTTAAACTAGTTATATAAAATAAGCAGCAATTATTACATCAATCTTTAGTTAAGCATTATTTCCTTTTTCAGATATCAAAAGTTATACTAGAGTTCTATATCTAGAGATTGATGCAGGTAAATTAAGTACTTGAATCTTCTGATCGAACTGCCAAAGCGAATGTAGAAAAGAGAACCATCAAAACACAAAATTCCAGCACAAACAACCAAGATACTGAATTGAATCAAGCGTCTTGATTGTAGACAATTATCTATTTTTGTCTGCTAAATTCACAGATGTGGGCTAATGCACCATTATGCTGCTTTGTTTAAGAGACAATACCCGAGCGCAATGCACGTACTGCTGCTTGAGTGCGATCGCTAACGCATAACTTACTCAAAATGCCGCGCACATGGGTTTTTACGGTTCCTACTGTAAGGTATAGCCGCTTGGCAATTTCTGCATTATCACAACCTTCGACTATTAAACCCAGTACTTCTAATTCTCTTGGTGTGAGAGGATAGGTTTCAATTACTTTCTCAATCTCAGAATCAACTGCTTCAATAGAGATTGTTTTTGTATTACCTCCACCATTTGAACCTTGTTGAGCTTCTGTTTCTGCTCGTATTTGTCGCAACACCACATCAGCAATATTTGGATCTATCCAGGAGTTTCCTTCGTAAGTTTGTACTATCGCATCAATTAATTTTTCGCTCTCAATATCTTTCATACAGTATGAATCAGCACCCGCACCCAAGGCTGCTAATACAGCATCCTCCTTATTTTGCATTGTTAGTACCAATAACTTTGTTTGGTATTCTTCATTTTGTGACTGTAATTCTCGGTATTTGCGAGTCAACTTGATACCATCAAAGTCTGGTAAGCCAATATCAACTGTAGCAACATCTGGCCTGATAATTTGCAATAACTTCAAGCCTTCGGTGCCATTAGCTGCTTCTCCAACAATGTTGATATCCTCTCTCCCTTGCAGGGCTGCTTTTAAACCAATTCTAGTTAAATTATGATCTTCAATAATTAAAACTTTTATTTCTTTCATCTTAATTGCCTTAGCTTTCCCTATTTTTAAAAATAATAGTAATACATATTCAACAATACTATATTAATAGATACCGGATTTTCTACTCTCACTACATACATCTGGAACTACACAAAATTGATGTTTAACTACATGACGGGCACCCATGACTTGATGGGAACATATCCATCCTCAGGAAGAAGTACAAGCTTTATGACATCATCCTTTGGATGGGTTTCTCAAAAAAATCTACTGATCTCTAGAATATTGGCTTTGGGTGGAAACGCAGCTATCCTAGTACAGGGGTGAATGTTTTTTAGAAAAACTTTTGTTTACTAATAACTTCTGACAACAAGAATTGAAAAATCTGTGTATAAACTTTAAGTGATTACCATGGAATCATCCAAGAATTATAATAATCCAAGTAATTTGGATTTGCAAGATTTAAAATCTGAGTTAGATGATACCCACAAGGAAAAGGAGTATTTACCTAGCCCTGAATTGCGGGGGGTTAATTTAGATTACAGAATTTTCGATTTAATTTCTCATCCAATTTGTATTGCCGATGTAGATGGCTCGATCAAATATGTAAATCGCCATTGGTTGTCAACCAACCGATTGAAAGATATTGAGGCATTGGATCGTAAGTTATTTGATGTAATTCATTCTCAAGAAAGAGAAAAGTTTTTTTATATTTGGCAAGAATCTGTAAGGCAGTTAAAACCTTTTGAAGTGGAGTTACGGATTGTTCAAGCTAATGGAAATTATGGCTGGTTTTTAGTTAATGGTCAACCTAATTTAAATTCTCAAGCACAAATCACAGAATGGGTAGTTACTTGCATAAGTATTGAGAAATATAAACAATCAGAGCAAGAATTTGAGCAGCAAAGTGAGTTTGTTGAAGCTCTGTTAACAAATCTTTCGGATGGAATTGTTGCCTGCGATGGAAATGGTAATTTAACTTTATTTAATCGGGCATCGATGGAATTTCATGGAATGGAAGTAAAAAATATTCCTGCGGAGCAATGGAGTGAATATTATGACTTATATTTACCTGATGGTAAAACTCCCATACCTACAACAGAAATTCCTTTATTTCGTGCATTACAAGGAGAATCTGTACGGGATGTAGAAATGAAAATTGTACCCAAACAAGGAAATCCACGCACCTTACTTGCTAATGGCGATCCAATCATTAATTCTGCTGGGGAGAAAGTAGGTGCGGTAGTGGCAATGCGCGACATTACAGCGCAAAAGCAAGCATTAAAGGAACTACAGGCTCGCGATTCTTTACTAAGTAGTATTTATAATGGTACGGAAGTTTCAATTTTTGTAATTGATGTATTAGATAATGGTGATTTTCGGTATGTTGGATTAAATCCAGCCTATGCACGTAAAAGAGGTTTTACCGAAGCCCAAATTAAAAGTAAATCACCAGAAGAAATTTTACCTCCTGATGATGCCTTGAAGGTACGCCAAAAATATACAAATTGTCTCACCAGTGGAGAAACAATCTCTTACGAAGAAAATATAGTTTTTAATGGAAAAAATACCTGGTGGTTGACTACACTCAAACCTTTACAGGATGTAAATAGCAATCGAATTCACCGCATTATTGGTACAAGTATTGATATAACTAATCGCAAACAAGCAGAAGCTGAAATTTTTGAATTAAATACACAATTAGAAGCCAGAGTTCAACGACGTACTCAACAATTACAAGAAAGCGAAGAAAAATTCCGCGCTACCTTTGAACAAGTGGCAGTAGGATTTGCCCATGTTGATTTAAATGGAAAATGGTTGCGGGTAAATCAAAAACTATGTGAAATTGTCGGTTATTCCTCAGAAGAAATTCTCAATTTAACTTTTCAAGATATTACCCATCCTGATGATTTAGAAACAGATTTAAACTACGTTAATCGATTATTGGCAGGGGAAATTGAATATTATTCTATGGAAAAACGCTACATTCGTAAAGATGGTTCTACGGTGTGGGTAGAAATAACTCCAAGCTTAATGCGAGATCCCAGTGATGGGGAAGCAATATATTTTATTGCGGTAGTGGAAGAAATTGAAGAGCGTAAACATGCAAAATTACAACTACAGCAAAAGGTAGAACAACTTGCAGAAACTACAGCACAGCTAAGCAAACGCAATGAAGAACTAGATCAATTTGCTTATATAGCATCTCACGATCTTAAAGCACCACTGAGGGCGATCGCTAATCTTTCCGAGTGGTTGGAAGAAGATTTAGATGGAAATCTTCCGCCAGAAAACCAACATCAACTTGAACTATTGCGAGGAAGGGTTAAGCGCATGGAAGGATTAATAGATGGTTTACTTGAATATTCTCGGATTGGACGTATTGAGGGCATTATCGAACAAGTTGATGTAGGAAAGTTATTAGATGAGGTAATTGATTTACTCGCACCTCCAGAGGATTTCACAATTGAAATCAAATCCCCGATGCCCATTTTAACTACTCAAAAGTTACCGTTAACCCAAGTATTTAATAATTTAATCAGTAACGCGATTAAGCATCATCCGCGTCAAGACGGACATATTGTTATATCTGTTCTAGATCAAGGTAATTTTTATGAATTTTCGGTTGCTGATGATGGTTCTGGAATTGCACCACAATATCACCAAAAAATATTCTCAATTTTCCAAACTCTTGAATCTCGCGATCGAAAAGAAAGTACGGGAATAGGCTTAGCAATTGTCAAAAAAATATTAGAAGATAGTGGCGGCAATATCTGGATAAATTCTCAACCAAGAAAAGGTTCTACATTTTATTTTCATTGGTCTAAATAATCTTAGTATTTTTGATATATATTGGATTATATTAAAAGTATTTTGCTGAAATAAAGATTTTGTCAATATTTCAATAATACAAATAATCTAAATATTAAAATAAAATTTATTTCTGAATATTATACAAAAAAAGTATCTAAAATAATCAAAGTAATCTCCCAGAAAAATTAAATTTTTGATGAAAGTGAAAAATGATAATTTATGTTCAAAATCTTCCGAAAAATCTCATATAAATTACCAGTTAGATATCGCGGTGCATTAATTATAGCTATTCCCGCAGCTTGTTTACTAACCTCGCTTATTGCTTGGGTTTGGTCGAGAGAAATTGTTTTTCAAGTTAACCAACAAATCAATAAAACGAGAACAATAATTTTAAATAGCAATCAAGTATTGAAAATATTACTCGATGCAGAAACTGGTAGTCGCGGTTATATTCTTTCGCGCAATCGGGAATTTTTACAACCATATAATCAAGGAGTCCAGGAATTACCTAAAACTCTGGAAAAATTCCAAAATAATTTATTAACTACCTCTCAAATAAAAGAATATCAAAATATTGAAAATTTATCATCTCAATTGCTCGATAGTTTAGAACAACGACATAAATTAAATCAACGGGAGCAAACAAAAGCCGAACAAATTGAAATGCTCGAACAAAGTAAAAGCATTATGGATAATATTCGAGTAGTAATTGATAATTTTCAAACAGAAGAATGGGATAAATTAGAATCCCACCGCCAGGATTTAAATAGTATTTATAATAAGACTCAATTAATTATTTCCTGCTCTTTTTTAATGAGTATTATCAGCTATTTAGCGGCAATTTATCTTTTTAATAAACTCGATTGGCAACTGAAAGGAAAAGATTTAGAACTATATCAAAGTGAAAACCTCTTGCAAGGAATTTTAAGTAATGTTGTAGATGGAGTCATCATATTAAATCACTCAGGAAAAATTGATAGTTTAAATACCACTGCTTTAAAAATGTTTGGTTATGAAAGCACAGAAATGATCGATCGCGATTTAGGAGAATTTATTTCTTCACAAAACCAACCAGATAATATCCCATTGTGGAATGCCTTACAGCCAGTTGTTATACCATTATCAGCATTAGGCTTTAGAAAAATAGGACAACCATTTCCAGTCGAAATTTCTATTAGCGATTTACCAATAGATAATCGTAAAATTGCGATCGTTCGCGATGTTACAGAAAGACAAAAAATACAGAATCAACTAGAAGCCAATATCGAAGAATTATCTAGATTAAGCTTAGTATTGGCGAATACAAATAATAGCCTCAGCCAACGGAATCAAGAATTAGATCAATTTGCCTATGTTACTTCCCATGATTTAAAAGCGCCACTACGAGCAATTTCTAATCTTTCTGTGTGGATGGAAGAAGACTTAGAAGATAAGTTACCGCCAGAAAATAAGCATCAAATGTATTTATTACGTCAGCGAGTTAACCGTATGGAGAATTTAATTAATGGGTTACTTGAATACTCGCGAGTAGGTAAAGTAGAGATAGCGACAGAAACAGTAAATGTTGATAAGCTGTTACAAGAAATTATTGATTCCCTGGCACCACCACCGACATTTATAATCGAAATTGCATCCCAAATGCCAACTTTGACAACAAAACGCATACTTTTACAGCAAGTGTTCGCAAATTTGATTGGTAATGCTATTAAGCATCATCCACGTAACGACGGATGCGTAAAGATTTCAGTTAGTGACATCGGAGAATTCTATGAATTTACTATCTTCGATGATGGCACTGGAATTTCCCCCGAATTTCATCACAAAATTTTTACCATTTTTCAAACCCTAGAAGCTCGCGATACTAAGGAAAGTACTGGAGTTGGTTTGGCAATTGTCAAGAAAATAGTCGATAGTATGGGAGGTTCAATTAATGTAAAATCTCAATTAGGAGAAGGAACAAATTTTATTTTTACATGGTCAAAATAAACATGTATGATGATATGTTTATGACTTTTTTATCTAAAGGAATATATAATATCGTAGCAAGTTATAACTAAAGATTAAGTCCGCTATGAAATTGGCAATATATACTTTTTAATAAGGAGGATACAATTTTTTTTGATTGAATGAACTACTTGATGTAAATAATTTATTAGGATTAAATATAATAGTATGTTGAATATTTTACTTGTAGAAGACGATGAAGTGGATATTATGAATGTTCAACGTGCATTCAAAAAAAGTAATATCCTCAATCCCTTATTTATTGCTCGTAATGGTTTAGAAGCATTAAATATGCTCAGAGATACAGAAGATAATCCAGCAGAAGTTCCCCATGAAAGACGCTTAATTTTACTCGATCTGAATATGCCTAAAATGGGAGGAATTGAATTTTTACAAAATTTACGGAATGATGATAAATTGAAATCAATTCCAGTAGTTGTATTAACTACATCTAAGCAAGATCGGGATTTAGTAGAAGCATATAACTTAAATGTTGCAGGTTATCTACTAAAACCCGTTCAATTTGCTCATTTTGTAGAACTGATGAAAACATTAAATAAGTATTGGTCATTTTCAGAAATGCCAAATTAATATGCTTATATGGTCGAATATAAAGCTTTATAGGATCACTTTTTTATTGCAATTGTAAAATACATAGCCTGTTGATGAAAAATAATTTTTTTTTAAAAAAGAAGAATGGAAAATGCCTTAAGAATCCTAGTTTTAGATGACGATGAAGTTGACAGAATGGCAGTTTGTCGCGCTCTGAGTAAAATAGAAATTTCTGTCGATGTATCAGAAGCTGCTAATTATGATGAAGCGATCGTTGATTTAGAAAAGAATCAATTTGATTGTGTTTTTCTTGACTATCGTTTACCTGGAAAAGATGGTTTAGCCGTAGTTAAAGAAGTACGCGATTCTGGAAATAAAATACCTTTGGTTGTATTAACTGGACAAGGAGACGAACGAATTGCTGTAGAAGTGATGAAAGCTGGTGCATCTGACTATATTAATAAGTCTAGAATTAGTCCCCATTTATTGGGTAAGACTTTGCAGAATGTCATACGAATGTATGAAGCTGAAAGGCAAATAGAGCTATTTAATCAACAATTATATGAAAGTAACGAGCAACTTAAACGTCAAAATAAAGAATTAGAGGAAAAACAGCAACAAATTCATCAACAAAATCTCAAATTACTAGAAGCATCAGAATTAAAATCTCGTTTTTTAGCAACAATGTCTCATGAGTTGCGAACTCCGCTCAATGCAATAATGGTTTTTTCACAAATGATTTTGCGGAAAACCAAGGGAAAACTCTCCAATTCGGAAGCTGATATGGTAGAGCGGATTCTGAATAACGGAAAAAATTTATTAGAATTAATTAATGATATTCTCGATTTATCAAAAATCGAAGCTGGGGGATTACAATTAGTTCCAGAAGAATTTGATCTTGCTCAGTTAGTGAAAATTTCGGTAGATGAATTGCGTATATTAGCAGAGCGCAAAAATTTAACAATAAATACTTATATAAATTTACTAAATCCTATTTTATATCACGATCGCACTAGAATAAGACAGGTAATTGTCAACTTACTTTCCAACGCAATTAAGTTTACTGATGCTGGTAAAGTGGATGTGATGATAAATGAAATTTCTCACGAAACAATAACGATTTCTGTCTGCGATACTGGCATTGGCATTGAATCGGACAAATTAGATCATATATTTGAACCATTTAGGCAAGCAAATCAAACTCACTCAAGACGACATTCAGGTACGGGATTGGGTTTAGCAATTACAGACTCATTAATGAAAATGATGAAAGGTTCAATCTCTGTGGAAAGTGAGTTAGGAAAAGGTTCACAATTTCGGTTAGAATTACCACGTTATTTACAATGATTAATAGCATAGCAAATAAACAAGATAAAATTTTGGCTGTCGATGATGTGTATGACAATTTACTTGCCGTCGAAGCTATTTTAGATGAAGATGGATACGAAATCACTACACAAGAAGATAGTATAAAAGCTCTGGCAATAGTTGAAGAATCTCCGCCAGATTTAATATTATTAGATGTGATGATGCCAGAAATGGATGGCTACGAATTTACTCGGCGAATTCGTGAAAATTCTGCATTACCATTTATTCCAATATTATTAGTCACAGCCTATGATGAATCGAATGTAGTTGAAGGGCTTGATGCTGGTGCCGATGATTTTATTCGCAAACCAGTTAACCCTGACGAGTTAAAAGCGCGAGTGCGCTCTTTACTACGACTAAAACATAGTATTGACGAGCGCGATCGTATGGCACAATTGAGACAAGATTTTGTTTCGCGATTTGCTCACGATTTGAAAATTCCTTTAGTTGCATCGAATCGCATTTTGCAGTTAATGATTGACGGACAATTTTTTAATGTCACCCCCCAGTTGCGGGAAATCATGGATAATATGATTGACAGCAACCGCGACTTACTAGCAATGGTACAAAATATGTTAGAAGTCTATAAATTTGAAGCTGAATGCAAAACTTTCAACTTTAGCAAATGCGATTTACACAATCTATTACGGAGCGTCACACAGGAGTTAACTCCACTAGCTCAAGGGAAAGGATTATCCTTAAACTTTGATATGACTGGAGAAAACCCGGTGGAAACATGGGGCGATCGCATTGAGTTAAGGCGAGTTTTTACTAATATTATTGGTAATGGGATTAAATTTACCGATAAAGGTTCAGTTTCTGTATGTTTAAAAATAGCTGCTAACGATGCAGCAATTGAAATAGAAGATACTGGTACCGGAATTTCTCTTGAAGAACAAAAGCGATTATTTGAACGGTTTCGTCAAGGGAAAAATAAACGTTCTGGTAGTGGTTTAGGTTTATATTTATCCCGTTGTATTATTGAATCCCATAAAGGTACAATCGGCGTTTATTCTGAGTTGGATAAAGGTAGTTTATTTATAATTAAATTGCCAATTTATGATGCTGCCTAAACAACCTCACCACGTCTAAATGCTCGCTCTCCAAATCATCAGAGAGGGCAATAGCTATCTTCCTTCATTAGTAAAAAATCCGACTTATTAATCAAGCCGGATTATTTAGTCCCAACAAACAGTAATTCAACTAACCAAACAATTAATTAAAATCAATTTAGTCTATTGCTTTCTTAATTTCGTCTTTTGCATTTTCAACACCATGACGAACCTTTGATTCAGCCTGCTTTGCTTTTCCTTCTGCTTTATCTTCTGGGTTTCCGGTAACTTCACCCATAGCTTCTTGTGCTTTACCTTCAATATTGCTAGCTACAGCTTTTGCACGATCTTCAGTACTCATAATTATGTCCTTTTTGGTAAACTTTTAATTATTTGATTTATTCATCAAACAACTATATATATAATAGTAATTATTCTTTTATAAACACTCTATCAATTGACTACATTGTCTCGTGATTTTTATACTCCCTGTGGAATAATTTTGAGAGATAATAAAATCATCAAATTGTTGGTAATAATAATACTCAAGATAGATGTTTCATTCCTTTTATAATTAGCAAGTTTCTTTCATATGGCTTCGTTTATATCTATACAGAGCATTTTGTAACTAAAACTCTTATGGAATGAATACCCTGCCCCTGCAAATTGACTTTTCCAATACAAAATTTCTTGTATATAAAGCAACCAACTGTAGACTTAGAAAGCACAAACCAAAATCAAGATAAACTAGTGGAAAACCAGAGCAACGCGAAAAAGCTATCTCTGACAACAATGTAATGACAAATACTTGTATTAAGAATAATTCCTATGTAATATCCTTTATAAATTGCTTATTTTAGTTGATTTGATTGAAAATATTCTCAGATTATTGGCAATCAAAATTAGACTTCACAAAATTAGCCTTGTACCCTAGAAAACTAAAATACTACTATTTTCTCCTTTATTTACCATAAAAGAGTGCCATTTTCAAGTACGCTTGGGAAAACATTTTTTTGTGTATAATAGTAAATTAGTTCTTCTTTCTATCAGCTCGGCAAATTCTTTCTTTGATTTTATAACAAACTAAGAATTTGATAGACTTGGTAGTTATTAAGTTTTGAACTCGTACCTTTTCTTAGTCACAAATAAAACTACTGCTCAAAAAATCTTGAACCCTGTGGTTTTAATTCTGGCTATCCAAACTTAATTTATTCAAGTCAATCATGGAACTTATGTTGCCGTCGGATAGCCAGCAAGAAAATGCTCAGAAACCACTAATCCTAGCAGTGGAAGACAATGAGGATAATTTATTACTAATTGATTATATGGCTGAAACTCTCAACTGTCGCTTTATAGGGGAAAGTCAAGGTAGTAATGTATTAGCGATCGCCAAAAAATATCAGCCAAATATAATTTTATTAGACATAATGTTACCCGATTTAAATGGATTTGAAGTTTTTATCAATCTTCAACAAGACTCTGCCACTGCTCACATCCCAGTCATAGCGTTAACTGCTTTAGCAATGAAGGAAGATAGGCAACGAATTGAAGCCGCAGGTTTCCATGAATATGTCAAGAAACCATATATGATAGACGAATTAGAAAATATAATTCTTAGTTATATTTCCTAGAATCTGTTTTACCAATCGTGGCAAATTCTTTGGAATTAGGATTTAATCTTTCTTTGAGATGTTCGGCAACTGGTAAAGTATTTGTAGCAATAGTGAGAGTCGGATTGACGGCAGAAATTGTACAAATTATCTACATCGTGAGTATGGCAGTGTAAATCTAATACGCTGTTTTTTGGGTTAGTACCAAATTTACAAGTTCCCACTTGGTGATTCATAATTTTCAAAGGTAGTGGTGCTTCTAAAATTAATAGGAATCCAGCCTGTTTAAGAACATGCTTAAACCTTTGTTTTAAAACGAAGAAAGAGGGAAGAGCCGGAGT
>JBCCSG010000170.1:0-14467 GCA_039200565.1 Cyanobacteria bacterium P01_D01_bin.50 | reverse complement strand
ATCGCATGGGTTGGGAAATCCTATAAACCCGGTCAAAAAGAGCGTTGTGCGGATTTTGTTCGCTTCGTATTGCGTCAATCTAATGTTCGCGTGGGAATAACTCGTAAGCCCTGGGATGCTGGTAAGCAAAATCATAATGGTTCTTTAATGGCACGTTCTTTTTTTGGTAGCGACATTGGAATTATTCTTATCAACCCAAAGCAATTCCAAAAGGGAGATTTAATCGGTTTTACAAACACTTACGGCAATTTTAAGAAAGGTGCAATCACTCATGTCGGTATTTATATCGGTAACGGAAAAGTAGTTGATAGAAGCACAATGAGCGCACCAGTTAGGATAAGAAATTTATCTGCATTCCCTAATTCTCAAGTAATTGGAGTTCGTCCTCATGCTTATCAGAAATAATATTTTGAGTATCTTATTGATTGGTATTTTTATATTTCCACAACTTACTATTGCTTCAAATATTGGTACTCGCATCCGCAATGAAGCTGGATTTAGCAACAATGAACTGGCTGCACAAAAAGAGATGGGATGGAGCGACAAGCGACTGGTGAAGTATGCCTCGGTTGCTTGTGGTTATATTGTAGATTGCAAATCAAATACGTTGCAATCTCTATATAGATATTATTTTGGGAATTACAACCCATCGAAAGAGCCATATATAAAAGATTCGCTGCAAAAAATTCATGATTGGGCTAAAAAGCAACCGGAGTGCAATTGATGATTCGTCCTTGGCAGATTACAAGTTTTTCTTTACTAATGCTAATTACACCATTGTTTGGAGTCTCAATACCTGAAAGTTTTAGTTTCGTGATTCCAATTCATAGGAATAATAATGAAGTCAACGAATTGTTTTCTGATATTAATAGTCCCGGTAATATTGCTATCTGCCACGCAGAGGGAAATTGCCAAAAGAATGGTGAATTTACTTCATTGTATTACGGTCATATTGACCCATCTAAATTAAGCGGTAAGCGAGTATTAAATCAAGGATTTTGTAGCGATTATGGGAAAAGTAAAGCTGGCGATATCAATGCTGCAAATAGAGGTTGCTTAAAGCGAATTAAATCAAGATTAGCAAGATTAACTAATCTATTTAAACAGCAAAATATTGATATCAAGCAACATAAAACTGCTTTCGTTAACTCTGTTGATTTATGGAATCAAGCTGCACCTAGAGTTAGTGATAATTTTGCGAAACTTTATGCAGCTAATATTCGTAATGGATTACCTGTTGATAGTGCTATTCGTAATGCAAGAGTTGATGCATTTAATCATCGAGCCAGAGGATTATTTAATATTTGTGGAAGAGAACCATATTACATAAATAGACTAGCATTTTACCAACAATATTCAAGGTCATGGAAGCGTAAATGTATTGATATAGACCAAAACCGCAGACGATTAGCAATTAATGCAGTGCTGAGAAATAAAGGAGTTGTTAATTAATGCTAGCAGCAGGAGATGAACATAATTCGATAGAAGATGCGATTATATATGCTTACAATAATGGATTAACTAAGGATAAAATTTTAGAAGTTGTTGATTATAGTTTATCAGATGATTTACACAATAAGGCAGCTAGTATAATTGATAGTTTAAATTTCAATGGTAATTCAAGATTGGTTTATTTTGACGATTTACCGCAATTATTCAATCATATTTTTAATTTAGTTTATCAAGGTTTTAGCGATGATGATATATTGAATCAATTGTCTAGTAGCTGTGACTTAGAACAATTTGAATTTGCCAAATATGCTTTGCGGTATATTGCTATTAATCGTATTCCCTCTGTCTGGGAATTAAATAATGTATATAACAAACTAATTAAGCTTGATATTGATGAATTAATTAAGCGATGCGAAGTAATTAAAAATTTACAGAATAAACGAGTTGCTTATCAAATTATATTGCAACATTTTTACAAAGCATTTTGTGATGGTCAATCAATTAAGTGGTTTATGGATATTGCGAATCAAACCACTGATGAAATCGTAAAAAAGTATTGTAATCGTATTGCTGTGATGATATCCAAAGCTAAGGGGATTGAACCGTCTTTACCCGAAAGTAATGCTCCAGTTTCGATGACTTCTGATGATTCGGGAAAGCTGATTATAGATACATTAGATGATTTCAAGATAAACGCGAACTACATTGATTCTCAATGCGGTCCCACTTTTAATCGTATAAAAATTAAGCTTGGTAAGGGAGTATCATTCAAGAAAATCCAAGATTTTGGCAACGACTTCGTACAGCAACTTGGCGATAAGCTAAACATGGAAACTCCACCAATGGTATCCGTTGTTCCTGGAGGTGCTGCTATTGATATTCCTCGCAGCGATAGAGAAATTGTTTATTTCAAAGATTATGTTGATTTTTCTGAGCCTATAGATATGCACAATATTGTAATCCCTGGTGGTATTGGTGTTGATGGGAATTATGTTGACATTCCGTTATCCGATGAAAACGTAACACATATGCTTGGTGGAGGGAGAACAAGAGGTGGTAAATCACAATTCGAGAAAGCAGCAATACTTTATCTGGCACGTCGTTATCCCCCGTCAGTAGTCAAGCTGGCTTTATCCGATGTTAAACGAGTGACTTTTAGCAAATTTTCTCTTCTTCCACATTTAATTGCACCCGTAGCTAAAGATGCAGCTTCAAGTGCTGCATTATTTAGTTTGCTAGTACAGCACATGGAAGCTCGGTATCGGGAGTTTGAAAAAGTCGGTGTGGAAACCATTAGTGAATTTAACCGTAAGTATTATCCTGAGTTAATTATGCCCAGGATAGCAACGTGGGTAGATGAGTGCTTTGATTTATTAACTGATAAAGAGCATTGCAATTCTATCGAGCTAGATATGATGAAGCTCTTAGCTAAAGCGGGAGGTGCGGGAATTCATATGTTCTTTTATACTCAACGTCCTGATAAAAACGTTATTAATCCTTTAATTAGAAGTAATTTCCCTGCTAAAACTGCATTTGCGACTACTCGTCCGGAGGATAGCTGTATTATTTTGGGTGACGATAATACTTTAGCTGCTAACTTATTGGGTTACGGAGATTTTCTATATAAAACTTCTACTCAAATTACTCGACTTCAAGCTCTTTATGTTGGCGATGCAGAGGAACCGGAATACTTTGAGCAGCTATTAGAAGAAGCAATCAATCAAGAAGATAATTTTACTGCTTGGGAACCAAATGATATTGAAGATTTTTCTGATAGTGAAATCGATAGTAAAGCATTTTTAAATAATGGTTTTGGTGTTGAAGTAAATCTTGATGAACAGTCAAAGAATTCAATATTAAATTTACACGCCAAAGGTTATGCTATTCACGAAATTATCAAAGCAATATTTAATATTGCTCGGCAGGATGGTAAAGATTATAAGAAATATCGTAGTGCTGTAGAAAACTTTTTAAATAATGAATAGGCAATTCTGGTGATTATAAAGCAAGTTCGATTCTTGCTATTGCCATTGGAAGTTTTTTGAACGCCGAAATCGAATTAATTGCTATTTAAAATACTGCTTTTTTAGTAGATAGTAGGTTTGACTAAAAAGTTTCCAATATCCTGCGTTGTGCGGGGCTAAGTAATTAGTTTAAACACAATGTATGGAGGTTTATGATGTTACGAAGAAGATTATCGAAGTTAACAAGTGTTTTATCAGATATTAACTGTGTAATTGGGGGGTTGTCTTTTCTTGCTGTATTTACTGGTTCGTTAGCTGCCATAATTGGTGTTGGAGGATATTCTTTGGAGAAGCTTGGCGTTCTTAAAGAAGAAGATACTTGGGAACAAGTTTGGGCTTTTGCTATAGTTTCTTCCACTGCTGGCTTGGCAGGTACTAGCGTTGCAGCTACAGCGGGAGCATTTTTAAGTCGCCGGAATATGCAAGCAGAAGATAATAAATGTACTCCAGCATCCAATAATCTTGATTCATCTACAAGCTTCAAGTTAGCAATGACTCGCGATATGTTTGTGATGTGTCGCGATAATGATAAAGAGGAAGAAAATAAACCATTAGTTTACACATACTATTTTGTGGAAATTAAAGGTAATCCATCGATTAGCGGATTGATGGTATCAAGAATGCAATCAAATTCAGTAGCTGTATGCGACTGCATTTCTCTAGAAGATGAACAAAGACTAATGCGAATCCATGAAAACCCTAGGGAAAGTCCCAGGTTAATTGGGAAAACCTTTTCTAGCTATCAACCATTACCGACAGAAGCGTTACGCGAACACTTGGATATTTACAACCCATATCTGTATGCACTTCAAAGCAAAGACTTTGAACCATGCAATTTGGAATCCTGCAAAGGCTGTCAGCATTTGCACGGCAAGGATAAGATTGTTTGTGGCATATATGCTTATGGATGGAATGGTATTGACTGTCCAGATAAGGTTTGGGACAACAGGAGTGCAATTCGTCGGTTTGAAGATGAAGCCGCTATTGAGTCCTTGAGTAAAGGACTCGATGAATGGAAAATCTTTAAATATGACTATTTAATCAGTCTCTTTCATCCTAAAACATATCGCCAATTTAGCTTTGATTTTGATGGAAAACTTCTTTCTTATTCCAAAACGCGTTCCGGGGCTTGAAGAAGGCAATATTGTTGATTATGTCTACTTCTTACGTCGCTCTCGACAATTTCAGTATGATTATTCACACGCTGATTTTATCGAACAAGCAAGTTTTTTCCTTGACGAAGTAAATGCAACAATTAGTGTGGATGACTTTAAGATATTTGTAAAAGAGAAAGACTCTAATATTGTCCATACTTTTTTACACAATGGCGAACCGTTTTTTGCCCTGAACCCTGCTTGTCCTCCAAAGCTGAAAGACAACTACAATTTATCTACGTTAATTGACTTCTTGTATAACGGCGTGGATGAATTGGATTCTTAGCTTGAATTTTCTGATTAAATCTTTTAAAACCTCCACCTTTAATTTCTAGTTATTAGTGGCGGAACAGAACTACCTAGTACGGGGGATTTTCCCCCACTACTGGGTAGTAATCGATAACCGCTACCCAATTGTTATTAATTAAAGGAAATCGCAATGTTTACAACCCAATTTGTTACAACTCCCGAAATTGTTTCTACTATCAACTATTTATTGTTTCCCATCTTCTTGTTTTGTTTGATATTTGGGCTTTTATGCTATTTAACTTACGATTATGAGCAACATCATAAATCGGAGAAAATTGATAGCAAGTCCGATTGCGCTGAAGTGACTAGAATGCAATCCGAATCGGAAAGAATTCAAGCAATAAAAGAAGACGAAATAACAATTGTTGAGAAGGACAAGCAAGCTGATTTGTTAATCGGTTTGGGTATCCAAAATCTACGCTTGTTTTGTAAGCAGCAGCAAATCCCAGGCTATTCCACTGCTTACAAGCGAGGGAAAATAAAAGGTTTAGCTAACTTTATACTTAGCCAAGGATACTTTTACTCGGATATTGCGATTGCATTGAAATAAGCGAGTATTAAGTTAGCCCCGTAAGACGAAGGATAAATTAGATGAATTTGGATTAATAGTTTGGAAGAAATTGCTAACACGTTGTTATTACCAACTTGGCAATGCGATGTTTTGAGTATCTTTCATGCAGTAGATTTGCGTAAATTATCAAGTTAGAGACAACCATAAATTCAGCACAGTCCCCAACTAATTGGGGCTAAAAAACTTAATTAACTTTTCTTTGAATAGGTACATATTCAATTTCAAGTCTTGTTTTGTCAACCAGAAGAAATAAAAATATATCGTCCTGTTTTGATTTTTTAACACTTATTTGCCGTCTTCAAATCAAGAATTGGTATTCATTACTTTATCTGCTGCGATACTTAATACTTCATCCATCCAAGCATTAATACTTTTACCAGCTTTAGAAGCTGCTATAAAAATCTTGCGGTGATGTTCTGGTGTTGTACGAAAAGGAAGTTTCCCAGAAAAAGGTTTATCTGGTTCTTCCCCTAAATCTTCACAAAAAGCAAGATAATCATCTACCGATTTCTGAAATTCTTGACGTGCTTCCTCGACTGTTTTACCTTTAAATGTAATTACATCATTAATATCCAATACCCGCCCAAAAATAATACCAGCTTCTACATCAACTTCTAAATTTGCACTATAACCTTTATAAGTCATCATAGTTTTAATTCTAAAACTTACTCATCATCATTTACAAATGTTTCTGACTCAAATATCTCTGGTTCAAGACCTGCTTTGAGCAAAAATTCTCGAACCGATTTCACTGCTCCTTTGTCAGTTTCTTTTTCTGGGTGTGGTTCGTGAAATACAGCTTTGACATCGTTTAATTTCACTCTCACCCGCGAACCTTGCCCTTGACTTATATCAGCACCCAAAGCTACAAACAATTTTTCAATATCCCGCCAAAGAATATTTGCAGGAATTGGATTTGTAAAAATAGATGACAGCACTTGGCGGGTACCCATGAGAATTTTTTTCTCCTAAAAAAATTCTCATGGGAGCCCTGGCGCTGTTTGTTATTTAAATCCATTTAGCAGTAGTAATTTGTAATACATACATTTGGATACAAAATAAACCACATTTTAATTTATGATATCATAAAACGATATCACTTCCAATTTAATATCTCATATAGTGGTGATAAAAGTACTTTTTATAAGCAGCTTATTGAAACGGCTAAATTTTAAATACTAGCTAATGTTTGCATCAGTAGTTTTCCTTCGTTAAACATTTGACTCCACCGATAAAAGCTGGTAGCATTCACGTAATTGTTGCCGAACTACAGTGCAGTGTGGGTGATTATTATCTAAAGCATTGAGTTCCATAATTGCCGCTCGTTGAATTGGTCCGCGTCCTAGAAGTCTGAGCCAGAGTGTTGAAATATTTTGGGGAAGTTTGCTAGTTACGACAATAGTTGTGCAAAAAGCTGGTGCTAAGTGGTAAATACCTGAAATATTCATGTCCCGACAAGCCGCAAATCCTTGGAGATGTTGGGAAGCAATTGAAGGGACAATAATAAGTAGAGTTTTGTCAATTTCTTGCCTTACATCGCTGCACGCTTCTGAAGTACCCACACTCGTTTCATTTGCAGGAATAATGCCTTTATCGGCTTCGCTTTTCCAGGTTAACCAATGGCGCAAACAATTCTGTAGCTCCCATACATCTGGTGCCCAACGCAGAATTTTAATAATACACTGAACTGACAAAAACTCTCCTAATAATCCGTTCATATGTTCGAGATTTTTCCAGGTGGGGTTCAAACAGAATATCTACGAGTTCCGCTTCTCCAATCACCTCTGGGCTTATCATCACCTGATTATTTCCTTGAGTAATTTCCTTCAAATACTCAGTTCCCAGGTTAAATCGAGATGGAAGTTTAAAAACTCTCAAATTAGCATCTCGGGGGATTGGCTCGTTTAGGTAAACAGTTCCAAAATCATTAAGTAGAACCGAGAGATACTGTTGAGCAAAAATAGAAAAAGCTGGACGAGACATAGTGGCAGTTCTAGGGCACCTATATAATTATTAATTCTTTCGGAAATAATTCAAGCAATAGAAGAAATAACAACAATTTTTGATAAACAGAGGGAAGCGAAGTTATTAATTGATTTGGGTATCCGAAATCTACTCATTGCATTAAAATAAGCAATCATTAACTTATCTTCGTAAAAAAAAAGATAAATATTAGTTTCTTAAATAAACTCCCAAAAATATAATAAAAATTTACTTTTAATAAGATTGTAAATAATCACACTTTTTTTATAAGTATTATCACTTAATTATGATTTATAGGATGATGTGCAATTAAAGTCATGTTAATAGCCAAGTTAATTTAGGATGCTTTGCTTAAGCGCGAAAAACGCTCATTTGAACAATATTGAAACAAGAGATAAATGACAATTCCCACTCAGAAAAATAAATAGTGAAAAACAATTCTCCACCTCAAGAGTAAAGCTGTAGTCATTGCTGCAAAAGGTTTTGACCATATTATCATTTCAGATAATGTGGCAAGACATCACTTACTTTTGAGTAAAATGCTCGGATTGTTGCTTTATAAACCGCCATATTAATCTGCTCGCTTCTGTTTGCATAACAAAGACAAAAACAAGTGCTTAAATTTTATTCAGTAGCCTTTATTAACAAAAAATTAAATATTCTCAATTTGAAAATCACGGGGACTTTTCAAAACAAAAATACCATTTTCTTTCAATAAATCTCCCATACAAACAATAGGTAATCTTTCTTGATAAGCTTTGATTGCTAAAATATAATTATGGTCTTTCAGTTCAGTTTTGATTTTGCGTAATTTATCAAATACTGGACAGACAATTGTAATTTCACCACTTAATTTATATTCGTGAGGGCTTGCAATTTGTGTAACAAAACCTTGTAGTTTTAAATTCTGATAATTATTAATAAATTCGCTTAAAATTTCAAGTTGAGAAAGATTTTCTGAAGCTGCTAGTGTTTCAATAGCTTCACGAATTCTCGGAATATAGTCTCTTACATTTTTTGTATTTGGCAGCAAAATTTCAAATAAGCCGCACCTACGGTGAACACCTTCTTCTATTACTTGCTTGTGCCAAATTGTAGCATTATCAAGAAATTGTCCATCTTCATACCAGCCGTGAGATTGCAAATAATCCCTCAGTTCTTGCGGTTCTATATTTTTGATGATTTGGGCATCTTCGACTGTGACTTTCATGGTTGTATTCCTTGACCAATGCCTTGCATTATTGACTCAAGAGCAGTAACTGTAAATTGATTATTTCTTGATATAGTAACAGTTACAGCCGATGTATTTTGTGTTTCCGGCATTCCTCGCTCGCGATAACCAATAACCGCAATACCTCATACAAAGTTCTTGTTCTGATTGTTGTATCCACTCGTCTGGGTTGTCGGGGAGTAAAACTACAATTAAAATTCTTGGAATTACAAAATCAATCATTCGCAAATCATCGTAGTTTTTCAACTTCAAAGGATAGCTGATAGCGTTATCCTTTATGACACCCCTTGATGTAGATTTTAACTGTAATTCCAAACGAGGCGCACGAATACGTCCTATTATACCTTTGGCTGCGATTCCCCAGTCTACGCTGTCGTCGTCTACTGCTGGTCTGTAGAGAGAATAACCAGCAACACTAGTGACGGCTTGAAGATATGCATTGCTAAATTGTTCTTTCTGTTGGCTGGTTTCCACTGAATATAGTGTTTATTTCTAATGCAATATTGAGTTTACACTGCATCTGACTCAAAATTAATCGGTTTTGAATTTATAAAAACATCCAGAAGGGTGACTGCCTTTATTGTTAGTCCTCGTGTCACACAAATCTACAAGGAGGACTGATTTTATAGTTAGTCCCCGTGTCAGTAGAATTGGGGGTAAATTGGGGGTAAGAGAGTATGAAAAGGGTGAAAGTACTGTGATGTGGTGGTTGAAGTCAGACTGAAAATCCTCGACACGCGGGTTCAAGTCTCGTTCCTGGCATCTTTACTCCACAATCTTTCCAGTTATTTTGGCTAAACAAAAATAACTGGAAAAAGATAGGTTGCACCAAATTTACACCAAATTTACACCAAAAATACGAGTAGGAATAAGCTATTGCTATCTTTCTTCATTTCTTCACTGGAAATACTTATCATCTCTACTCAACCTCCATCTTGAATTCTTCTACTCCGAATTTATGAATAATTCTCCCAGAAGGAGAGGTGAAAGCAAAATAACTGTCTGGTGGTTTAGGAACCGTAATTAATTTGCACCCCTTAACTTCTTTTGGTTCTAGTTCATCCATATTTTTCGTCCACACTTGCACAGAAAAAGTGCAATCGTTAACCAACCCCTTTTCTAATTCCCAGATAGCCGATTCCACGTAACTGCGGAATCCTTCAAAAGTTAGTTTCTCGCTTAACTCGATAAATTCGGACTGCTTACCGGATTTCTCGCTTGAGCAGTATTCAATATCTATGTGATTACCACATATTTCAAATTTAACCTTCCAGTCTCCAGTTATGCCCATAACTTTCAGCGTATTGGTTTTGTTCTCCGCAAAACTTGGATGAGGCTTAACTTTATATACTACATTTGAATTGTAAAGCTCAAAAAAGTTTTCCACAGGGTGATCACTTTCTGACTTTGGCGATCGCCTACCCTGATCACCTTCTGGATTGCTTGCTGAGTCGGCGTTTCCAGGAAAGGTGATCACCTGATCACCTTTCTCTCCCATTTTTTTTTGAAACTTTTTTTCGGAATTTTCGTGTACTGAGTGATCACCTTTCCTCAAATCGCCTTCCTGATAAGAATTACAGAGGTGATCACCCGAGGTGATCAGGGGGCGATCGCCTGGCGATCGCCCTTTGTTGATACATTGACTTAAATCGCTGTCATCTCCTCCTCCGTCTGTCTTATGAGCTTTTTCGGAGGTGAACCACGGAGAAGAAGTTTTTGTATTGTTTTGTGTACTTTCGTAAATACTACAATCCCTTTCCTCGAAGGGTATGTAATACAACTTTTTAGTTCCGGATTCACTTAGTTCGTCGCAGCTAATCAACCCATCACGGTGTAGCTTGCTGCAGTATCTCCGAGTATTTCCCCATGAGGAGCCGATATGATGGGCTATCTCTTCCGATTCAAACTTATTATTTTTGTTTTCTAGTAGAAATTCAACAATACGGTCCTTGGTAGAAGAATCAGAAGCACTTATCTCACTACCTACCTCTTCAAGAAGATGTAAACTAAAGTCTTCTTCGTCAAAAATCATTTTGTAGCTGCATGGGAAGCGGCGAGAGCGAGATTTTTCGATCGTTAAGACTTTCTCTTGCACGTTCGCCCCTGGGGAAGTATCCTTTTCCAACTTGCAAACTTCTGAAACGGCGTTAAATATTGCTGTCGTCCCCCGTGGCTTTCCGCTTCCGCGTGAGGAATGGTGAACTATAACGACAGTTACGCCATATTCCTCGGCTATTGAAGTGAGTTCTAGGACGGGTCTAGCGTACTCAGTGCGATTCTCGTCATAAATACTGTAGCGGTTAGCGTAGGTCAGCGAGTCGATGAAAACTATATCCGGCTTGAACTCTTCAATATCTTTAACAAGTGCTGGAATTGCGTCAAAATTCCAGCCAAAGCGGGTTTGTATCTGGTCCCTGGAATCACTACCTTTTTTGAATCCTCGTTTATTAAGGGCCTGAAGCATGTCTCGCTTTGATTCATCCCCTTGATAAATGAGTATTCTTCGATTAGTAGCTGTTACCGGAAAATTATTCCAGTTCTTCCCCGTCGCCATACAATAAGCCAGGTCGTAAAGAAATTTGGTCTTGCCAACACCGCCGTCAGCATAAACGAGTACACTTGTATTCTTGGGAACTAAACCACCGATCAAAAATTCCCTAGTACTTTCTCCTTCAATGCTTTCTTCTAGCTCGTCCAGTGTCAATCTTTCACCAATCTTTCCACAAAGAGATTTTTGATAAATATTATCCAAGTCCCGAACTGTCCTTCCGCACCCTCGGGCTAATTCCTGTAGCTTAAAAAACTTTAGTCCCGGGTCAGATATGCCTAGATGAATTTCTTTTAGTTGGGCTAATAATCGTTGATAACGCAAAACATCAATTTCATCTTGCGATTTACCAAATGAAGACTCAGTTATGATTTCGCTTTTATTTTTAATTTCTTCAATTACTTCTGAAAGCTCAATGCCAACTTCATGACCTAAATCCAGGAACTCGTGACCGAAACTAATTATTTGTCGCCGAGTATACTTTTCTATTATTAAGTCTGCGAGATAATCAATATTAACTGCTGAAACGGTTCTATCAACTAAATTTGCTAATTTATTTCGACCCCCAATGTCGCTAAGCTTATTTTTACTCTTCAAATAATCAATTAAAGCTAATAAATCAGTAGGTTGATTCCGTCTAGCCATTTTCGTAGCCGCCTTATATATCTCTCTATGGGCAGAAATATAAAAATGCTGTGGCTTTAATTTATCTTTTATGCGGTAAATTGCTCCTGGATCGAGTAAAATACCACCAAGGACAGCTTCTTCGGCTTCTATGCTTTCCGGTAAAGGACTGTCTGATTTTGATGAAAAGTTTAAATGTGGGGTAAAACTCACTACCATTTTATTTTCCTATAATTTGTTTCTACTGTGAGTATTGTCGGCAATACTCATTTTTTTTTGTTAGTTATTTATTGTCAAAATTATCGAAGTCAAGGTTGTTAATTTTACAGTAGTCATAAATACTAGTGAAAGGTTCAAAGCAGTATATTTGTGGTTTGCTAATCCTAATTTCTAAAACAAAAAAATCAGCAGAGTAAGGACAATACCTTGGTATAAAACGTATGATTTTTGTAAAGCTAATTTCAAAGAAACAAAAGTCTTCATGGTTTACTGCGGCCCACCTCCAAAGGGATAAATGAGTTATGAAGTTGTTTATTTTTTGTAGCCACGCTTTAAATTTATTTAGCTTCTTGGGCAAGATGTTAATTACTGGCATTTTTTCTTTAAGTAATGACGAACCGATGAGTTGAAATTGCTTTTTATCTCCTGTCGCGCTGTAAGTCCCAAAGCGCTTTTTCGACTGCCCAATTGTCGGATCTTCCTGGGTTGCAGTCTTTGGCATATTGAACGAGTCGCCTAGCTGTTCTTTCGTCATAGCGCACTAACTCCATTATTTGCTTCCAGTGTTTTGATTTTTTGGGTATTCGCGCTATTTGCTTCCTGGAGGTTTTTTTGCGTTTTTTGAAACGGGCGAATTCCTGATGGTATTCTTCTTTGCGTGTCGGATATTTTACTTTTGCGCTGTATTTCTGCCTGCTGGCTAATCTTACTCTCGCTGGATTTTTGTGAGCTTGGTAGGTTTGCAAGCATATCCATAGCCCAAACAACATGGCCAGTAGCCACAGTATTAAAATTATGTTCATAGTAAAGGTAGATGGAACTACCACCACCATGCTGTAACCCTTCGGTTGTTGTAATCGGAGGGTTTTCGTATTTTTGTAGCTTGGTTGTCCTGTAATTACCTGGCACTTCTGTCATATTCAGCTAATTGTTTGTTTTAACCCTTCTGACCGTAAAAGAAGTCAGCGAGCAATTTTGTTATACCTTTTCTACTCTTTGTGAACTCTCCTTGAATTGGGATAGTAATGATTAACAGATGTGTGGGGCACATCTGTTAATCGATGTTTATGGAGAAAATAGCGTGACAGAAGTATATCCCAGAAATATATGCCTGTCATATCTGTTTATAGTATAATATGACAAAAGGACACAACAAAGAACCCCTTAGTCTAATGTCGTTAAGAAAGCGAGCCGGATTGTCTCAAAGACAAGTAGCACAAGCTATAGACGTTCAAACACAAACAATTGGAAGGTGGGAGCAAGGAGTTACGCCTAGGCTTACCCCCTCCCAAATAAAAAAGCTGCTTGAATTGTTCGATTGCTCTCTTGACGACCTAATTGAAGCTTTCGAGGGGGTAAAAAGTGCTTCAACCTAGCGAACACCCGCAAAAGACCGAGTAAAGGTATCCTGCGACTATAAGCAATACCCGTCCTTGTGTGGTTAGTATCTATGAAAATAGGAGAGTATTCACTACTCTCCTGACCATAAAATCCCAGTAATTATGATTTGACTTCTAGTTTTTTATTTATAGCACCCGTAAACCGTAGCGTCGTGTGGTGCAAAAGAAATCTAAGTCAAAACGGCATTAGTAAGCTTGTAAATCGTAGCGTCGTGTAGCTTTATTGTCAAAACGTAATTTCAAGTAATCCCAAAACTTTCACCAAAAAATAATGATACATCTAATTGGTTACTACACCAGCTACTCGCCCGGTGATAATTCTCTGCTGGAATATATTCAAAAACGTACGGTCCTTTTTGTGAAGGAATTACTGTATAGGATTTTTTTAAATCTATTACGTTGTTATGAAAATGACGGGGAAGCTAAATATTCCAAACCAAGAAGGAGTAATTGAAGCACTGGTAGTTCAAACTCGACTTAACTACTAACACCTAACTACTAATAATTTTGTCGCGTTGTGGATTTGTCAAAAATAAGAACTAATGTCTTTAACCTTCGCGTTTCATTTTACCAATATGAGCAGCAAAATCAATCAATATCTTAGTTACGATGCCGATTCTAGTCCTTTAATTGACGAAATGCAGAAAAAGTACGGTCTAGAGCTAGAAGGTCTCAATCTAAAAGAAAAGCTTTATCTCGTTAAGCTTTTGTCAAATAATTTAATGAGTAAGGTTGACGACGTGATAAAAGTAGACGTTCCGAACTACGGTTGTAGATTACTTTGCGAACTAAGCCCTTATGACCAAGAAAATTTAACAAAACTGCGGAATTCCCCATCCCTCTTAGTGGTGGCTCTGGATAGCAGGAAAAAGTAACGGGTGAGCCGCACCTCCGGTGAACGATGCCCGTTACTTTTTCATTCTCCCACCGGACTGACCCTGTATGTATTGTT
>JBCCSG010000169.1:0-14486 GCA_039200565.1 Cyanobacteria bacterium P01_D01_bin.50 | reverse complement strand
TTTTGCATTTGTTGCATATCAAATTTAACTTTTTCAATCCATAATTCTGCTATTGGCGCATAACGCATTAACCGTTTTACCCAAGTTTCAGTTGTTAAAATTCTATGTTCTAAACTTGGCGGTAGCCAGCCTTCACCGCGTTTACGATTATAAAATCGTGGTTTTCTATACCGGGTTTTTCTATTTCTGCGGCTACCTCTTAATTGTCTACGTGATAATAGAGCATTCTTTATTTGATGACCTCGGTGTTCTAGTTCCGCACACCAAATAACGTTTTCTCCATCAAGTAATGCAATACCTGTAAATTTGCTACCAGGGTCAAGTTTTATTGTCAACGGTCTGATTTTTGGGTTATCAATCACAGTTTTTAGTATCAACGTGAAAGGGTACATTCGGTAAACTGCCGCTTTACCTTTTTCTAGTAATCTGCGTGCTTGCTTTGGTTTTACTGGGTTCAATTGTTGTCTGTTCTTATCAACAACAAACACAAAATTTTGTTTTGATTGCATTGTTAATGCCTCAACGGTTAAGTTAGCTTTCTCCCAAAGGGAGACGCTTCGCGAACGACAATGTTAGCGGTCGGTACTATCCAAACAGCACTGCCTTAACCCTTAAAGCTGTTTAACTGTTCGGTTCTAGAGCAAGGGACTAGCTACGCATCCCGAGGTCACGGTTCTTTAACGCTTACCGCTAACGAAAGTCTGGTCAACTAAGGGCTTTCAGTTTTTAGGCTGGAAGCCCCCGACTTCAAGTCGGGGGTTGTTGACCAAGATTTTCTTTTAGTTTCTGTCTATGCTCAACTAAATATGATAAGTATTCATTTTGTAAAAGCTTGAGCTGACCTAGGATTTTCCCATCACTGCCAACTGATTTTCTTGGGAAGTGATGGCTATTTCTCCTTCTGCGATCTTGCTTATCAGCTCCGTTCTGTTCATTCCGATAGATTCCGCAATCGCTTTGAGAGAATTCCATTGTTTCGCGGAAATCCTCAATCCTACCGTCTTCGTATCTTCTGCACTTTTTTTGGACGCGCCATTCTCAAACGTTTTCATAACTTTTTTTATTATCGCACATGAAATTTTTAAAAATAAAAACCGCCCTAGCCCACGTTGCTAGGACGGTTCTTCTGAGACTCCAAATTCTTCCAAAAATTTTTCTATCTTATCAAGAGCCTTAAGTAAATTTTCTCTATGAGCTTTATTCTCGTTTAGTTCTTTTTTCAACTTTTGCTCTTTAGCTTGAGTATGTGCCAGGTGAGAGTCGCGTAATTCTCTCAGCTGACTTAAGGCTCCCCCAAGATTTCTAAATTTTGTATAGTCACTTTTTTCTCCACTTGAACTTCCCCACGTGCTATCTGAGTGAGAAATTTGGTTCGAGACATTCCCATGTTCTCTGCTTTTTGTTTTAAAAGCTCCCAGTCTTCCGCCAACATTCTCAGAGTCGCATTTATGGTTTGAGGTTTTTCTTTTGCCATGGTTATCCATAACGATCGTCTCCTTAGATTATTGCACGTGCTTTTTTTTTGGGATACCCCTTGACTTTCATTATAAGCACGTGCAAATAATAATGACATGAAATTTCATCACGTGCAATCCCAGATAGTTATTCCTCGTTACAGCACAAACCAGTAGCCACGAGGAGATTACCCTTCTGAATTTTTTTGTCAGTTCATTTTATTTAACAATTACCTACCAAAACTAAAAACCAAAACAATGATCAACAACAACCAAGATCAAACAGAAGCACCCTGGTGCATATTTCGCTCCATTAGTTCGGGTTACCAGATGTGCATTGCTCGAACAAAAACCCGAGGAGAAATAGAAAAATATTACAAATCTTTAAGGCAATTAATGCCGAATGCTCAATTAACTATAGTCTTCACAACAGAAGACTTGCGTAGGGAACAGCAATCAAGCTTTACCCAATACCCGAGCGATCGCGACTGATGGGAAACTTGAATGCGATCGCTTTTTAATTTATCGATGAAATAGCTCTTGTGGTACGGGCGGTTACGCCCGTTATCACTGTCTCCTTTCCCCGATTCATTGTTACTTTTCTCAACTCAATCAGGCGTTGATAAATATTCTTGCGATCATCTGCACGGCTGCGCTAAACGCGATTGATGCTCATTACTTCAAATCCCTTGTTCACACCAAACTTGTCGATCATAACCGAGTCGCGATTAACATTTACGATAACGATTTCGGGATTAATCTCCAAATTTAATTTAAAATATTCCACACCTTCTTTACTAATAAATCAGTTGTAAACATTTTCTGACTGGCACTATCCATCAGCTATAAAATTATGGTAAATAAACATGGTGGAATTCATCATGTAAATCTACTTATGGGAGAAACAACCGAATTTATTATCAAAATTACTTTTACTTAGACTAATAATAATTGCTGCATTTCAATGGTTTTTCTCATTATCTGTTGTAGTACAAGTGTTTTGTGTAATGATTGAAGTAGTCCTCCCATAACGAGAGGAAAATACCAAATTGTGAACATAATAGTGCAAAAATACTATAAAAATAGGTGTTAAAAATAAGGTAAAAGTAAGAAATGGACTTTTAGGGATACTGGATAATTAACAAATGAACGGAGGAACAGAGAGTGAAACCGCGCAAGTCCCTTGCTCAGCATTGGTTACGCAGTGACAAGGCTTTGAGTAGCATTATTAAAGCCGCAGAATTAAAATCGGATGACAAGGTGTTGGAAATTGGTCCGGGAAAAGGAGTATTAACTCAGCAGCTTTTAGAGAAAGTAAAATCTTTAGTAGCGGTGGAGATTGACGAGGATTTATGTAAGCTATTAGTTAAGAAGTTGGGCGATAAGGATAATTTTTTATTATTAAATGAAGATTTTTTAACTTTGGATTTACCAGCTTTAATTAAAGACTTTCCCCAGTTTCAAAATCAGAATAAGGTAGTAGCAAATATTCCTTACAATATAACCGGACCTATTATAGAAAAGTTATTGGGTAAGATTGGGAATCCAAATCCAGAGCCTTATGATTTAATAGTATTATTAGTGCAGAAAGAAGTTGCCGAAAGGATTGTAGCGAAACCGGGAAGAACGAGCTTTGGAGCGTTATCCGTAAGAGTGCAATATTTAGCAGATTGTGAAATGATTTGTACCGTACCCGCAAAGGCTTTTTATCCCCCACCAAAAGTGGATTCAGCTGTGATCAAGTTGACTCCCACAGAGAGGGAAGTATTAGCTAAGAACCCCCGGAAATTAGAAACCTTGGTCAAGTTGGGATTTAGTGCCAAACGTAAAATGTTACGAAATAATTTGCAATCTATAATAGAGCGCGATAATCTGACACAATTATTGGAAAAGTTAAGCGTCAACCCCCAAGCCCGCGCTGAAGAATTAAGCGTGATGCAGTGGGTAAACTTAGCTAACGAATTAGAAAATCAAGATGCGTAGCTACACCTTAATTGCTCCAGCTAAAGTTAACTTATATTTAGAAATTATTGGCGATCGCTCCGATGGTTATCATGAGTTAGCGATGATATTGCAAAGTATAGAACTTGCAGACCAAATAGATTTGGAAGCAAACGGTGTACAGTTGATTCGGTTGCGATGCGATAATTCTCAGGTTCCCGGAGATGATAGAAACTTGGCTTATCGTGCAGCCCAATTAATGACAAAAGAATTTCCCGATAGTTTTGCGACTTATGGGGGTGTGGATATTACACTTCACAAGCGCATTCCCGTCGCGGCTGGCTTGGCTGGGGGTTCAACAGATGCAGCAGCAGTTTTAGTCGGTATTGATTTATTATGGAAATTGGGATTAACCCGTTCCGAATTAGAAGAATTAGGAGCGCAACTTGGTTCTGATGTACCATTTTGCATCGGAGGAGGAACGGCGATCGCCACTCGTCGAGGTGAAGCACTTTCTCCTTTATCTGGTTTGGGAGAAATATATATAGTATTGGCGAAGTATCGCAGTTTGGAAGTTTCTACAGGTTGGGCTTACAATACTTATCGCTCATTATTTGGTGGTAGTTATATTAAGGATACAGAAAGTTTAGCAGCGCGTGCGAATGCGGTACATTCAGGAGAAATAGTTCAAGCAATTCTGCATCAAGATGCGAAAGAAATCGCGCAGAAAATGCATAATGATTTAGAGAAGGTAGTATTGCCAGAATATCCCCAAGTATTGAAGTTGAAAGAAACTTTTACGAAATATGACATTTTAGGAACGATGATGTCGGGTAGTGGTCCTAGTGTATTTGCTTTATGCGAATCTCAAGAGAAAGCGGAAAAAGTAAAATTGTGTTTGAGAGAAGAGATTCCGTCAGCAGATTTAGAATTGTTCGTCACCCGGTTGATAAATCATGGGATTCAGGTACAATAGCAATTCGCAATTTAAGAAAAAATTAAGCAGGAAGAGACTAAGAAATTATGAGTGAAGAAAAATTAAGCGAACAAACCGAGAATCAAGAAAATCAACCAACTCCCTTACGTTGTGTAATCGGAGCAACAATGTGTGGAGGATTGGGGTTTGCACTTTATAAATTAATGGTTTCAATCGCAACGACTTTTGCGAATAAACCAGTTACCTCAGATAATCCGATGGTGGTGAGTATTTCTTCAGCAGTCAGAACTTTAGTCGTAGGAGTGGTTGCTTTAGGAACCGGAATTTTTGGCATAGTTGGAGTTGGTTTATTAGCTTTAGCCGTGCAGTTGGTGATTAAGCAATTGACGACGAAAGATGAGCAAAAGGTATAAAGAAAGTACTAAGTTATTTCGGGGTTGATTGTACCAAAAGAAACCAAGGTTTTTTCTGAGCATCTGTAAAAAAAAATATTACTGAAGACAAAACATCGCTTTAACATCAGTTAAAGGTAAATTCCACAGTAATTCAGGTTGCCATTCATCTGGATTTAACTTAGATTTTTTTCCGCGTTGATAAGCTTGCCACATTCTCTGTTTGGCAACATTCGTTTGATGGTGCAAGCGTTTGCGAATAACTCGTAACAATCCAATACTTATAAGTAAATTAAACAATCCAAATTTTGCACCCAATAGAAAAGCTTGAACTTCAGCTTCACCAATTGAATCACTACCATAACCCGTGAGAACATGAATACCGTCATGTAACTGTTTGCGACGCATACCCGTGGTTAGCGGTTGTAAATTATTTTCATCGAGAAAATCAGCCCAAGCCCGTCCAAAAGTTCCTTCCCGAAGAGAACGTAATTTTTCTATTTCTACAATTTGGGGTAGGCTAGCACCTCTGGCTTCAGCAAAATTATCTATAAAATCGAAAAATCTTTGAACTTTTTCTTTACTAACAGGTGAGGTAGTTAATTCTTGCATCATGTTTGTTGAGAATATCTCAATGTGGTTTGATTAGTTTTGATACCACCATGATAAAAATTGAACCCCAACATACACATGAGGAAAAAGTCATGAATACTGCTTCATAGATATATAGATAAATTCATGTTTTAACCCATGACTTTGGTCATGGGTGTATGGTGATGGAGAAAAAAAGTAAAATTATAACTACGTCCTATGCCCAAAAATCTACAGAACTCAGAAATAGCCATATCCTTTGTGTCTCAAATCTGACTCCCTAATTTATGCAAAAAAGAGTTAAAGTTAAACCCAATTCCAAACAACAAAAAATCGTCTCGGAAGATGATGGTAGTCTTACCATACATTTAAAATCACCACCTGTAGATGGAAAGGCAAATGAAGAATTAATCAAAGTTTTGTCTAAAAAGTTTGACGTACCCAAATCCTATATCCGGATTAAATCTGGAGCTTCCTCGCGACAGAAGTTGATTGAAATTAATATAGATAAATGACATAAATAATTGTATTTACCGCCATATTATTGGCAGCTTAATAGTTAATGGCTGTAAAATTGCAACCAAAAGTCAGCAGGAAATATAAGTTGTGCGTTTAATTGCCGCCCTACTGCTATTTGGTCAAATATGGTTGCGTTTACTACAAGGAAAAACCTGTTACCGTAAAATTTTAGAGCATATGGTGAAAGTCGGCCCTGGTTCGATTTCTCCCGTGCTACTCGTAAGTTTTTTTGCAGGTATGATTTTTACAATTCAAACTGCAAGAGAATTAGTCCGTTTTGGTGCTGTTAATGCTGTTGGTGGCGCTTTTGCTTTGGCTTTCTGTCGAGAATTAGCTCCAATTTTAACGGCTAGTATAATTGCAGGGCAAGTGGGTTCTGCTTTTGCGGCGGAAATCGGTGCCATGATAGTCACCGAACAAGTTGATGCACTTTATATGCTCAGAACCAATCCCATCGATTATTTGGTTCTTCCCAGAGTAATTGCTTGTTGTTTAATATTACCAATATTAACTATTTTTTCTTTAGTAATAGGAATTATTGGCGGAATTTTTGCTGCAGGAGAATTTTATCAGGTCGTTCCAGAAGTATTTTTAGAATCGGTGAGAAATTTTCTCGAACCATCAGATTTATATATTATCTTGTTCAAAGGCTTTATTTTTGGAATTTTAGTTGCTTTTATCGGTTGCAGTCACGGTTTAGCAACTTGCGGAGGTGCCAAGGAAGTTGGACAATCCTCTACTAAAGCTGTTGTCAGCAGTTGGGTGACAATTTTTATTACCGATTTTTTTCTTTCTCTACTGTTTTTTGAAAAACCAATATGACGGCACTTCTTCGTGCCACCTTGTTCTACATCTTCCGCCTAGAAGACGGAAGTTTTGAACCTCACACAATTTTATAAAATTCAAATTCGACGGGAGCATCCCCTCTCCCCCTGTCTCTTCCTATCCCCGCGAGCCTTCAGCAATCGCGATGTACCTCGGTTGCGCTTTAACTCTTTCGATCCAAGCTCTCGTCGCCTTGAATCTACTTAAATCAAATCCTCCTTCATCCGCTACGTGAGTATAAGCAAATAAAGCAATATCAGCAATCGTATAACGTTCTCCAACAAAGAAAGTTTTCTCAGTTAAATGATTTTCCATCACCTCAAGTGCCGCATAACCGCCTTCGCGTTTTTCTTGCAGTGCTTCTTGATATTCGTCTACCTTTCCTAAAATAGAAACCCAATATCTCGATGTCGCGATAAATGGCTCGTGACTGTACTGTTCAAAAAATAACCATTGCAATACCTGTGCTTTTAAATAACGGTCATAAGGTAGAAATTCCGTTCCCTCACTCAGATACATTAATATTGCATTTGATTCTGCTAAGTATTTACTCCCACCAATTTCTAAAACTGGTATTTTACCATTGGGATTTTTGCTTAAAAATTCTGGGGTTCTAGTCTCTCCTTCTAATATATTTATCTCTATTCTTTCAAATGGCATACCAATTTGCGTCAGTAACAAACGTATCTTATAGCCATTACCAGAAGGTAAGAAATCATACAAACGCAGGGTTTCCATGCCAAAAAATATAAAAATGAAATAATTATCAATCAAGATTTAAATTACAATATATTTTCCAATAAAACGGGATATAAATTATAAAATCTTTATAATTTTTGTGGTGAGATAAAAAAAGATACAAACATGATTTTTTTCGCAATATACTTATATTATTACAAGATGAAATACCTGAAAACTGACATATTTGTAACCTGAATTTTGACAAAATACGTATAGCTATTTTTAGCTAGATAGGATTCCTAATTGATGTTTGGTCGGCTCTTGCGGGCACACTGCGTGAATAAAAATCTCAGTACAGTTTTTGTTCCCATTGCCGCGATCTTGGGCCGCCCAATTTCATTAATCAAACCGGATTCCTATATATCTGATTACCAGGTACGGCAAATATAGGGATTCTTGCTTCATGGTCGCACCTTGCCCTGAATAGAGCGGCATCTAATCTGTTCTGGGGCTGGTAAACACTCGAAATACACCCCAAAGTTCAGTCGGGAGTGCATTACACCAAAAAGAGAGGAAAATTAACAGTAAAAAACACATTTATCAGTTAAATTAGCTAGTGAAGCTAATTTTTAACAGCGACTAGCGCTTTTCAACACCTAGTTAAAACCTTGGTATGTTCCGGATATTTCCGGAATTTACCGCCGCTAGGTTGCAGACTCAGGGCAATTATTCGGCGTTGTCCTACGTTGATTAAGTCATGATACCTACAAATGAAGGCCAGTTTGTAGCTCTATCGTTAGTAATTAAGGTGAAGGTAAAACGTGTTACTAGCACAACAAGCTTTTTCAATATTGTCGAGGCACACATTCCCAATTTTCGAGTGCACTAATCATGCAAAACTACGCATTTGTAATCGATACAAACAAACAACCACTTAACCCTATAGCACCAAAAAAAGCTAGAAGATTGTTAGATAAAGGTAAAGCGGCAGTTTTTAGAATGTACGTGTGATTCGTTGCTTGGAAATAAGTAGATATTACTTAGGGATTAAGCACAAAGGTTTGAATATGGCAAAATATCCAATATAACCAAGGTCACGGAGGTAGACTATTGCCGCATTAAACAAACATGGCTATCCCATAAGGCATAACCCTTTAAAACCCATTAAGGGCTGGTGTAGCGGAGACATCGCTAAAAACCTGCTAACTGGAACCTTTGGAAGGGTGAACCCTAGAAGTTCTAGCAATTCATTTAACTACACAGTGCAAGGTTACAAAGCGCTTAAGGTTCATGTAAAAAACTTAGTTATACGAGCTTTAAAGACGGATACACTTACAGCTTTTGCTAGAAAATACCAGCTTTTGATGCTCTTATCGTTAACCGTTTGAAATCACCATAATTATTAGATATGCCAAGAACTCAGAAAAACGATAATTTTATCGACAAATCCTTTACAGTAATGGCAGACCTAATATTGAAACTTCTGCCAACTAATAAAAGAGCTAAAGAAGCCTTTGTTTATTATCGAGATGGAATGTCAGCCCAAGGAGAAGGCGAATACGCTGAAGCCTTAGAAAACTATGAGGAAGCTTTAGAACTCGAAGAAGACGTTAACGATAAAAGCTATATCCTCTACAATATGGGTCTAATTTACGCCAGCAACGGCGACCATGACAAGGCATTAGAACTATATCATCAAGCACTAGAATTTAATCCCCGTCTGCCCCAAGCCTTAAATAACATTGCCGTTATTTACCACTTCAAAGGTGAAAAAGCAAAAGTTGCTGGAGATAACGATGCTGGAGAAGCACTTTTCGATCGAGCCGCCGATTACTGGATTCGAGCTATTCGCATGGCTCCTAATAACTACATTGAAGCCCAAAACTGGCTCAAGACTACAGGGCGATCGCAAATTGATGTGTTCTTTTAGTTGACCGGTTGTTAGTCCTCAGCAAAATTTCCGTCTTGTTGTATTATGCCAAGAAGGCTAACAAAATCTAGGTTTTATAAAACGGGCAAGATACCCGTGCCACAAGATTTTATATCAGTTTTGTGGTATGAGAATCTTGTCCTTTATCCTATATTGATGAATGACTAAGTAAACAATCCTTAATTTCTAAGTTATCAATTTAAAAATATGATTGAACGCGAACAAGTACGTAAAGTAGCCCATCTTGCCCGTTTAGAATTAACCCCAGAGGAAGAAGAAAAATTCACCACTCAATTAGGCGATATCCTCGATTATTTTGAGCAATTGAGCGAACTAGATGTTACAGATGTGCCACCCACAACTAGAGCAATAGATGTCAGCAATGTAACACGTGAAGATAATTTACAACCTTACCCAGATAGAGAAGCCATCCTCCTTGGTGCCCCAGAGCAAGAAGGCGAATATTTCAAAGTCCCAAAAATTATGAATCAAGATTGACACTCTGCCGCTTCCGCAACGCTCGCAGCGGCAGATTCTTTCACTTACAGAGAAGTCCTAGGCAGAGGGGTCTGACTCGACCTGTGCCATAGCTTGACTCTAGCTGCGGTTGTCAAAGTCCGCCTATTCAGTCTTCTTAGGTCTAAGCCTAAGTTTCTGCTTACTTTACGCAAGATGTTAGCGCTCCCGTTAAGGTCAGCGTTAACTAAATATCCTTTCTTATGTGCGATACAAACCGCGTCTAGTCCTATTACCTGATGCTTTCCACCCGTCTGGTTTTTCTCCAAACTTAGGCAGGGAGTCTCCATCTAGATAGCTAGATAAGAAGAGTGTATGCTTCTTCTGTTTCGTGGAACTTAATCCCGTGGAGCCTACAAAGCTGTTCCAATCGGTCTTTCAGTTTACCTAGTGGCATCTGAACAAACTTTTGATTATTAACCCGACCCATGTCGGCATTAACTTTAAAACTTTCATTCCAACCTATTACCAAGTTGCCGATACCATGCTTTAAGCAATGGTCAACAATTAGCTTTGCAGCCTTGTTAATACCATCTCGCAACTGATGGTTACGCTTTCTGGTTACTCGGTCAAGCCATTTGTTCCAAAAGCCTTGTGGCTTGTTTTCTTTATAAGTAGCAATTTTCTTGTTCCACAGTTGATTCATCGCTTTCATGTGGCGAGCATCCACCAAGAAAGAATTACCCAAAGTATCGACACAAGCTGCCAAGTTATCGGCTGTTCCTAAGTCAATAGATAGGGCTTGCTCAAAGTCTAATTTTGGTGTTTGCGGTGTTAGTTCGTAACTACATTCAAGGTAATATGCACCGTTTTTAGGAAGAATGGTAAATTCTTTGACCTTATTAAAATCAAGGTTAGAAGGCATCGGTAAGAAAAACTCTTTAATGCCAAACCATCTATTAACAGTTAATCCGAGAGGGAACCTAATACTGTCGCCTTTTAAGCTTGGTTTACCCGCGCCACAGTTAGGATAAGCAATCTTGAACAGCCTTGAACCTTTTAAATAGCTAGGAGGCTTGGGCTTAAAATGTAAGCTTTTAGAAAAATACTTTTCTCTTAACTCTTTAAACGACTTAAAAGCCTCTGCAACTGACAGCAGAGTTTGTTGAGCCGGAACAGATGGTAATGACTGAGCAATAGCAGTCTTGCCTACAGTTGCTTCATATATCAAGTCAAACTTACCAGTTAGCAACTTACCTGTCTTAAAAAATGTTTGACGAGCAAAGTAAATGCCAGAGTTATACAGCTTCCCAGACTGCTCGCATAGGTAATCTAGTATCGCTTTGGTCTCCTTGTCTGGCTGTAGCAATATCTGCTGTACACCCATCTGTTTTTTAATCTTTTTGCTTTTCTTCTTAGCCATTGACCGACCTTTCAATGTTTGTTATTATATTAGTATACTAATATTTTTGTCAACAGTAAATGCCTTTCCAGAAAAATCATAAATTAGGTGCTTTGCCTTATGGTGACAAACCGCTAAGCACTAAACCAGTGAGTTTCAAGCCTCGCCAAGGGCAATTAGAAAAACTAAAAGCCGTCCCAAATTGGCAGGAACGGCTTAGGGACTATATTGATACACTAATTGAGGAGTCAGGCACATAAATGTGCTACCTCGTTCTACATCCCCCACTTAGAAAGATGGGGGTTTTGAACTTCGACTAGTTTTATAAAAAATTGTTAAAGGTTAGGAGTTAGAAGTTAGGATTTATCCAATTTCTACCCCTCTCCCCATCTAAAGATAGTTTGATGTAAAGAAATATTACAGTTTAATATAATTATTAAAGTATTTTTTGGAAGCTCCGCAATTATGACAATTTCAAATAGTGAATTCAAAGTTAGTAAAACTGAAGAAGAATGGAAGCAAATTTTGAGCCCAGAACAGTTTCGAGTTTTGCGGAAACACGGTACCGAGCCTGCTGGCACAAGTCCCTTGGATAAAAATTATGACAAAGGAACTTACGTATGTGCTGGTTGCGGTCAGCCTCTGTTTACTTCAGAAACAAAGTTTAACAGCGGTACTGGTTGGCCTAGTTTTTACGCACCTATAGAGGGTGCAATTGAGACTTCGGTGGACAGAAAGTTCTTTATGACTAGAACTGAAGTTCATTGCAGTAAGTGTGGCGGACATTTAGGTCATGTATTTGGTGATGGTCCCAAACCTACCGGTCAGCGTTATTGTATGAATGGTGTCTCGCTGGAATTTAAGCCAGAACAAGGGGCTTAATCATCAAGGGTTCCCATCATTTTTGAACTGCTTTGACAGGCACCCATAAGAATTTTTTCTTCTAAAAAAATTCTTATGGGAACCCTTGACATCAATCAAATTGCCCCAATATTGGTAAGTTTTAATTATCATTTTGGGGTAATTATTTTACTTTTATAGATAGTAGATATACTGAGATTATAAATTAAGATTCGCGAGTTAAGATAGGGTTACAGGTGAAGAAGTATTAACGGGCTTATCGCCAATTGGATTAAGATCTCCAACAAAATTCAATAGGTCTGTCATGGTGAATGTTCCTGGAACTTGAGCGGGTAATGTTGGTTTCCAATCTGGGTTACATGCTAAGAAGGAACTGCTATCGGCTTCCAGAAGACCAACAAATACTTCAGCTAGAATACGGCTTCCTACTTGTCCCAAGCGATTTCCTTGTTGTTGGATTTGTGCTTCTTTGAGAATATAATACCAGAGTGGAGATTCAATATGGAAGTTGTGTTTTTGTGCAACGACTCCATCTATCCCAGTGCTTATTTCCGCCGAACTCAAGGGTTTAAATCTCATCCTGCGAGCTATACGTTGACCAGAAGGTAAGCCGAGACTACGCCCTCTGAGTAGGTTTCTTACTGCTAGGGAAGCAGGTTCAGGAATATTGGGGATATTTTTCAGAGGTTCAACCAAAAATGGATCGAGTTTGCGACTGAATTGAACTGGTACGTTAGCATCTATTTCATAGAACCTTCTCCAATCGATAATCCAGTCACTGGGAATAGGAACATCCGCAAAGTCTCCTAATTGTCCCGATTCAGCGGTGAATGCAAAGAGTAGTCGTAGACTTGCGGCAGTGAAAACCCGGTTATAGTCATATTCTCCACGTACCATACTATGACCCAAGCGGTAAGCAGCAACCGAGAACTCAACGGGGATAAATGGTTCATCTCGAAATCTAAAGAAGCGTCTACCTCTATCTAATACGAGGGATAGTTGTTCGGAGTCGAGAATTCTAGTTAAAAAGTCGTTTAATACAATCCACTGATAATGCCAAATAACTAATTCTCTAGCCTGTTCAAAAACAGATTTATCAGTGGAATTTATAGGCTGAATACTACCATTTTTAATACCTTCAACTATCTTGTTATGAAACTTGAGGAAAGCTAGATGTGTTTGAGCAACAATCAAATTTTCATCGTTGCGCGGATCGCCAATAATAGCAAGAGTACTAGCAGCACGAGGAAGATCGTTGGGTAGTTCTGTGGGAATAGAACTGTCTCCACCACCTGGTTGACTATTGGTTTTCCCGATCGCAAATAAATCGGGATCGTCTAGTTGATAAAGATATCGTTGAGTTTTCGGTCCACAACCATAGACACTATCCAAGTCTAATCGTGGCGTGCGAAAATTTCTCAAAGCTAATGGATCGACTAAAACTTCTTGTAAAGCAGTAGTATCGAAGGTAATATCGTGGTCGATAAATTGACCTAAATAAGTAAAGCCTGCGGGTACATTCAGATTATCACCATCGGTTGAGGTAGGGTCAATATCATTCATTGCATCACCCAACTCAGTTAAACTTTCTATTGATGGTGTAAAGGAAGGCAATCTACGAAACATTCTCCCGAATTTACCAGTTTGTGCAAATTCACCCAAAGGTTGATTTTCGCCATTACGAGAACTAAATCCATGAAGTCTAGGCATATTTATCACCATGAAATTGTTTGTAACTGAGATTTAATCGAGTTTAATTGGAGATATTTAAATAACGCGTATCCGTTGCGCTTATCTTGAGTATGTCTCAAACAACTTCAGGTTACAGTACCCGTTAGGGTAAAATTTAGTTTTCGGAAAACGCTCTCCTAGAGGCTCTTATCAATTATCTCAGTGAAGGTAGATCGGCCGCACGCCTACGCGAGTACCCGGATTTACTGAGCGGATACCTTATTTTTTTATTTAAATTAAATCATAGTGCTTTTACTGAAGAATATGTAATCTATAGTAACTATAATAACAACTGACCCGTTCAAATATGAATTACAAAATTATGAAAATTTCAACTTTAATCAAAGGAAGCATCTGTGTATTAGGTTTAGTCGGTGTTGGTAACTTCTTTGCTGCACCTGTAAATGCTGGACAAGCTTCTGCTAGTGGTTCTGCGGTAGTTACCAGAATGGATGGTTCTGTTGTAAGCGTATCCGGTGAATTAACTTTACCTAGCGGTATGTTTTACGACACAAATTTGACTGTAACTCCTACCTATGGTGGTACTTCTGCTGCTAATACTGAAACTATTACTATTCTCCAAATAGTACCAACTGCTGCTGCGGATGTAGCTACTGCCTCTAACCCAGTTTCTCAAGCTGTAGCAGATGCAATTGTTGCGGCAGCAGACGTTTCCGAACAATCTTCTTTGATTCGTGCAGCTGGTGGTTCTACTGGCTTCACAGCTTTAGACTAAGCTGTTTTTTATTAACCGAGAATTCTAAAG
>JBCCSG010000168.1:0-14612 GCA_039200565.1 Cyanobacteria bacterium P01_D01_bin.50 | reverse complement strand
GAAAAAACGTCATATCTATGCAGCTAAAAGCCGAGGAAATTAATCCTTTCCCGGTAAAAGATTACTTAGTACTTCGCCAAGCGAACTTTGCGGGGAAAACTCGTGAAAATAAAAAGTTTCTTCTCCCCCTCTTCCCCCTCCCTTGCCTCACCCGGCAATGTAGGCTTGTTCGAGCACTAGATGATAGAGGGAGTCAGGAAGAAATTTTTATCGGAAATGGATAAGTACGATAGGAGTAAGATTTTAACAACCCTCTTATTGCCGAGTCAGAATATAGAGGGAGAGAAAAGAACTTATCCTTAACCAAAGCTAAGTTAGCACAGGTAGACTATAAGTGCTTGGGCACATAAGTTTTGTGTGTTTTTTAATTGGGCTGTCTTCCCTTCTTAATCACAGAATATGATGCGTAGAAGCGCTACTACGAACTTTTATTTACATGACTGTTAACTTCTTTAACCTCTAAATATGGGTTTAATTCCCCACCGCTCAAAGGTGAAAGATACGCCCCAGGCTCTGCGTGAATGAGTTGGGGTTTAAATTCCCATCTCAATTCTAGCCAAATTCGGCTCTTCCTTCGATTTAAATCAGACTGATTAAACAGGCTACAAGAGATTAAAGAAGATGAAATATTGCTGTCTAATAGTCAATTGACATTGACAAACATTCGTGAGTTTAGTGTAAACCGAAAGTCTCTCAAACATGCAAATTTTGAGGCTGCTAATACCACCTGTTTGTAAAGATAGCTGCACTCTTATATAGTGAGAGCGATTAAGCGCAACCTCCGCCGAGAATTGGTATAGCAAATGTCCGTCTAACAACTGATTTAGGAAATCAAAAGGTAAAGATGAGTAATAATCAAATCAACTACGGCGAAGCTCTACAAAAGTCTAACCTCTTCTATTTAGCTCAGCGCTCTGGTGATTTACCCGATAACACTATTCCTTGGCGTGGTGATTCTGCCCTTGGTGACGGTGCAGATGTTGGCCGCGATTTAACTGGTGGATATTATGATGCAGGAGATCATGTCAAATTTGGATTTCCTATGGCTGCCTCAATGACGATGTTAAGTTGGGGTGTAGATGAATATCGTAACGGCTATAAAAAAGTTGGTCAACTTGACGAAACTCTCGATAATATCAAGTGGGGAACTGACTATATTCTTAAAGCTTACGACGATAAGGGAACTGCAAGCACTTCAGATGACGTATTTTGGGGGCAAGTAGCTAGCGGTAAAATAGATCATGCTTACTGGGGAGCACCGGAGAATATGACAATGTCTCGTCCAGCTTTTAAGGTTGATGCCCAAAATCCTGGTTCAGACTTGACGGCAGAAAGTGCTGCTGCACTAGCTTCTGCTTCTATTATTTTCCGTTCCATTAGTAAAGCTTATGCCAACAAGCTTTTACAAACTGCACAACAGCTTTATGAATTTGCAGAGCAATATCAAGGTGCTTACTCTGATTCTATTACTGATGCTAGTGACTTTTATAACTCTTGGAGTGGTTATCAAGATGAACTTGCTTGGGGAGCAGCTTGGTTACACAAAGCTCTTGAGGCTAATGGGCAAAATGACAGTAAATACTTAGATAAAGCAGAGAATTACTATAACGGTATAGGTACTGGTTGGACACAAAGCTGGGATGATAAATCCTATGGTACTGGTATTTTACTAGCCCAAGAAACGGGTAAGAATATATATAAACAGGATGTAGAAGCTTGGTTAGATAATTGGGCATATCCTAACGGCGGCATAGATAAAACTAATGGTGGTTTAGCCTGGGTAAGTCAGTGGGGTTCCTTACGCTATGCGGCAAATACAGCCTTTTTAGCAGGTGTCTATGGTGACACGGTAAACGATAAAGGGGGACTCTATACAGGCTTTTTTGAAAGTCAGATTGATTACATCTTGGGAGATAATCCTAACAATTTTAGTTACATGGTGGGTTTTGGCGATAACTCTCCCCAAAATCCTCATCATAGAGCAGCATCTGGAACTAGTAATATCAATAGTCCCCAATCTAATGAATACACCCTCTACGGAGCATTAGTTGGTGGTCCCTCAGCACCAAATGATAATGCTTACACAGATGAGCGTACCGATTATATCGCGAATGAAGTGGCATTAGACTACAATGCAGCTTTCACTGGTGCTCTAGCACGAATGACTAAGGAATTTGGTGGAAAAGCATTAACTGAAATTCCTGGTGTTAACCTCGATGGAAGTAATAACACAAGCGATCCAATTACTGGAGATAGTAACCCTATTGAGCCGATGACTGGTGGTAGCAATCCAAGCGATCCAATCACCGGTGGTGAAGCAGTAATTTTTTCTGTAGTCAATCAATGGAATAATGGCTTTACAGGCAATGTTGAAATTATCAACAATAGCGATGAAGTTATGGATGATTGGAAGTTGGGATTCAATGCTCCTTTTGAGATTAATCAAATTTGGCAAGGTAGTATTGAAAGTTATCAAGGAAACGAATATGTAATTAAGGGTATAAGCTGGAATACCTCAATTGCACCGGGAGCATCAGTCGAGTTTGGCTTTAACGCTAGTAATTCCAATGCTATGAGCGAACAGGATATTGTCAGCCAATTTCAGTTGTCTTCAGACTCTTTCTGATAGTTAATTCCGTTTCCTTAAATACTCCCTTCCCGGGTGATGCTAGGGAGAGAGAAGAAGGGGAGAGAAAGGGATAAATTTTAAGCTAGTAATCGCGCTTGAGCGCCTGGAGAGTAAGGAGAGGGGAGTAGATGATTATATAGTCGAACATAAAATGCTATTACCCCTTACTTCTTACTCCTTACCCCTTACTCCCGATTCACAACCTGCTTTAATGTCTGCAATAATTCGTGTTCGTTATAAGGTTTAGATAAATAAACATCAGCACCTAACTGTAAGGCGAGTTGACGATATTTTTCGCCGGTACGCGAACTCAGCATAATAACAGGAATTTCTCGGAGATGATTGTGGGATTTTAGACCTATGAGAAAGTTATAACCATCAAGACGAGGCATTTCAATATCGCAAATTATGCTTTGTACTTGTAAGCCACTTTGGAGTTGGAAAAGTGCATCTTGTCCATCTTTTGCTTCTTCTACAATGTATCCGGCTTTTTCTAGGCTAAGTGCTAAAAAGCGTCGCACGTTTACTGAATCATCTACTATTAATATGCAATTTTGACGGTTTTTTAATGATGGGGAAGGAGAAAAAGATTGATAAATAGAATGTGATGTATTATTTTTAGCAATTAAATCTAAGATTTTTTCGGGATTGACTAAGGGAACTATCCGACCATTTTCCAAAATCGTACAGTTATTAAAGCCGCATGGTAAGGGAATACTACCTTCTACACGACGTACACTTACTTCTTGTTCGTCCCAACAACGGTCTGCTTGTATTGCGATTAGTTTATTATTAGTATCAATAATTAATACAATTTTTTCTTCTATTCTCGGTGGAATCTCTAGGATAGACGATGTAGAAGGGATTTTATGAACTTGTAGATAATTACTAATGTCAATTAATTCTACTAAAGAACCTTGCCAATTAATTAATTCACCAGTTTGTGAAGGTAAAATCTGCTGATTTTCTAGCAAGCATATTTCTTTTATTGCATCGGTAGGGAAGGCTAAGGGTATGGCATTGCTTTCTACCAACACTATTCGCGCTACTGAGAGAGTAAAAGGTATAGATAGGGTAAAAGTGGTTCCCTTTCCAGGAATAGAGTCAACTGCAATTTCTCCGTCGATTAGTTTGAGGTTGTTACAGACTACATCCATACCTACACCGCGCCCGGATAGAGTTGTAACTTCCTCGGATGTACTAAATCCAGGTTCAAAAATCAGGGTTAATAAATCCTCATCGCTAGCAGTGGCTAACATTTGCGCATCCAAACCCATATTTTTGGCACGATTGCGAATTTTTTCTAAGGATATTCCGCGTCCGTCATCGCGTATGGTAATAATAGTGCGATAAGGCTTAGGTATGGCTTCGCTAACGCTTTGATGGGAAGTTTTGATTTCAATTAATCCTTGTTTTGGTTTACCTGAATTGATTCTAGTTTCAGAATCTTCGATACCATGATCGAAAGCGTTTCTAACAAGATGCATTAAAGGCTCATTCAAGGCTTCTAGAATACCACGTTCCATCAAGGTATTTGCACCTTCGATTTTTAAGTTAACGTTTTTACCGTATTCTGCATTTAAATTGTGCAAAGCCCTAGGTAAACGCTCCGTTATATCAGAAAGGGGACGCATCCTCACTTTAGTAAGGGAATTTTGCAGTTTTCGAGATGTTTTATTGAGTAGATGATTAACTTGGTCTGTATCTTCTAAACTAAGAGTAATATCACCTGTAATTTCTTGAATTTTAACTATATTTTCCATCACTGTTTGAGACAGTGTATGTAAATCGTTATATCGTTCTAATTGTATGGCATCAAACTTATTATTAAAACCAGAAATATTCTCAGAATTGTGCCATTGATAATCTTGGTTTAGTTGAGAATATTTGGGTTTTAAGGTAGATAATTGTAGAGAAAATTTGTCATAAGATAAGCGTAATTCTTGATTCTCTCGTTCGAGGGTTTTGACGCGAATGGCGAGATTCCGAATTAATTTACTGATTCTTTCTAATTGTAATCTTAGGGTATTGCGTCCAAGTGTTAATTCTCCAAATAAATCGTTAATTTGTTCGAGTTGTTTGCTGGGTACTCTAACTGTAGATTCTTGATTTTCTCTTTTGGGTATTGTGGTAAATTCTGGTAATGTTTCTATAAGTTCTTCTAGAGTTGGAGTAGAATGTTTTACTAATTTTAATCGTGATTCTAGAGGTACTTGATGAAAATTTTCAGTTTTATTTTCATCAATTGTCTGAGGTAGATTATCTACTTTTCCCGCAAGTAGTAAATCTTGGGTATTTCGCCAGGCTTGCAATCCTAATTGAGCAATTTCTTCTATTTCCGCATCAGAAACTACAGTAGATAAACGTTGACTTATTGATTCACAAAGTTGGATAAAAGCAGGAATTTGGAGCATTTCCCCCAATCCACCCAATTGGGAAGACATCATTACCATTTCTTCCCTTAATACAGAAGGTTCTTTTTGTTTTAGTAAAGATTCTAAACGTTGTAAATAAGTTTCAACTTCAGTTTTAAATAATAAAGATATAATTTCTTCTGGATTATCTTCTGGAGAAAGAATTGTCATCGCATCTTCGGGAATTGGCTCTCCCAAAATCTCGCGTAATTCTTCAAATACTGGGTAGCAAAAAGTCGTTATCCACTGTTCATCAACATCATGTCCTACTGAAATTGATTCTACTATTTGACGTAACCAATCAATTGCAGATTGGAATAAAATTTGCAATGAGCTATCAATTTCTAAAGAGTTTTTCTTAGTTTTTAAAACTTTGAAAAAATCTTCAAGTCGGTGAGATAAATCGCTCAGGGGACGAAAGCCCATAATAGCTGCACCACCTTTAATTGAATGAGCAGCTCTTAATGCAGCATTGATTTTTTGTATGTCAATTTTACGATTACTTTTAGCTTCACTTAGGACATTTTCTAGAGTATTAAGATGCTCTGTAGCTTCCTCTAGAAACTGCATTTTTATTTCTAGTTCTTTTTGTGAATACATGGTGTGAAGAGAGATGGGAAGATGGGAAGATGGGGAGAGGGGGAGATGGTGTGAAATAATACTCTATACTTACTACTCATTACTCACTCCTAACCACTAACTACTAACTAACTTTAAAAGTATCAACACTTGCGGCTAACTTCTGAGAAACATCTACAGTTTTTTGTAATGATAGAGCAACTTCCTGGGATGAATTACCGGTATTTTCAGATATTGTGGCAATTTCTTTCATTAAATTAGTCACTTGTTTGGAAGTTTTAACTTGAATAACTGTAGCGGCGAAAATTGATTCGACTAATCCATCAATTTGACGGCTGACATCAAGAATCTCGTTTAAGTTTTGTTTGGTATCTTCAATCAAACGAGTTTCTTCTACTACTTGGGTAATTCCCACTTCCATGGCTTTAAGCACTTCACTGGTTTCTCGTTGAATATTAGAAACAATTTCTCCAATTTCTTCGGTTGCATCGCTACTACGAGTAGCTAAAGCGGCGACTTCTTCGGCGACTATAGCAAAACCTTGCCCTTCTTCACCGGCTCGCGTGGCTTCGATTCCGGCATTGATAGCGAGTAAGTTGGTTTGCATCGCTATCTGATTTATCAATGAAACTACATGAGAAATTTTCTGAGAAGATTCCCCAAGTAATTTAATTTTTTTCGCAGTATCGCCGATAGTTTCCCGTAGATAATGAATATTCTCTACTGTTAAATCCATCGCCACACCACCTTCTTCGGCTGTGTGAAAAGCTTTTCTAGCAACAGATGCAGCTATTTTAGCACCTTTTGCTACAGCTTTAATGGAAGATCTCATTTCTAAAACTGCATCTACAGTATGGTTGATTTGGGTTGCTTGCTTTTTAGCATTAATTGTCAATTTATTTATGGCATTTTCATCCGCCGCAATCGCACTATTAACTTCGGCGGCGGTGAGTTTAACGTGGGTAACGATTTTGCGTAAACTTTCGATGATGGAGTTGAAAAAATCGGCGACAGTACCAATTTCTCCAGAAGTGACTTCGGCACGCACGGTTAAGTTACCGCTACTTGCTGCTTCAATATGCTCAATTAATTGTAAAATTTGCTGTTGTAATATTTCTTCTTTTTGAAATTGTTGTTGAGAAATATGTTCCCCTTCCAAAAGATAATTTTTTCTTTGTAAAGCCTTTGCCAAAATTTTCGTAGATTCTTCAAATAACTGTATTTCCGATTGCTGCCAAATATGAGATTGAGAAGATTGACAAGCGATTAAATAACCAAATAATTGCTCGCATTTAAAAATAGGTACAAGTAAGCTTGCTTTGATGTTTAATAGTTCTAATTCTTTGATTAAAGAATCTGAAAAATCTACTTGATAAATATTATTAATCGCGATGACACCATGATGTTTATTTGCTAAAATATAATTGCTTAATAGAGGAAAAGATAAATTATTACCTAAAGCTGAAGAGAAACCGCTGACTGCCGATTCTGCAATTACACTTCCTCTTTGGGGTGTTTCTAATTTATAAATCAGCGTTCTTTCTACTTTTAAAGTTTGACGAATATTTTCAACCGCAATATTACAAATATCTTGATGGCTGAAAGACTCAGATAACTGAATTGCTAACTGTTGAATGGCTTGGGTTATTTCTAAATTATTTATCCGCTCTAAAGTTAATCCAATTTGAATTCCTACCTGTTTTAATAAATTGATTTCAAACGCTTGCCACAGATGAGGCTTCCAACAATGATGTACTATCAAAAAACCAAATATATTCTCATCTTTAAAAATAGGTGTTAGTAAAAGCGCTTTGATTTTCAAGCGTGTCATTAATTCAAAATATTCAACACTCAATCCAGCTTCATCAATATTATTAATCGCTAAAACTTCCGCTTTAGTATAAAATTCAGTCAATTCCTTAGTGATGGAAATATCTTCTATAGTTTCTCCAAAAGTAATAGGTAAGCCGGGAGCAATTTCTTCAGCGATGACTTCCCCTTCACCATAAGAGTTACAATGATAAATAACAACCCGATGCGCTCCTAAAATTTGTCTGACTTCTGTGACAGTTTTATGAAATAAATCTTCACTATTAAGTGACTGACTAATGGAAATTATAATATCTGAAAGTAATCTTGATTGTTCGGTTTCAACTCTTTCTTGAAATAGTAATTCTTGTAACTGTTGTACAATCAGATTAATGTTGCGACTTAAAAGAGCAAACTCATCTTTACCTTTGATGGGAATGCGGCTATTAAGATTACCATGAGCTAACTTTTTTACCGCTAAATTAGCAGCATAAATCGGTAAAACTAAACGATGAGCAAGAGTTGCAGCAGTAATACCTGCAAGTAATGAAGCTGCCAGAGTACCGATTCCTAACATTAATAATAACTGTTTCTGAGTCGATTCTATTTGCTCAAGAGTATTTACATCTGCATCATTAGTCATTTCTGTAGTAATGACTTGATTGCCTAAATGATAAGATAATGTTGCAATTCCGGCGGCGGGTAAACTGCAAATAGCAACAGATAAGATCACAGCTTTACCGCGTAAACTTATATTCCTCAACCGCCAGCGGAGTTGTTTGAAAAAAGATTTTTGCGACTTTATTGCTTGATTATTGTTGTATTGGGGTAAATTTGAAAGCTGAGACTGGGGATATTCAATATTTTGTGTATTTTGACTTCGATCCGTTTTCAGTTTCTTCATCATTAAGCTATTCTCAAATATTGCAAATAGAGCAAAACCTAATTAAGTTGTAAATATTGATTGATAATTGAAAGGAGTAGGATTAACTTTTTCTAATTACTTATTTTGAAGAAATGAAGATTTTAAAATAGCCTGTATATTCAACACTAAATTAAATTCATCCTCATGCCAAATACATCCTTTTAAATAAGGAAGTATATGAGGAGAAACTTGATTACTCCCTTTTTGAATAGTATTGGAATTTAATCTTACTGTACCTTTGATTTCGGGAACCATTAAACCCATAGTTTCCCTTTCGCGATTAATTATAATAATATTGCACCGTCGTATCCGAGACATGTGCGACTCTAAATTTAACATTCGGGGTAAATCAACAACCCAAATAAGTCGATTGCGCCAATTCATCAATCCTAAAATTAACTCAGATGTATTTGGGATTGAAGTTATTGTTTCAATTGGTAATACGAGTACTTCCTGAGTAAACTCAATCGAAAAAACAGCAGTAGTACTTTTATTTAGCTGAAATTTAAGATAACCATCTCCCAAAGTTTTTTGCGGTTGGGTTACAGATAATTTAAGATTTGAAGCATTCATATATAATATAATTTAATTTTCAATCTCGTAAAATTCTGCAAAAACTGATTTAATTGTATTGAGTAACTGTTGGCGAGTATAAGGTTTTGCTAAATAAGCGCTAGCACCTTGCTTCATACCCCATAATCTATCAATTGGTTGATTTTTCGACGTACAGATAATAATAGGTAATTTTTGTGTTGCCGGATTTTTTTTGAGAAGACGACACAATTCAAAACCACTCATCTCCGGCATTACTACATCAGTCACAATCAAATCGATATTATCTTTTAATGCTATATCAAAAGCTTGTTTAGCTCTGGTAGATTTAATAATTTTGTAATCACCATTATTCAGATAATGACTCATTAACTCCAATTCACTTGGAGAATCTTCAACAAGTAACACGGTAACTAACGAACAAATACTCAAATCACTATCTCCTAAATAATTATTTGGGCATTGGTAATTGATAATTATTAAATCAAGTGCTGAAAAATCATTTTCAACAACTCTCCTTGAGTAAAAGGTTTAGTCAAATAACCAGAAGCCCTAACCATTTTTGCCTTTGCTCTATCAATAAAACCTTTTCTTCCCGTTACCATAATCACGGGTACATCCTTGAAATAGGAATGTTTACGTAATAGCGAACATAATTCATAACCATCTAAATTCGGCATTTCTACATCTAGTAAAATCAAATCTGGATTAGTACTGAGAATCTGCATTAAAGCCTTTAAAGGTTCATTAAAACCAATAACGTTAAAAATTTGTTCATCTAAAAAAGATTGGATAGCATTTAATACCGTGGGGCTATCATCAATACAAACAATTGTATAAACTTTTCTACGGATATTTTGTCTATAAACGCGCTGGTGAGTGCTATGAAAATAATCTGTAGTTGGATTAGTTGTTTGACTATTTAATTGATTAATACCTGGTTTTGGTAATGGTTGCTGTATCGGTATCTTATTTTTTGATGGTGCCTGATTTAGCTTGTGAGTTGCTGGGTTTAAAATAACTTTTTCGCTTCTATCTTCAGTATTATGTAACTTTTGCTGACAATTTTCAACCAATAAATTTGTATCTAGTCTGCAAAACTTGGGCATATCACCCATAAAACTATCTGTAGTAAACTCATAACTCCCTTCCCGTATACTCATGAATGAACTAATTACTTCAATAGCTAATTCTTTGATTAAGATTTTAGCTTGTGCAGCAGTAATTAGCTTTTGATTAACTAACCAGCAAATAGCAAGATAATCCGGATTAAGTATTGCTTGATTATCAATACCTTTTTGAAAAATTACTCGTAACTGTTGATATACCTTCTTTTGGGTAAGTGCGGGAATTTGTTGACTATATTCTTGTAATTTTGCATAAAGCAAATTAAACATTTTATCCGTACGAGAAGCATAAAGTAACTTACTTTCCTCGAAATAAAATGACCAAGAATCGGATGTAGTAAAAACCTGTAAACACCCAGTCACAGGTTTATTGGTGATTTTTTTTAACAGGGTAACAGGCTGTATTTTCTGAAAAAATCTGTATCTACTAATAGGAAGTATTTTCATTGAAGTAGCTGTGGATTTACTACAGAGATACTGCAAAAACTAACTTTGGCTATACCGAAAATAAACCGCATAACAATTTCAAGTTCATGTTTTATTAAAGTTGTTCGCTGCCTAAAAAGTTAAAATGTATTGTTTGTATCTTGTGCTAATCGTGGCATATGTAATTCATCACAACTTACATCGGCGCAAGCAAACAAAGAAGATAAATTTTGCAGCGATACTATGTGGTAGCTAGCGGTGACTGAAGAGCCAAAAACTCAATTTCCTCATCAGTGTCAACAATCATGCACTTCCGGTTATATTGCCTTCGATTGTCACCCTGGGTATTTCTAATTTTAATGAACCATATACTGACAGCATAACAAGTATAGAGAGCGTCAAGGGTTCCCTTAAAAGTTTTTTCCTCCTGAAAAAACTTTTAAGGGTGCCCGTCAGTTAGGTGGTAGATGGCAAGCTATTAACTTACTAGCCTATAGATTACTCTAATGTAGCAGAAAAATTAAAATATGTATGAAACTTTTTCTTAGTAAGTCAAGGGCTCCCTGCCAATTTTTTTTTATCCTAAAAAAATTCTCATGGGTATCTGTCAAGTTAATATTAAAACCAATTTGTATGAATGGCAAATGTTTTGTGATAATTAATGAGTTAATGAATTTTTATATTTTGAGCGCTTGTACTCAAGGAATTAATTCTGTAGGAGCTATTACAATTTCTTTGTATATTGAGAAAATAATAATTTAGGTAGAAAAATATAGATTTTTTTCCGGATAATAATCTGTTAATCAATTTGTTAGCAATTGGACTAAAAATAAGAGATTTAGTTTATTAAGTATAGTATTTATTTTTCATTGCTACTTTTGATTAACTATGAATGGTTACCTTATTCCCGAAGTTACTGGAGAGGTAGCACTGCTACGTCTCTACAATACGTCGGTAGATAAACCAATCAATCAAAATTCATAGGGAGCATCCCAATGCCGGTAAAAAGCCCGCAGGCTATAAGCCTGGGGCTACACAAGTAAACCCCACCTGCGTGGGCTAATAATTTCTACAGCCCACGCAGGTGGGCTTCGTTTTGGTAGCCGCACCCTTGTAGGGTGTCGGGTAAAATGTTTTTTTAAAATTGGGATGCTCCCAATTCATATGGCGAAATATTAGTTAATAATGTATTTTTCCTAAGTTTGTATACTAATACACTCCGAAATCGAATGGGAATGCTTGTATCTAAGTAAAATAACAAACAAGCAGTTATAAACGTGGGAAAATGTCGCCAAACCCCAGTAAAAGAAGGTTAATTGAGCAAGGGTACGAACAACTGGATAAGGGAGATTACGCAGCCGCTTTAAAAATTTTTCATCAAGCAGCCGCAGAAGCACCGCAAAACCACGAGGTGTTATATGGTTTGGGGTTAGCTTGCTATCGTTTGGAAAGGTATGAGGAAGCGGTGGAATATCTTAATCAAGCTTTGGGAATTAAGCCGAATTATATTTTGGCATTGGCAAGAAGGGGTTTGGCTTATCAGCAATTGAAGAAAACGCAGCAAGCTGAAATTGATTTTCAGCTTGCTATCGCATTGACACCTGAAGATGCGGAAGATTGGCGGGGTAGGGGGATTGCGTTTGATGAGTTGGGAAGGTATGAAGATGCGATTGCTGCTTATGATAAAGCTTGGAGAAGTCGGGGTATTACGCTGGGTAATTTAAGAAGGTATAAACATACGATTGTTTCTTTTTACCAAAACTCAGAAGATGCAAGCCCCCGGATTTATCCGTGGGGATAAACCCGTGGAGAATTTATTCCCCGGGTCGTAAAATATATGATATGATTAATTTTGATACCTATATAATCAGTATCAAAAGTGTTTGTATACGAATTTAAGGTTAAACCAAAGCCACTACAAGTATCAGCCATAGAAGAGGCAATTAGGACATATCAGTTTGTCCGCAATAAAGTGCTGAGATTCTGGATGGATAATCGTGGTGTCGGTAAAACTGAAATGTTCCGATACAACACGTTGCTAAGAAAAGAATTTAAATTTGTTGAAGATTTAAATTCTCATGCTTGTCAAACTGCTGTTGAAAGAGTTTTAAAAGCTGTTAATCGCTTTTATGCTAACTGCAACAATAAGGTGCCAGGGAAAAAAGGTTATCCAAAGTTTAAAAGAAATACTCGTTCTGTTGAATATAAAGTTTCAGGTTGGAAGCTATCAGATGATAGAAAGTATATTACTTTTACTGATAAAAAGAATATAGGTACTTTCAAATTAATAGGTTCTCGCAATTTAAACTTTTATCAGTTAAGCCAAATCAAGCGAGTTAGGATTGTACGTCGTGCTGATGGTTATTATGTGCAATTCTCAGTACAGATAGACCCCAGGGATACCGTAAAACCTTTAACTCCCAGCCAAAAAGCTGTGGGAATTGATGTTGGAATTAAATATTTCTTAGCTGATAGTCAAGGAAATATCGAACAGAATCCAAAATTTTATCGCAAGGGAGAAAGACAATTAAACCGTCTGAATAGAAACAAATCTAAGAAATATAAAAAAGGAAAACCGCAGTCCCAAAACTATCACAAAGCTAGAATTAGATATGCTAGAAAACATTTGAAAGTAAGTAGACAGCGAGAAGAGTTTGTCAAGAAAGTGGCACTCCGTTTAATCCAATCTAACGATTTGGTAGTTTATGAAAATTTGAATGTTAAAGGCATGGTCAAAAATCGATATCTAGCTAAGTCGATTAGTGATGCAGGGTGGTCGTTATTTCGTCGCTGGTTAGATTATTTTGGCTATAAATATGGAAAGTTAACAATTGCTGTTGCTCCTCATAATACAAGTCAGAATTGTTCTAATTGCGGTGAAAAAGTGCAAAAGTCTCTATCTACTAGAACCCATATTTGTAATAATTGTGGATATATAGAAGATAGAGATATTAACGCAGCGATTAATATTCTGCAAAAGGGGCTAAGTACCGTCGGACAGACGGAATCTTATAAGCTTGGGGAGATAGAACCTCTGGCTGGGTTGGAGAAATCCTGCTCGGTTAAGTTTTGTCTGTGAACCAAGAATCCCCTGCATTCTATGCACGGGGAGTGTCAAAAAGCTATAGAAATCAAACCTTATAAAAATGCGATCGCCTCTTTTGATGAAGCCCTACGTTTAACAGATTACCAGGATTGGCTTGTCTGGAATAACCGGGGTGTTGCACTCCTCAAATCCAAAGACTATAAAGCCGCAATCAAAACCTGGGATGATGGCATCAAAGCGCTAAAACCTGACAATCCAGACTATGAAGAAGGCTGTGGTGAATTATATCGTGAAAAAGGCGAAGCTTTGTACAATTACGCCACAGAAGAATCTGAACCTTTCACCAACTGGTTTGCAGCAAAAATCAACTATGAAAAAGCTTTAAATTTCTTCTCTTTCGATAATGATACATTTCGCAATCGCCATTTACAAGTATTACAAGAATTACTAAAAGTATGTTCTGCTTTAGGTGACGAAAGAGCATCTCAAAAATATATCGAAAAAGCTGCTCAAAGATTAGAAGAATTGCTGGCAGAATGCGAAACTAAAGGACAGAAAATTACTTTAGAGCGGAAATATGCTGCTTTCAATCAGTTGCGAGTAGATATTAAACTTCAATCAAATGAGGTAAATAAAGAAATCGCTGCTTTAGAATTAGCAGAAAAACGAAAAACACCTGTCTTGCTTGGTTGCAAGAAAATTGCGATTATCAACCGCCGAAGTTAACTTACCAAGATATCCAATCACTACTTAATCCTAAAACAGCGGCAATTTTTTGGCACATCAGCCCTAATGCTATTACTACTTTTATTATTAAACACGATCGACAACCTATAGTTTTATCTCCTCAATCTAGTAAAAATAAAAAGATCAATTTTTTTGGCAACTCACCGCAGTCAGAAGAATCAAAAGCATATCTCGAACAATTACAAAATTTTCAAAACTGGATCGAGGAATGGAAACAAGATTATCAAAATTACTGCCAAGAGGATTATACCGATACAACAAAACAAATAGCCTCTTGGCGAAAAAAAATGAAGGGATTGCTTAATGAATTAGGTCAAATCTTAGAAATTAACCGAATTACAGAACAACTTGGAGGTAT
>JBCCSG010000167.1:0-14627 GCA_039200565.1 Cyanobacteria bacterium P01_D01_bin.50 | reverse complement strand
GGGTTAGACGCACGGGTATTTTATGGTTAACCAAGAGTGATGGAGCGTCGTAACCCAAAATTTAACTTTTGGTTGGGTTTTAATATTGGGTTGATTCAAATTAATTTGTTTGTGATTCGAGATTTTGTTGGCTTTCTCTTCCTTTAACCCAACCTACGAATCAGTAAAAATATCACAAAGATAAAGATTTCTAGGATACTTATAAGTGAAAAGACCAATTTCTTCTCTGTTCATACCGGAACTACTAACAATACTACCATCAGGCATAATAGTGTTCTGGAGAATAGAATCCTTAATATGAACATTGATAGCACCAATCAAGTTGGCAAAAGCCATGTTTGCTCGTTCAAATGTGGTAGCTTCCAAATTAGCTCCTGCAAGATTAGCACCACCGAAATTGTTATCTTTGAGGTTTGTAGCATAGAGATCGAATCCATAAAGATTAGCACCAGCAAAGTTCGCACCTTCTAAATCTGTAGAGCACAAGCTAGCTTCGCTAAGGTTAGCATCTTTAAAATTAGCTCCTTGTAAGTTCGCATCGCTCAACTGAGCACCTTTCAAATCGGCATTTGTGAAGTCAGCATCTTTTAGATTGGAATCATAAAAAATAACTTTTCTAAGGGTAGCACTTCTAAAATTAGTTTCTTGAAGATTGGCATCGCTCAATTCAGCACCTTCGAGATTCGCAAATTCCAAATTAGCGTGACTTAGATCAATATCACCGAGTTGAGATCCACCAAGCCAACTCTTATTTTCAGGCTGATATAGCTCAATTAACTCCTCAGCATAACCCATAGCGATATTAATATTCCTTAAATCAACTCCCCTAAAATCTCTTTCCCCTTTCTCATAACGCTGCAACAACTCCTCAGCAGTCATTTTCATCGCAAAACAAAGATTTATTTTTATAATACTATTGTACTGTCAAACGTCAAAAAAACCGGATACCTTCCCGATACCCGGTTATCTTGATAACAATCTTGTCTAGTAGTCCTAAGGTAAACTTTGAGGGGTGTATCATACAAGGTTAAAATTGTTTTCTCCCCCTGCTCCCCCTGCTCCCCCTGCTTACCTCCACCCAGCAATATTAGCTTGTGAGAGCACTAGGGTAATTACTAATCACTCATTTCCCTAAATTGATGATTCTGATTCTGATGTTGATGCTGATGATTTCTCGGACAACTTTGTAAATCTTGGCTCATCAAATTCTGACTTACTTCTTGTAAAGACTCATCTATAGGTTTTAAACCAATCCAACTATCAATAACTTTAGCATCGAAACCAATTTCACCGCGATAGCCAACTTGAATTAAAGGACGACGAATTAATAATGGTTCCTCTAACATTAACTGTAAAGCCGTATCCGCATCTATTTTTTCCGGATCTACCTCACCAGATTTTACTTTAGGTGCGGAGCGATTAAACCATTCCGATACAGGGCGATTGCCAAAAAACCAACGCAAACGCTCTTTAGTCCAATGCTCTTCTAATAAATTATGTGCCTCTACTTGATGCCCTGCTGCGGTTAATAGAGTTTTTTGTTTGGTATTATTTCGACATCCTGTTTTTTCGTAGAAAATTACCTTTGCCATAAAAATCTCCGTATCAGTTAACAGTTAACAGTGAACAGTTATCAGTTATCGCTATTGTTCATTGATAATTGATAATTGTTCATTGTTCATTGTTCATTGTTTACTCAAAAATTCTTCGCAGTATGATGAACTGTGTCAAATTCAAAACGTTCTTTTGATGTAGTTTCGCCGTATAAATTAAAAGTAACAGTTGGTTCGTCACTCACTGCTTCTACACTATGAATTGCATCCGGTGTGAAACTGATAATATCTCCAGGAGTTAAAATAATTTCTCCTTCAGGTTCAATTTTTTCTGGATATTCTACTGTTGGATTTCGCTTCCAAATGGTATTCTTTTCTTTTCCTTTTAATACCGCGACAATTCCCCAAGTTCCATGATTGTGAATATTGGATTGTGTCCCTGGTGTAAAGGTTACAGTTTGTACTGTAAAAGGAAAACCCAATTCATCATATAAAAGTTTAACAGAAGTTCCGGTTTTAGGTGATGGTTTTGGATGTTGACTTCTTACCCAATAAGAATTAACCAGCAATCGTCTTACTAGTTGACGAATTTTTGCTAGATAATCGTTTTCATCTAATTCTTTTCTGAGAATATCTTCTAGTTCGGTGAGAAATCTATAAAGACGATAATTCTCCGTAATTAAATCCCATGCTCTTACAGATTTACAGTTTTGGTATTCACCATTTTTGCTTACAAGCCAGTCTTTCCCTTGCATAAATTAGCAACAGTAAATATTTATCAGTGAAGCATTTTAACCATATAGTTTCACTGCTTTGTAGTTAGATTTAGCAATATAATTTAATCCTATTTAATTTTAACTCTTAATTATTAAAATAAAATGTGTAATTCAAATATAAAATTTAATTATAAAATTGTTTATCTATTACTTAAATTGATATTAGCCTGATTATAAAAATTCATCATTAATATATAATTAATTTTTCATGACTTGTTATTCATTCATCTTCCTCTGGTGGACGTGTTAAGATATCAAATAATATTCCGGCACCAAAATCATTTCGATCGTCAATTTCTTTAATTTTGATACATCTTTCTTTAGCTTTATCTATTTCTCCTAACTTAGCTAATACTAATCCCGAAGCAGCATAAGCATTTAAATATAGCCGGATATTTACTTCTTCTTTTCGCTTCATTAATACTGGTTTTAATTCTTGCCAACTACTAGGTAAATTTTCGCTTGTGTTGACTTTTTCTATAACTTTTTCTGCGATTTGCAGTGCCATTGAATAATTTTGTTTGTAATAAAAATATCTATATACTGCGATTAAAACATCTGTATTATTTCCTGTTTTAGCTAAAGCTTGATTAATATATTTTTCTGACTCTGAGGTGTTTTCCCAGTTTTCTGCTGCTAATATCAATAACTTTTTAATATCTTTCGGTACTTGAAACCAGGACAATTTTTCTGTATCTATTTCCATGGTTATTGAGTTTGAGAGAGGGGATGGGGAGATAGGGGGATGGGGAGAATTCTAAATTCTAAATTCTAAATTCTAAACTCCCAATACCCCCAAGCTGAATTTAAAATTTGGTGAGAATATAAAGCAGCGTGAAAAGAATGATCCAGATGATATCTACAAAGTGCCAGTAGATTTCTGCCATCTCGATTCCCGTGTGCTTAGTATCGGAATAATGTCCAGTGCGACGGGAACGCCACAAGACACCTAAAATTAACAAGACTCCCACGAAAACGTGTAAACCGTGGAATCCTGTCATTAGATAAAAACAGTTAGAGAATAAATTGCTAGTCAATCCGTATCCTAAAGAAAGATACTCGTAAACCTGACCTAGTAAGAAAATTATTCCCATGAATGCAGTAATTTTATACCATTTTCGCATTCCTTTGACATCATTATTCTTAATGGCAGCATCGCCGAAGTGAATCACGAAACTACTTGATACTAGAATGATGGTGTTAATAGTGGGCAATAATAACTCTACCTCCGTTCCTTCCGGAGGCCAAGTTTGAGTGGTTCCACGATAGAACAAGTAGGTAGCGAAAAATCCGCCAAACATTAAGGATTCCGATATTAGGAAAGTTATTAATCCCAATACTCGTAAATCTGCGTGTTCTTCATGGTGCGCTGGAGTCTTTTCTGTGGCGATCGCCATTTTTTATCACCTGTTAATATTTTTGTTGTGGCGTTGGTTTGTCTTGATATTGTACGAGGCTCGGATTGTGCTAATAGGGTACTGCTAGGGCATATATCTTGCTCGCTTGAGACATATAGCGAGCAAGATGCTAGCACTAAAATTTATCCTGTACCCTACTTAAGCGGTTGCTTCTGTTGATACTTCTGGAGATTCGCTTTCGGTAGTGCTACCGTATGCATAAGGGCCATGAGTTACGATGGGTAATTCTTCCCAGTTTTCAATAGCGGGTGGAGAAGAGGTTGTCCATTCCAATGTCATCGCATTCCAAGGATTATCACCGGCTTTTTCTCCAGCCATCCAACTCCAAATAATATTCACAGTGAAAGGAATTACCGATATTGCTAATAGATAAGCACCATAGGTACAAATCACATTGATAGCTTCAAATTGTGGATCGTACATTGCTACTCGGCGAGGCATTCCTTGCAATCCCAATTCGTGCATGGGTAAGAAGGTTAAGTTGGTGCCGATGAAAGTGAGCACAAGGTGAATTTTTCCCAAGGTTTCATTGAGCATCCTTCCAGTCATTTTAGGAAACCAATGGTAAATTCCTGCGTAAATACCAAATACAGAACCGCCAAACAAGACGTAGTGGAAGTGTGCGACTACATAATACGTATCGTGAACATGTCCGTCAAAAGGTGCTGTTCCCAGGGTAACTCCACCGATACCACCCAAAACGAACATCATCAACAAGCCGATCGCAAATAACATAGCGCTAGTATAGCGGATTTTTCCTTGCCACAAAGTTGCAACCCAACTAAATATTTTAATTCCAGTGGGAACAGCAACTAAGAGGGTAGAAATAGTGAAGAACATCCGCATCCAACCTGGTGTGCCACTAGTAAACATGTGGTGAACCCACACAAACAAACCCACAGCACAAATTGCCAAACTAGAATAAACAATGATTTTATATCCAAAGATTGGTTTGCGCGCATGAACTGGAATCACATCGGAAAGAATTCCGAAGATAGGCAGAATCATTAAATAAACTGCCGGATGGGAATAAAACCAGAATAGATGCTGATAAATAATCACATTACCGCCTGCATCTGGTTTAAAAAATGAAGTTCCAAAGTTAATATCAAATAACAGCAATACTAACCCTGCCGCCAATACTGGTGTAGAAAGAAGTGCCAATAATGAAGTAGCTAAAATTGCCCAGCAAAATAAGGGTAATTCATCCCACTTCATAGAAGGAACTTTCATCTTCCAGATGGTAACAACGAAGTTCAACGAACCCAAAATTGAAGAAGTTCCGACCAAAACAATGGCAAGAATCCACATGCTTTGAGCAGTATTCGCCGTGATTAAACTTAAGGGTGGATAGGCTGTCCAACCTGATTGGGAACCACCAAAATAAAAACTACCCAAAACTAAAGCACCAGCAGGTGGGTTTAACCAAAAGGCGATCGCGTTCAATTTTGGGAAAGCCATATCCCTAGCACCAATCATTAATGGTACTAAGTAGTTCCCAAAGCCACCAATTGCACTAGGAACAATCCATAAAAAAATCATGATTGTTCCGTGATTGGTAAGAAAGGCATTATACAGGTTGGGATCTAGCACATCTGGATCTGCCGTAGCTAATTCCGCACGCATGGCTACAGCCATCAATCCACCAACGAGATAGAAAATAAACGATGTCACTAGGTATTGAATTCCAATTACCTTATGGTCTACATTGAAGGTAAAATAGTGATACCATTTCCACGCTTCGGAATGACTATGAGTAGCCACTTTATGTTCAGTTTTTTGTGGATGTTCTAATTGCGTCATTCGATTTTCGATTTTGAATTTTGGATTTTCGATTCTCTTGAGGAGGGGGATAGAGGTAATAGAAAAAATAATTCTTAACTTCTAACTATTTATTCCCCATCCCCAATTCATTATTCGCAATGCCCAATATCAATTTACTTTTGAATTTGAGCAAGAATTGCTGAGTTAATCCCCATTTCGGAATTGTAGGGAGTAAGGTATTCAGATGGTGATAATTGTGCAGGGTTAACTGCAACAGTTTGTGAAGATTCTTGTTGTGCAATGCGGTTTTCTTGCAACCAGCTTTGATATTCTTCGGGGGTGTGAACAATTACTTGAGTTCTCATCGATCCGTGATAACCGCCACATAATTCTGTACAAACTACAGGATAAGTTCCTACTTTGGTAGCAACAAATCGTAATTCAGTGGACATACCAGGAATCGCATCTTGCTTTAAGCGGAATTGCGGTACCCAGAATGAGTGAATTACATCTGTAGCGGCGATGTTCAACTTTACGTCAGCGCCTACTGGTACGTGCAATTCACCTGATGTGATGCTCTCTTTGGGATAGTTGAATATCCAAGCAAATTGCATTCCCGTAACATCTACAACTACATCTGCTGATTTATGTTGCTGCGTGGGGGAACCTTGAATACCAATTTGTCTATCGTTTGAGGCTGTATCTTCTGATATTGAAGGAGCTTCGCTCATAGTTGCCGCAATTGCGCTTCCACTATCAGAATATTCGCGACTTTCAATCGTGGCGGGGGATGCAAACCCTCCCATTTGCTTGTAAACATCAACGCTATAGATACCTAAAGCAAAAACGATTATTGTCGGAATTGCAGTCCAAAATATCTCTAACGGGAGATTACCTTCAATTGGTTCCCCATCTGAGTCATCATCTTTCGGTTTACGAAATTTAATCGCGAACAACAGGATAGTTCCTTGTACCACCAAAAATAAGGCAATGGCGATCGCGAACATTAGATTAAAGAATCCATCTACTAAGGGTGCTTGTTCGGATGCTTGTACTGGTAATAGATTATGGGTTTGACTAACCCAAAAACCCACAAGTGTCACAAAAACTCCAGCAATCAGAGTTAATAATGAAACAGGAATTTGTTGCATAGTTACTTGCTGTATAAAACGTCATTTAATAATAGCGATGAGTTTAGTTTGAATCGCTTTGTTTAGTCTAGTGTCGAGATTTTCAAGTTACCTCTTAAATTATTGTTTTTGAGTTGATTATTTTTAGAAAGCGTAAGCAGCGCCAACTAAAAAGATATTTACTGCATAAATATCATTTATTCTGCTATACCAAATTAGCAATAATATACTTGTTTTTTTAGTTTATTTTGCTACGTTTTTACTTTTTTTTTATAACTTATAAAATTAATTATTTATCTATACAATAAAGTTGGCTCTCAATATAATTTTATTAAATTTTCCATAGTTTTAGCCATTTATATATTGAAAATACTATATTTATTTGCATATGAATAATATTTTCCCATCATTATTCTTGAAAACTGTGAAATCAACCTATAAACATTTATTTTATATTTATCTCTATTTATATAATAGAAAGATGAAGATAAAGAAAAGTTTTACATTCAAACTTATCTACTAATAATTTAATTGTAACTTAACTAGCAATAGTCAACTATAAATTAAAAATTAAGTTTATATCTATTGATATTGGAAGCAGCAAAATTTACATATTCTAGCTTTATAAAAAACTGAATGACTATATACTAATTTAAAAGCTAATTTTGTTCAATTTAAACTATTTAAAATTTATAGCTTAGTTTATTACAAACTTACTATTATTTTACTAGATATCATAAATAACCATATACTAATATTTACTAATGTTTAGTAGTAATCGCTGTAGGAGTGCTTTATTTTAAACATCAATTCTTAAAACTATAATTCATGCTTGAATTTTTTATTTCAGCATGGATCTAGAAATTTGTCGGAAAATTTGATCGCAAGCTTTTTAACCAATACATTTATCCGACCAATTTCATAACATACAGATATTTATGTAATATTTTTAACTCAAAAATCTTGCTGCTTATAAATACAAGTATCACTATTTTCAAGTAATATTAAATACTTGATAATTAGCGGTTTATTTTTTGGTGAAGAATACATGAAGAATATGTTAAGATAGTAGATGGACAAAAAATAAAGATTAATAAAATATTGAATAAACAAAGATTATCAGTAGTTCAGTTGTTCTTAAATAAGAATTTAAATAATCTTGTGATTTTCAATAAAAAAATAATCTTAAATTTTTTAGGATAAAGAGAAAAAACGTTCATAGCTCATTATGAACAAAACTTTTTAATATCTTTATGAAAACTATAAATAATGAAGTTTTAAATATAGGCTCAGTTTTATACTTTTAACTAATTTCCTTAAATTAATCGGAAGTACAGATTTATAGATGTGAGTCAAAATAGCGATCGGAAAACCATTTTTCCGATCGTCAAGTGTGGTGATGAGAGTGCAATTAAAAGACACATCTCGGTAAGACTTGAGCCAAACATCGCAAGAAGTTAAGTGGCCTTCTAGCCTTATGCCTTATACAATCTCTAACAACAGTTGCGCTGGATGCGATAAATGTCGCTTTCAATGTCCAACAGGTGCTATCAAAATCGAAAATGGTGAATATTGGATAGATCCTCATTTATGTAACAACTGTGAGGGTTATTATTCCGAACCCCAGTGTGTATCAGCCTGTCCAAATAAATCAGCCATACCATTACAAGTCAAAAAAGGACGATGTAAAATTAATGACAGAGAATTAACTAGTTCAGATTTATTTTTTAATGGTAAAAGTAATCCATTTGCGTCAGGTATTCCTGTTTGGGAAGGTTGTAACGTCTTGTCTCAAAGAACATCTTTACCCTGGGAAATTGATGAAAACCATAAAATGTGTTATAGCAAACAAATAAATCAAGGGCGGGGAAAAATTGCTTTTCATATTAATTCTTCTCCGGGAGGATATCAGCTAGCAACAGACTTAGAAGCAATTGAAGCTCTTGATATTCGTGCTGCTTGCGTGCATCTTATTTTTGCTGCTTATGCGACTTTCTCAGAAAAACCTTGGCAAGAAGAGTTTGTTATAGATGACAAACAAATAGAGAAATATTTGGGATTAGAGAAACGTAAAGACTTGAATAAAACCACAAAATTGGCCTTGATGAAAAGTCTAGTGCAGCAAGTATGTTCCTTAATTGTTTCCATTGATATACCTTCATCTGGACGTATAAAGCCAATTTTTATGGAAAAAGAGGAGTTGTGGCACTTAAGGGGAATTCAACATCATTTCCAACAAGACGAACTTGGGTGTAAATATCTTATTGGTTTAACATTTAGAATCAAAGCTGGTATCTGGGCAAAGTATTTCTTAAATAAAGAGGCCTGTAAACAGCGAACAGCTTTTTATCAATATGGTAATTTGCCCAAATCTTTGCTGACTACAGTTATGAGTATTTGGCAGCAACATGAAGGTGCAGCGCGACTGATGATGTGGTTGATGTTCAAAACAAAAATGGGTAAACAACAACGCATTACAGTACCCACAATAATGCGTGTTGCTTATGGCGATCGCAAAGTCGCAATTGCTTGCAGAAAAAGGGAAGAAAGAAAACGACTGCTGCGAACTTTTGAGAGCGATTTAGAAATATTGTCACATTATGGAATGAAACCTATTTTCGATCCAGTTACTTACCCTCCACCAATTCAACCTCTGTGGGCAAAGTTAACGGATATTCCGGAAGATCCAGAAGAAGCAATAGAATTTTGGATTAAGGATGGCGATGGAGGAAGAAGGTTAACTGATGTAAGCCCTCGTGGTAAGTGGAAAATGCTGATGAATGCACGAATTTTATCTTTTGAACTTTCATCGCAATGGGATCAGCCAAATCTAGCAGCAAGGAAAAAACAACAGCGAACTACGAAAAGAAGAACAATTAAAACAGCAGGTGGTTTACTTGGCGAACAAATACGTTTAGCAAGAAAAAACTTAAGTATTTCTCAGAGGGAATTAGCAAAGCTGATGGGTAAAAGCCAAAGCTGGATTAGAGATATAGAAAATGGTCGCCTTAAAGCCAAATTAGAAGATCAGTTAGTTTTACGTAGACTGCTAAAAATAGCTTGAAAATTAATATTTTTTGTTGAATTTATCCCGGTTGCAATTTCGCGATCGGGTTACGTTAAATTTTAATGAAAAAATAGTGATTTAAATAATAAATTTAATGGGAAATTTCATCTTTTTGATACATTATCAAAAGAGGAAATTTCCATTATATAATCATCCATTACAAAGCCACATCCTATATCGACAACAACATTATCAATAATTTGAAAGCTAACATTCCGATAAAAAGCAATGCTGTCAGAATTATTTTTGTTTACCGTCAGTTGAATAGTAGAATTGCTAAAAGTTTTTTTTATAAATTCTATTCCCTGTTTACCAATACCCTTTCCGCGAAAAGATTTAAGAATATAGAATTTACTCAGAAATAATTTTGCCGGTCTATATTGAACAGAGAAATAGCCAGCTTCAACCTGATTATCAATAATTATGTAATATTTATATCCTTGATTTATTTGCTGTTTGATGGCATCTTCACTTTGAAATTTATTGAGCATATATAGAACTTGTTCCTTACCAATTATTGGTAAATAATGTTCGTTCCAAATAATATCAGCTAATTTTGAAACTTTATTAACAGCGTTAATATTATCGACAAGACTGAAATTAATCATAAAAAAAATCACTTATAAATTGGAGAGCAACTGTTTGAACAATACTATTCGTGAATTATGTTATAAAATGTAAATTACCCTTCATACCTTACTCCTATTCCCTTATCCGACATTTCTATTTTCAACACTAATCTACTTAGGGAGTGAGGGAGAGATTTTTAAAACGAAGGAAGAAGGTTTAAGCGGAAGGGGCGAAGTTGCCTGGAATTGGGATGCGGATTTAAACCCAAATCCATTCCCAGGTCGCGTGGGGCATATGGTTCACCTTTGAGCGGTGGAGAATTCAACCCATATTTAGAAGTTAACTCGAAAGCGCCTCCAAGCACGATCGGAATAGTGGGATAGGAGTAATAATTTGTTTTCTAAGCAATTCTATATTCTTTGGGTGTAAATCCTGTAAGTTGTCGAAAATATTTACCTAGATGACTATGACTATTAAAACCACATAATAAAGCAATTTCTGTTACTGATAACTCTGGATTTTTTAATAATGATTTTGCCCGTTCAACTCTTTGTTTCATAATATACTTATGAGGAGAGATTCCCATAGATGTTTTAAACAAACGACTGAAGTGAAATTGGCTGATTCCGGCTAATGCAGCCAAGTCTGATAATTTAATTTCTGTGGCGATATTGTCGTTAATATAATCGGTAACTAAAAGTAACTTACTGTCACTTAAACCCCCTAAATGTAAATTAAAATTAGTCTTTTTGACAGAATAATCTCGCAGTAAATTGACAGCTAAGGCATTACTTAAAGATTCGATATACAGTTTACTTCCCCAACCACTTCCTCGATTGAGTTCCGCATACAGCATCATGATAATTTGCTCAATATTAGAATTGCGTTCTTTAAATTTAGGAATTAACTCCACACTATTCCCATCTACTTCCCCTGTTTGTAGAGCGATTTGTTGTAAAAAATGTGGTTCAATTTGAATTTGTAAAAAATGGTCTTCACCTTCAGCACGGAATTTACCCCTAGTTCCTGCTGGTGCTATGGAAATATCACCCTTGCTATAAATACCCACATAACTTTTGTCTCCCATCACTTGATGAATTCGGTAAGGACGAGTTGAAAGACATAAATATAAATCGTGCTGGGGAAAAGCTGGATAAGAACATTGTGCCGGTGGTAGCTGGTATTCCTTAACAATAATAGACTTCCAGCCTAAATCTTTACTGGAAGCAACGAGTCCTTCATTTGATGAATAAGTGATTGTTGTTATTTTTGGGCTGCTTTCCGTGTTCATGGATCTTTTGAGAATAATTGCATCCAAGTAAAAAACCTGCAGCAAGATTTTGATAGTACCGCAAGAATTTAGTAGCTCGAAACCTAAAATCTTTATAAATTTTAATAAATGTTGATCATTCAAGGCAAGCTAAATAGCCACCAGTTTGTTTAAATTTAAGGTATAAAAATGTTATTGAGAAAAAAGCATATCAATAATAGTTCTGCTATTCGCACGGAGAGCAAACAATTTCTGCAATTAGCTATTCCTTTAGTTAGTGCACAGGTAGTTCAATCTCTCACGGGTTTTTTTGATACGGTTATGATGGGTAGATTGAGTCCCGAAACCCTAGCTGCTGGTGGTTTGGCTTCTTTAATTTTTATTACTGTACTAAATGTTGCGGTTGGGATAGTATCGGGGGTCAGTCCGGTAATTGCTCAAGCCTATGGTGCAGGTAATAAAACAAAGATTGAAAAGTATACTCGTCAAGGTTTTTGGTTAGTTCTGTTGTTGTCCATACCCACAATGTTGGCGATCGCGAAGTTTGATTCGATAATGCTGCAATTGGGACAAACAGAAACAACCGTTACTTTAGCTAACACCTATTTGGATATTATCCTTTGGGCTTTGTTCCCAGCTTTGGGTTTTGCAATGCTGCGGAATGTCGTATCAGCATTATCCCATGCTCGTCCCATAATGTTTATTGTAATTTCGGGGACGTTTTTTAATATAGTTGGTAACTATGTTTTGGGATTTGGTAAATTGGGCTTTCCTCGCTTGGAATTGGCCGGTTTAGCTATCGCAAGTACGTTAACTTTCTGGGGAATGTTTATTGCTTTAATTATTTACATTATTAAGCATCCACAACTAAAAACTTATCGCATCTTCGAGCAATTACACAAATTCAAACCTGGAATTATTTGGGAATTAAGCAAAATTGGCGTACCAATCGGCATATTTATCGCTTTTGAACTGGGATTATTTACAGTTGTTACTTTTTTAATGGGTACATTAGGAACCCAAGTATTAGCAGCACATCAAATTGTCTTCCAAACTGTTGCTGTAACCTTTATGATTCCCTTGGGAATGTCTTATGCTACTACAGTTAGGGTTGGACAGTGGCTCGGACAAAAAAATCTAGAAGGAATTAAGTTATCGACATATCTAAGTATTGCTATTGGACTACTGTTTACAATAGGATTGACTATTTTAATGCTTTTATTTCCTCAATCAATAATTGGATTGTACCTGGATATTAAAGACCCTGCTAATACTGAAGTCATAAATCTAGCATTACCGATACTAACAATAGCAAGCTTTTCACAAATCTTAGATGGAGTTCAAAAAATTACTTATGGAGCGCTCCAGGGACTTCAAGATACTCAATTCTCTTTATTATTAAGTATTCCTGTTCTGTGGGGTATCGGATTGACTGGTGGTTATATTCTGGGGTTTGTTTTTGGTTGGGGTGGTACTGGTTTGTGGTTCGGACAGTCTGTTGGGATTGGGATTGCTGCAATATTATTTTTAGCTCGTTTTCGCTTCTTAATTGTTCTTATAAGATACGATTCAGATTAGTAGTTCTTTTGATTAATTCTGATGGGTTTGGAGACGTAGAAATCCTACGTCTCCATAAGTTTATCCTCAAATAAATCAATCAAAATTAAAACTATTGCGATAACACAACAATTAATTTTCAATGGATTTAATATTTTGACTGACATTATAAAACTGTTGCGATCGCACAACAATTATTTTCAATCGATTTAATCTTTTAACTTAAACATATGGGTTTAGTTCCCCACCGCTCAAAGGTGAAAGAATTGGGTTGGGGATTTAAACCCCATCCCAATTCCAAACAACTTCGGCTCTTCCTTCGTTTAATTGAAATCAAAAATTGTTGCGATAAGATACCTCAAGTATTTCAATGAAGTCTGTGGTGAAGTCGCGACAAAAATGAATTTTACTTTTTCTTTCTAAGAAACACCAGCACCAGCTGATTTACTCAACACATTGAGTTTATATCCGTCGGGTTTATCCCCAACCGTAGCACCACCATTAATCATTCCTTGAATTTCAGCATCAAAGAAGCTGTAGGGGAACTGTTGTTCTGGTTTACTGAGAGTTTCGAGACGATTTGCTAATTCAGCGGGAATATCAAAATCCAATGCTTTGATATTGTCTTCTAATTGCGATAACTTAGAAGCTCCGACAATCACCGATGCGATACCGGGACGATTAACAGTCCAATTTACAGCAACTTGGGCCATACTACGTCCCAACTGTTTCGCAACAGTTTCCAACTCCCCAACAATTTTCCAATTTTTGTCATTAATTTTTTCAAAAGCTGGATTTGAGATACCGCGAGTTGTATCTAACCTTCCTTCCCCAGTAAATCCACTTTCATGCTTGTTATATTTACCACTCAAAAGTCCGCTAGCTAAAGGACTCCAAACCATCGTTCCCATACCCAACTCAGTTCCCAAAGGTATAAATTCCCGCTCAATATTCCGTTCCGCTAGGGAGTATTCCAGTTGTAGAGTACAAAGAGGCTCGTAATTACGATATTCCGCAATAGTTTGCGCTCTTGCCGCATACCAAGCAGGTACATTGCTGAGTCCGATGTATCGTACCTTACCCGAAGATACTAAATCATTAAGAGTCCGCATTATCTCCTCAGCAGGAGTGATTTTATCCCAAGTGTGGAGAATATATAAATCGATGTAATCCGTTCCCAAACGTTTTAAAGAACCTTCCACCGCTCGGATAATATTTTTACGTCCGTTACCACCAGCATTGGGGTTTCCCGGTTCACCATTATAAGTAAACTTGGTGGCGATAATAACTTTATCTCGTAGATTGCGTTCTGCGGTAAACTTTCCTAACCAAGTTTCACTGGTACCGTTAGTGTATAAATCTGCGGTGTCAAGGAAATTACCACCAGCATCGATATAGGTGTTAAACATTTGTCGTGCGGTATCTTGATCAGCACCCCAACCCCATTCAGTACCGAAAGTCATTGTACCAAAAGCAAGACGACTAACGCGAAGTCCAGAACGTCCGAGAGTATAGTAAGTAT
>JBCCSG010000166.1:0-14669 GCA_039200565.1 Cyanobacteria bacterium P01_D01_bin.50 | reverse complement strand
CCTCGACAGTTAGATTTTGTGGAAACTATTCGTAGCAGCAGCGATACATTGCTAGCTATTATTAACGATATTTTAGACTTTTCCAAAATTGAATCGGGTAAGTTAGATTTGGAGAAAATTCCGTTTAACTTGCGTAATTGTGTAGAAGAATCTTTAGATTTATTAACTTCTCAAGCTGCTGCGAAAAACTTGAATTTAGCTTACACAATTGACAGTCAAACTCCGACTTCAATTATTGGAGATATAACGCGAGTACGGCAAATATTAATAAATTTACTTAGCAATGCAGTTAAATTTACAGAAGCAGGTGAAATAGTTGTTTCTGTAACAGCAAAACAATTAACTAATACAACAAATAATTATCAAATTCAATTTGCCGTCAAGGATACCGGTATTGGTATTCCCCAAGATAAAATAAACCGATTATTTAACCCCTTTAGTCAGGTTGATGCTTCCATGACTCGTCAATATGGCGGTACTGGATTGGGTTTAGCAATTAGCAAGCGATTAAGCGAAATTATGGATGGCACCATGTGGGTAGAAAGTACCCCCAAAATAGGTTCTACCTTTTATTTCACGATTGTAGCCCAGTCAGCACCAAATAACAGAATCGTCAATCTGGAGGATATTCAACCACATATAGCCGGAAAGCGACTGTTGGTAGTAGACGATAATCCCACCAACCGCCAAATTCTGACTTTACAAATGCAGAAATGGGGAATTATTGTTGTCACCGCCGCATCCGGTTTGCAAGCCTTGGAATTAATCAATTCCGAATCAAAATTTGATATGGCGATCGTAGATATGCGAATGCCACAAATGGATGGTTTAACTTTGGCTGAGCGGATTCATTCTATACCGGGTTACGAACAATTTCCTCTAGTAATTTTGAGTTCTGTTGATAGATTAACTCAACAACAAATCGCAACCAAATCGGAATATCTGACTCTACTGAGTAAACCAATCAAACAATCCCAACTTTACGATACCTGCGTGCGCATTTTATGCGGAAAACAAATTTCAATATTGTCTTCTACAAACAAAATATCAAAATTTGACTCGAAATTAAGCGAAAAACTACCATTACGCATTCTTTTGGTAGAAGATATGCCTTTAAATCAGAAAGTGGCTTTACATATGCTGCAGCGATTGGGTTATTGTGCCGATGTGGCAAGTAATGGATTGGAAGCCCTTTATAGTTTGCGCCGTCAAGACTACGATATCGTTTTTATGGACGTACAAATGCCGGAAATGGATGGATTACAAGCAACTCGCCATATCTCTAAGGAATGGGCACCAGGCTATCGCCCTTGGATTGTTGCTATAACAGCCAACGCCATGCAGGGTGATAGGGAAGAATGTCTCAATGCCGGAATGAATGACTATATCAGTAAACCCATTCGTATTGAAGCTTTGATGGAAATTTTCAATAACTATAAAAATTTACAACAGTCATTAAATAAAGACTCGGATTCTACGGCTGTGGTGAATATAAATAGGAATAAATCCGATTCTGAGGATGAATCAGCTATTAATACTGAAATCTTACAAGAATTAAAAGATATGGCAGGTGATGATGCCGATGAAATGATAGCCGAATTAATTGATAGTTACCTTGAAGATGCATCGCCAAAAGTGCAAGAAATTTCCCGTGCCCTCGCGAGACATGATACTGAAAACCTACGTAATTATGCTCATGCCTTAAGGTCATTGAGCGTTACCATTGGTGCTCAATCCTTAGCTCGGGTATGCACTGAATTAGAAACTATAGCTCGGAGTGGAAGTATATTCAAAGCAACTAAAATAGTCCAACAACTTGATAAAGAGTACCAACGGGTAGAAACAGCTTTGCAACTACAATATCCCACCAGGAGGCATCATGATTAATTCCTACTTACACAATAACCCACCCCAAATTCTCGTAGTAGACGATCAAAAAACTTTACGATTAGTGTTGCATAAAGCAATGGAGAAGCAGGGATATCGGATAATAGAAGCCTTTAACGGAGAACATTGTTTGGATATTTGTCATAAATTTATGCCAGACATGATATTACTCGATGCCATGATGCCTCGAATGGATGGCTTTGAATGTTCTACCAAGTTGCAAAAACTTATGGGTGATAATTGTCCGCCGATTTTAATGATAACAGTTCTCGACGACCAAGAATCTGTAGAACGAGCTTTTCAGGTAGGAGCAAGCGATTACATTACAAAACCCATCGATTGGGATGTACTAGCACAGAGGGTTAATCGCTTATTAACATCTCGCTGGGCAATATTAGAAACTCGTCGTCAAATTGAACGCGAATGTCGATTAACAGTCAGTTTAGAAACAGCAAGTCGCGAATTACACAATCTTCCTTCTAGCGATATTTTAACTAAAGTTGCCAGTCGTGCCTACTTTAACGAATACCTACAGCGCGAATGGAAACGATTGCAAAAGTATCAATTACCTCTTTCTTTAGTTTTGTGTAAAATTGACTTTTCCGAACTAGATTATCAAGATAAAGATGAACATTTGTGTCAAATTGCTGACATTATGCGTCAATGTAAAAGGCGCTCTACCGATTTTCTTGCTCGCTACGGTGATGAAGAATTTGCGATAATTTTAGCGAATACCCAAACTGCAGAAGCAACAGAAGTAGTCAAAAATATTCAAGCTTCCTTTGATACTCTAGATATAGAAAGCAAACTTTTAAAACTTAATTTCGGAATTGCCAGCGTTACTCCTAGTTCCCAATCATCTGTATATAAATTACTTAAAAATGCAGAACTAAATTTAGATTTTGGGATTTATCAATTTACAATGAATAATGAACAATTATCAGTCATTGAATAAATTTTGCTACTAAATTTAACATTAATGGTTATACATCTAAATTGTATAAAGACGTTGCCGAGTGCCAATCAACAATCTTCACGATATGTATCGATAATTTGCTGAAAGATTTGTTAAATCAACCTATGATATCAAGTCCGGCTAATTTCTGATTATAATGCTATTACTCCCTACTCTCTACTCCTAACTCCTAACTCCTAACTCCTAACCAGAATTAACCCAAATAAATAATATACATGCCGCCAATATATAAAACAATTAATCCCAAAACATCATAACTCAGACGCAATCTCGACGTACAAGTTGTGCGGTAAATTAATCCTACAATCGCAAGGGAAGTCATCATCATTGCTATAACCGCAGTAAAAATATGGACTTCGCCTATTTTCGTCCATAAATCGCCTTTAAAATAAACAACGTCGTAAACTCCTAAGATTGCCATATTAAAAATATTGGAACCAAAAACGTTAGAAATTGCTAAATCAACAGCATCTAATCGTACTGCAGCGATTCCAGCAGCAACTTCGGGAAGCGACGTGGTTATTGCCAGTAACAAAGAACCAATAAAACTTTCTCCCAATCCCGTCTGTTGAACAACTCTGTCTCCCAACCAAGCCAACCATACCCCTAATATTACTATCGCCAGCGAAGATAAACCAAACAATAGATACGCTGTTCGCGGTTTGACGTGGGAGTATTCATAAGCTTCACCTTCTTGTTCTAATACTTCATTACGCCGTCTCATTTCAAACTTTGCAATCAAACGAGCGCTAATCAAGTAAAACGCTATCAGCACAAGAGAAGGAATACCAATCCAACCCAACATTGGATCTATACCTAACTGCCCTAAAAATATCCCAGTTGCTGCAACACCTAAAAGCAAACAACCCAAACCAGCCGCTAAACCGTGAGTAACCTGCGCTTGTTGAAAAAGCGGACCTCCTCCGGTAATAATATCTAATATTGCTAGAATCATTAAATTGAATAAACAGCTACCAAATATACCTCCTGCGGCTAAATTTGGTGCATCCAGATAATTAACCGCACTTATACCCGTAGCCAATTCCGGCAAAGAAGTGCTTCCAGCAAGTAAAATAGCGCCTACCCAATTACGTCCCAAACCACTCTTCTCAGCCACCATATCGGCGCTTTGCGAAAGTTTTGAACTTACTACTATCACCAGCGCTATACATATAATGACTTGAATCCAAAGCATTTAGGAATATCCTCTTTTCGCTGTTTCTCAGATGATATGTTATTACTTCCTGATGGGATTTGTAAGGTGTTAATTCGTAATAGTTAACAGTTGACACTACCATGACAGTGAACTGTGAACAGTTCTCAATTTTGAATTCCTTACTCCTTACTCCTCACTCATATTTAGCAAGCGAGGATAAGGCAAATTATACTTTGCAAACACTCGTTTTGCCCTTTTTGTCAAGTCGGTTTTATAAATAAATTCATCTCGTGCATCTAAAGGATAACTTTTGAGTTCAAAAAAAGTTCCCCAAGGCTTTTCTTCTAGGATTACTAAAATAGGAAGTTTAAGATAAGTATATTTACTAGTATACGCTACCCTATATAATATTTTTTTTACTAGTTGAACATCTACCTCATGAGCAAAGTAAAACTGAGTAATGACCTGAGCTTCCAACTCACCCATGTTGGCATTAGATACGGCATTTGTCCAGATTTGATTATGAGGTATGGTAACAACATTATCTTCCGGGGTTTGTAAACGGATTCCCCTGAGTCCATAACTTCTGACTTCACCGTAGTAATCTCCAACTTGAATGCGATCGCCAACTCGGTAGGGTGCTTCAAATAAGCCGACGATTCCGGCGATGATGGAACTGACGTAATCTTTGAAGGCGAAACCCAAGGCAACTGCCACGGTACCTGTAACTGCAACTAAGTTATCTCGGGATAAATTTAAGAATAAGTTCATTAGCAATATAATGGTTATAGTTAAAACCATCATTCTAAAAAAAGGTAGAAATTGCTTAACTTGCAATCGCCATTCTTTCGCAACTTGTTCGGATACCCAAATTACTAATTTGTCAATTACCTGAATAGTAATGTAGGAAATTACCAGAACAATTAACCCTTGACTAATTTTCCAAGTTGTTATTTCAGTAATGAGTTGTTGGGTTTGTTCTACAGTTTCTTTAGCTGCATCATCGGCAGATTGAGCTAAAATTAGATTAGTTAAATTAAGAAATAATAACATTAGTCAGATTCATAGATAATAAAATTATTATTCGACAATTCGTTTTTTAGCCGTGGATAATGAATCGGATTAATAGTTAGTATTCCGTTGTTTTGCTCGACTAAACCCGCACGGCGTAACATTTGCACTCTACCTTTGACAAAAGATTTTTCATCTCCTAAACTCTCGCTGAGTGCAGTTAATGTTAAATCACCGTGTAATAATAAAGAATATAAAATATAGTGTTCGTCTGCATTTAAACGCGGCAAATTAGGTAATTCGGGGTTTTGTGCTACAAGATTTCCTAACTCTCGATCGTTTTCCTCATTTTCCGAATATTTAGGTTCGTAGCATATTGAACGTAAGAAAACTTGCGCGGCTATGGTATTTACTCCTTCACTTACAGCAGCTAATTTTTTAAAATATCTATTTTGATTACTTTCATTTTCTTCAGCATTAGAAAACTCTAAGATAGATTTATTAAAATTAATATTAAATTCAGCAATAATCGGTTCAAACCATGCTTGAAATTGTTCGTCTGTAAGTTTAGGTAATTCTAAAAATTCACCGCAGTAAGCTTTAAAATTAGATACATGATTCAGATATTCCCAACCAACTTTACCCGCACCAATTACCCAAAATCGAGAATCATCTTGAAGCAACACTTCCTGTAAATAATCAATTCCTTCCAAACCATCAACGCAGCGCAAAAAACACCAATTTAAATTTGGAATAACAACAATTTCTGGCCGTTTGGATGTTGTTGTTACGACTCCTCTACCTAATTGCTGCCGTAACTTTGGTGTAATATCATCAACTTCAGATGGTCTACCAGTCCATTGTAAAGGTCGTAAGGGAATTTTTCTCTCCAATGCCCAATATGATAAACTTTCAGTTAAAATTCGCGATACAGTAGTTACCGGAGAACTTAAAATTACTAGGGAATTGTCAGCCGTTTGAGGATTGCTACACCATTTCTCAAAATTCTCATTTAAGGTTGAGTAAATTGCTTTTAAATCTGGGTTGTCACTCGGTAATTTATCGACAGCTAAAACTAATTCAGATGCGAGTGATGGCGGTAATTCAGTTAAAGACTCCTCAGGCTCTTGCGTTTCTTGCTCGTCAGTGGACAATTTAGACAGCAACAAATTCTGATTATCAACCAACCAGGCTTGAAATCGATTAAAGAGTTTACCCATTCCAGCTATTTTGATCGAAGGCGTGGTTATGAGTATCCTACCTTAATAAGCTAGGCTGACAACTTAAAATTGATAATTATACAACCAATCAGAAAATTCTTCCCTGCTCATTTCCTGCGACTGTTGAAGATTTTCTCCATGAATCTAAGGGTAAGCGATAAGCCGCTCACCCATGCGCGAAGCGATCCCACAAGGCAAACCTCCCAAGCCAGCACCTATAATAGCTATTCTTTCTTGGTTATTTTTGTTGGTAATCATAATTATGCTTTTATATCGCCACCCGATAGATCAAGTTACCAGCAATGGGGATTATTACACTTGTGAGCTTTTCGAGTTGAGGAAGCACTTTTTAACCCAAATTTAACTCGTCTCCAGGAACACCCCGTACCCCCCAGTTATGTTTTGGTGTTTCAAAGATAGTAATTTCAATATCATTGTAAGAAATCCGAAATTTTTCAGTAAGACGTTTAAAAAGCAAGCGAATCAAGTTTTTTTTCGTTTCAACCGAACGTCCTTCAAACATACTAATTTCGATAATTATATAGCTTTGACTTTTATCAGATGGGAAGATAAAATCAGATTTATCCATAGGAAAAAAACGATGAAAACGTTTTTCTGAAGGGTATTGCAGCGCATCAACAAAACAACTGTGAATTACTGCACTCAATTGATTTTTAATCGGATTTAAATACTCGGCAATACCGTAAATTTTCGTTTGGGGCATTATTAATTATCAAGTATCAATTATCAATTATCAGCTATCGATTGTTGTTGATAATAACTTTGCAATAGATTTTCTAGTTGTGCTTCGGGACAACATTCAATCAATGCTTCAAAAACCTCAAATAACTTAGCAGCGCTATCTCCTAACAGTGGACTTAATCCCCAAACATCCTGCACCCAATCTTGAGAATGGGTATCTTCAAAAATTATCCGTTCTAATAATTGCTTCGCTTCCGTTTTGGAAATGGACATAGAAGTTATTTTAGGTTGATGTTACTAATTAATTATCAATTATCAACGAACAATAAACAATAAAAATTTGCTCGCTGCTCACTGTTCGCCAATTTCCCAGTAGTATAAAGTTACTTCAACTTCAACTTCCTCTTCTTCTACAATTAGCTTTAATTGTTTTAATGGCTGCCAGTCTCCCATATCGAAGTCGCGAGATATAATTTTGGTTCCTGGTTTGAGTTGTTTCCACAGTTGAGGACGCAATCTTAAATTCAGATGTGGTAGAAGATAAATAAATATTACTGTTGCATTAGAAAAATTACTGTCAAATAAATTTTGTCGATAAAACTCTAATTTCTCTGAAACGCTGTTTTGTAAAGCTTTTTTTCTTGCTGATTCAATTATGAAAGGGTCAATATCGATACCTACACCGCTAGCTCCATACTGTTTTGCGGCAGTTATTAAAATTCGTCCGTCTCCACAGCCTAAATCGTAGAGAATGTCTTGGGAATTGATAGCGGCTAATTTAAGTACGGCTTCTACAATTTCTTGGGTGCAGGGGATATAAGCTATGTCAGGTAAAGGATGCGTCATACTGTGTTTGGGCTAAATTTCTTGGTTCGTAGTTGCCACCCTAGAGGTGCGGCTGCTTTGAGGAGAGTAAACGCATCTTAGTTAATTTGTCAATTTTTGTAGGTAATCTTCTGGTGAAAAAGGAGTAATTATTCTTCTTTAAGTATGATCGCTGAAGTATTATTCGGGATAAATAGCTACAAAAGAATCTACATACTGATATAAATTGGCGTAGATTAATCTGACTATGAAGGTGATGTTATACCGTTTGGCGATCGCTTCGGGATTATTACTAACAAGTTTTACTAATTTTGTTCCAACTGCACCAGCGCAAGTGAAATTCAGCAATCTCAACCCCGGTGTTATAGAGACATCGGCAGGAAATTTTAAAGTATTAGAGTCAGTAGTACCCGCAAATATTAACGTTAATGTTCCCCCCAACACCGCTGCTCAAATTACAGTTTTATCACCAAGCTTAGTATCTGCTCCTTCAGAAGATCCAGCTGCTACACAAAGGATAGGATTTTTAAAGTTTGGCTCAAATAACCTCAGAAGCGACGGGAATAATACTACAGCAAATTTACCTGCTGGGGATACAAATTTAGAAGTTGGATTGCGGGTAGAACGTCCAGTTACATTTACCCCAGGAACTTATAATTATGCTGTGAATCTTAGCATTACCATTACACCGCAATGAAATAATACCGGATAAGAGGGAAAATTTTTTTCGGTTGTGTGACGGCTACGATCATTTTCACGGATAAACAAATAAATAGGCTTTGCCGTCACGCACCAATTACTCCCTTCCCGGCTTTATGATTATCGATGTTGAGGGAGGGGCTACATTTTTACCCCTCCCTAACCCAATACAGTTCAGTAATCGCTGTTCTTCTCTCCCCCTGCTCCCCCTGCTGTAATTATTTAGGGGGAATCGTCACATTAACGTTAAAAGGAATCCGTTTTTTCTTGTTTAGCCCCCATCCCAATTCACCTGTCAACTGATACTCTCCTGGTGCTAACTTGAGCTGACTTTTGTTTTGAGATCTCATCTTCAGAAAACGTTCCCCTTGTGCTAAGACAGTTGTATCGCGGATTTTTCCTTTCTGAATTACTTCTTTTCCTTTTTTTAATTTCCAATTTCCTGCTACTATTGCAGATGCTTTACCCGTGTTGCCAATCAATAACTGAATTTTGTTCGATTTTGGGTCAAATCTGGCGCTTTGTGTAGTTAAATTCGGTGAAACATCCCCTTTACGAACGTACAAAGCAACGCCGATTCGAGGAGTAATATTAGTCCTAAAGGTAACATTTTTTGCGGTATCCGTTTTGTTTACCGTTCTTTTTCGCAAGTTTTCGGTAAAAATCATCGTGCGATATTCCCCATCGGGTAAATTGGGCGGAAAACGCACGATAAAACGAATATTGCGTTTACTTGAACCATCTACTTTTAATTCTGTGGGGGAGAATTGTAGATAAGGAGCTAAGTCAAATGGACTCGAAGATAAAGTTTTAAATCCTTTTTCTTTATCGTAGGTGAAGGGTGAAGTGTAAATGCGAGCTCGGAAATTTCGAGAATTTGGGTTGGAAACGGTAATTCTACCTTGTGCTTGATTGCGTTTTGCTTCGGTTTCAACCACCATAGGGGAAATAGAAATGTTGGCTTTCGCGATATTTCCCGATAATAAAAAGCTAGATAGCAAAGCGCTACCTAGCGGTAATGTACATTTACGAATAGAAGCAAAATTCATCGATTATTTAGATAGTTGATGGCTAATTTTACAGTATCGATAAATATATCGAGATATACTGAGTAAATCGGTTGAAAGCTTGCAGGCTCTAATCAACCGATTTAATAAAAATTGAATTTGATCTCAAGGGGAACCTAAATCTTGTTTAAATAGGTTCCTTCTTTACTTTGTGCGACTGACTTAAATATTTTATTCAGTAGCAGTAGCAGTCACCATTACTTCATATTCATAAGTACCGGGAAGAAACTCTTCGTCGGTACTAACAATCATATCTATATCAAGATCGAAATCACCAGCAGGAATTACCAAGGCTTCATCATCACCGTCACTAGCTGTAGCAGAAGTAGGATCTTCAGGATTGGAAACGATTGCTGTTGCCTCTCCAGTGAAACCATTAGGTACTTCCATTGCTACTGGTGGAGCAACAGTTATCTCGCCGCCACCAGTACAGTTAACTGTAGTGCTACCAGCTTCTCCACCATCGCCTAGAGTGGAAAGTTCTCCCTCACCATCTATACCCAGGGTACCACCCACAGTATCATTAAATGTACAAACATTACCAACAGCACCAATAAATTCAACTGCTTCCTCTTCAGCAAGCTGTGCCTGTGCTTTAGGTGCTAGAGCCATTACACTTAGAACAGCCAAAACAGCAGTAAGAGTTAAACGACGAATCATTGAAAATATCTCCTATTTATTTGGAAAAACTTATTAATCAATTGAACCTGAGAAAATAAAAGCTTCATGAACTTTGGAAAAATCAAAATTAATCTTTTTTCTCAGTAAACCCTGTATTAATTCATTCACAATATTCCTTAAAATAACTATATTTGTCTTCAGTAATAATACTTGAAAGATTTTTGAGGCTAAAACTGCTCAAAGTATTGATTTTCTGCGATTATCCGCCAAAATATCGAGAATAATTGTGGATTTTACGGATATCATTCAATTGTGATTTTGTTATAAAAGAGTCGCCGATATTACTGGAACGCAGATTAATTATGTTTCTGAAAAATTACAGTTACTTAAATGAATTTACCATCGTCAATTGAACTTAGAAAGATTATCAAATTTATAAAATAGACAATCATAGGAATAAATTATTTGTAATTAATCAGGACTTACAAATTGTCACAATATCCTATTGGTGTGTGACACCACAAGCTTGATTACTTTGTTCAAATTCTTGCACCCTAGTACGGCTGTGCGGAAGTCTGGCATTCAAAAGTATTATTTTCTATAGCTTTGACAAGCACCCATAGAAATTTTTTCTTCTAAAAAAATTCCTATGGGAACCCTTGACGTTTTATGAATGGTTGGTTTATTTCCGCCGTGCTCTACTAGAAAAAATGTATCAGTTGCGGCTATTCCTATTAGTAATAGATATATTTTCAATTATCTTTGTTAATAAAAATATTATTTGGACTGTAAATAGTAATAAATTACACATTTTTTTCAATGAAAAAAATATTTTGGGCGTTCGCATTCGTTCTGATTACCATTCTTAAAATAACTCCGAATGCAATTGCTGAATCAATGGTGAAGAATTCAGAGCTAAGAGATACCAGAGTCAATGTTGATAAAACAGAAAAAAATTATGAGGAGTTAATTAAAAAGTTAAAGAGAAGTAAAGCCGAAAGTATCAGAGATTATCAAAATGCGCTATCGCAAGATGAAAAGAATTCAGAGGAACTCAATTCCGAAATTGCTTCAGCTAACTTCAACACCTTTCCCGTAGGCTTAAATATCGGTAAGCGCAGCATCAGAGCAAGTATTTTGGTACGAGGAAAAGAAGATGGAGAAAGAGCAATTGATTTTCAAAATTGGTTGTTACCCTATGATGCAGTAATCCAAGCTTTAAAGTTGAATGTGAGTACTTTACCAGATGGACAGTTAGAAGTTCGCTCTCCTGGAATTGTTACCCGTATCAACCCCGAAAAGCTTCGTAATGATGCTCAATTAGGGTTAGCATTTTCAATTGCAGATTTACAAAGACTATTTGGGGTGAGTGCAAAGTTTGATATTCAAGAGTATGCAATTGTCTTAGATGTTCCCTGGCAGAATAGAAACAATAATAGAATTGGTGAATCTGAAACTCCCTTGATATTAGATGGAATACCGCGCTTTCAACCGGGAAGGTTCAACATTGCAGCAGTTGAACAAAGGATAGATGCTAATGCTAGCGGAAATAATTCGGCGAATTTTAGAGGTAATTTTCAAGCTGTCGGTACGATTTTCGATGGCTCCTGGTTTGTGCGTGCAAATCAGCCAGATTTGGGAGATGGAGGAAGTTGGACTATATCTGAAGCCCAATATTTACGACAAACCGATAAAACAGATTATTTTCTGGGTTCCCAATCAAGTTTTTGGCAAAGACAGGGAACTAGTGGAAACTATTGGGGTTTGACGTTTATTCAACGTCAGGGATTTAAACCTCTACAAAGATTTGGTGGCGGTATTTCCGATCCTCGTCAACGCTTGCAAGCGGACCAAATTGGACGTACTGTAACTGGTAGAGCGGAACCTGGTACTTTGGTTCGCTTAGTGCAAAGTTTTGGTAATAATATTATTGCCGAAGTTTTGGTTGATTCTTCTGGGATTTACCGCTTTGAAAATATCACTACTAAAAGGAGAGGATATAGTAACTACCAAGTTTTTCTCTATCCAGAAGGAAGACTGACAGCACAACCGGAAATTCGCGAGGCTAGTTTCACCACAGTACCCGGGCAAATTCCTGCTGGTGCTTCTGCTTGGGTTATATCTGGTGGTTTGCAGCGAGATTTTGACGGAAATCAAAGTTTATTGGGTAACTTTTCCGAATTTCGCGGTGGAGTTGCTAGACGTTTGGGTTTATCAGAAAATCTGACTGTAGGCTTTGGGGGAGTCTATGACGAATCTGTAAGAGGGTTGGCAGAATTATTTTATCGTCCCAAAAATATTCCTTTACGAGTAGCAGTTTCAGCCTTAGCGGGTGATGGAGTAGACGTGATTTCAGACATTCGCTACGAACCATCAAATAAATTGCGGGCATCATTTACTAGCGATAGACTTTCCAATCGTTTTAATCTCAACTGGCGATTTTCATCAGGTTTTAGTTTATTCGCCAATACCTCTAGTCGTAATCCTTCAGCAGCTGGATTGCAGTTTAATTTCAGCGGTAGAAATTCCTATACTTTTGCTCGTGCTAGCCTGGATACTGAAAGTAACTTACGATGGAATTTGCTACAACGTCTCGGTAAACTAGGATTAAATCTCCGAGGAAACGAAATCGGTACTTCTTCGCAACTTGCTTATAATTTATCTAATCCTAGATTTTCTAACTCTGGAAGTTCATTACTTTTAAATTACGACACTCGTAGCAATAACGGCAACGACAATAACTTACTTACTCTCGGTTGGCGGTATCGTTCGTCACAAAGAGCCTTGGATGGTAATTATCGGTGGCAAGCAGAATTAGGTTACGGTATCGGCTCCCAAGGTAACGGCTTAGTTGCAACATTAGGCACCACTGTTTTACCTGGAATTATGTTACAAGGACGCTATCAAGGCGTATCGTTGACCAGAGATGATGACAGTTTCAGTATCAATTTAGTTTCTGGTTTAAACTTACAACAGGGTATTCGCCCAGGAGATAGACGTTCGAGATACTTCCGTACCCAAGGCGGTTTAATGATTCAGCCTTTCTTAGACAGTAATAGTAACGGTAAACGAGACTCTGGCGAAGAATTTTATACAGATAACTCCGACTTGCTGTTAATGGTGAATAATAAATCTATTAAAACATGGCGATCGCAAGTTGAAGGCGATCGTATCAATGTACGTTTGCCACCAGGAACTTATCGTCTTGACTTAGATTCAGCAGGCTTTCCTCTTGATTGGTTTACTAGTACAAATGCCTTAGCTGTAGATGTTGTCGCCGGTAGCTATACTCCGATAATGATACCCTTCACTCGTTCCTATACTCGCACGGGAGTTGTCACTGATGATGGGGGTAAGGCAGTTGCTGGTACAAGAGTGGAAGCTATAGGAAAAGGTGAAGATAACAATATACGTCGATTTTCAGTTACTAATGGTGCAGGAGTTTATTATTTAGAAGGATTGCAAAAAGGTGAGTATGAGTTACAGATTAACGGTAAATCTGTTGGTGAATTAAAAATTGAGGAATCTTCCCAAGTTTTTGAAGAATTGAATTTGCGTTATTAATGGGAATAGGTAATGGGTAATTGGTAATTGGTAATTAAATATTGGGCGTTGCTGAATTAAACTATGAATTGCATTTATATACATTTTGTCAAAAACATGAAACCTGTGTAGAGACGTAACAGTGTTACGTCTCCTGCAATGTGAAATCATAATTTCATATTACGATTCAGCAGCGCCCGAAAAAATATTATCGTTTAATCGTTTCAATTAATTGGTGCGTGACGGCAATATCAAATTATTTTGTTGTGTATCAAATTTTCTTATAGCCGTAACACACCCGAAAAAATATCTATCAGAGAAAGTAGCGAGTACAGAGCAGGAAATAAGCTGCTACGCAGCTTGATTGTATAATACAAAAATCAGTAACGGGTGCGAACGCCATTCAGGTATGCCAGCAAAAAATCATCTTTCTCAAAAGCAGAAGGAACGACTACTAAAAGCGCTCAAAGAGCATGAGAACCCTTATGTAAGAGAAAAAATATTAATTTTATTATTGATGAATGATGGAAAAACCTATCAAGAAATTAGTGATTTTCTCAGTATTGGATATACAACGGTAGCGTATTGGGCAGTTCATGGCGACCCAGATAATTTAGATAGTCTTTTGGATGGAAGAAAGGAAGGTAATTTTCGTAAAGCGACCAAAGAATATGAAGATTTATTATTAGAAATAATTGATAAAGAACCGTCAGAGTATGGATATGAATTTGGTAGATGGACATCTGCTCGATTAGCAACTTACCTTGAGAAGATAACTGAAATTAAGTTAAGTGGCTCTCAAGTAAGGAGAATATTAGAGAGAAAAAAGTACGTTTACCTTTGGGCAAAATACAGCCTGGAGGACAAACAGAATCCAGAGAAGCGTAAATTATTTAAAGAAAAATTATCAGAATATTTAAGAATAACAAAAATAACACCAAACCGTTTACAGGTGTGGTTTT
>JBCCSG010000165.1:0-14757 GCA_039200565.1 Cyanobacteria bacterium P01_D01_bin.50 | reverse complement strand
TAGATGGATGGGGAGGAAATGACAACCTTTATGGTAACTCGGGAAATGATACACTTTTAGGCTACTCTGGTAATGATTACTTATACGGTGGTTATGGAAACGATAGCCTCAAGGGTGAATCTGGAAATGACTACTTAAGTGGTGGTGCTGGTACAGATAAGTTATACGGTGGAAGTGGAAAAGATACCCTTGTTGGTGGCATTGGTGCTGATGATTTTATCTTCAATTCTAAATATGAAGGTATTGATATCATTAAAGACTTTAATTGGGGAGAAGGAGACGAGATTGTGATTGACAAAGTTGGCTTCGGAGCTACTTCTAACAATCAGTTTTATTACAACAGTTCGACTGGTGCTTTATCATTTAATGCTTCGCTAACTGATGGTATTGCAGCTACAACCTTTGCAATCCTCGAAAATAAACCCACCGGTTTCTCTACTAACCTTGATATTACTCTTGTTTAATCTGTGCAGCAGCACTCTTAATCGCTACGGTAATGTGCCTAGTTGTTAATTCCTAAAGGTACTACTCACATTGTCTCTCTAAAATCTTCTGTAGGGGAATAGTAAATTTGAGGTTTATTACTATTCCCTATTTATAAGTTATAACAGCAGAAGTTAAAAAAATATAAAATTAATATGATAATATACTTACATTACTTAGCATTTTTTTACAAATTAATATTTATGTTTAACCGTAAACGAGCTATTCTTACAAGCTATCTACTTAGATTAATTAAGCAGTATTAAATACATATTAATTGGGCATAGAAACTAAACAAAAATAAATAAATTTTATGACTTGTCATGTTAAACGTATTTGTTTGATTATTTTTATGGCTTTAGCTTTAGACGTGAATTTGCCGAAAGCTAAAGCAAGTATAAGTAACAATCAACTTTCATCAGTGGTGCGATCGCCAAAAAGTCAGCATCTTTCTAACAGAACTGGAACTGCGAAATATAAAGCACATACAACTAGTATTAATGCTGATACTGTAGGTATCACAGACGAAATAAACAACAAAAATCATCAACTTGCACAAACATCAACTCAGAACTCTGAAAGTGAAGAAAAGTCCCAGGTAGAAAGTCCCAGTAGCGAAAAAGAATCGCAATCTGAAGAAAATTTACAATCTGAAAAATGTAAAGACAAATCTTCATCTCTAGAAAAAGTCCCGATAGAACTTGATTTAGAGAAGTACCCAGAACGTTTTTATGTTAACAAAATAAATATAATTGCTAGCACAATCTTTACCTCAGAAGATATTGATAAAAAAATTAGGGAGAGGGAAGAAGGAAAAGGAATTAAGGATTTTGAAGGACAAGAATTGTCCAAAGAAAAACTTAGACAATTAGCAGGTTATATTACTCTAATTTATTTGGATAAGGGATATCTGACATCAAGAGCGATAATAACTGACATCAACGATGGAATAGTAAACATTAATATACTCGAAGGTTCTTTAGCAGTAATTGAAATTGAAGGTAGAAAACGATTAAATCTCTCTTATATTTGCGACCGGATTAAATTAGCTGTTGATACTCCTCTTAATACTAATAAGCTAGAAGCACAGTTAAGATTACTACAAAATATCGACCCAGTTTTCGAGGATATAAAGGGTAATCTTGGACCAACACAAAAAGATGGTTTGAGTAAACTTACGGTTACAGTAACTGAAGCAAACAGTTTTGTTGCAGGTTTGAGCGTAGATAATTATTCTCCTCCTAGTGTTGGTTCGGAAAGATTTGGTGTTACCTTGGGTTCTCGCAATTTAACTGGATTAGGAGATGAGTTAATTGGTTCCTATAATCGTTCTTTTACGGGAGGGACGGAATTATATGATTTATCATATCGAGTTCCGCTGAACGCAATGAATGGTTCTCTTTCATTAAAAGCAGCATTTAACAAAAATGAAATTACCCAATCCGATTTAAAAGACTTAGGAATTGAAGGAGAAAAACAACTTTACGATATTAGTTATCGACAACCATTAGTACGTGAGTTGCGAAAAGAATTTGCTCTTTCCTTGGGATTTAATTACCAGGATGGTCAAACCTTTATTTTTGACGGACGACCTTTTCCTTTTGGTATAGGTCCCAATAAAGATGGAGTTAGTCGTACTAGTGAAATTCGTTTCGGTCAAGACTATACTAAGCGTGATTCGTCGGGAACTTGGACTTTAGTTTCACAATTTGGGCTTGGTGTTGGTTTCTTTGATGCTACTACTAATGATGCACCAATTCCTGATGGACGTTACCTGCGTTGGTCGGGTCAAGTACAGCGAGTACAGAAACTTAGTAAAAAGAATCTGTTGGTTATGCAAGCTGATATGCAATTTACACCTAATAGTCTCTTACCCGCTCAACAATTTATTATTGGTGGTGGTTCATCGGTACGGGGTTATCGTCAAAATGTGCGTTCTGGAGATAATGGGTTTCGTTTATCGGTTGAAGACCGAATTACTCTAACGGAAGATTCAAAGAAAAATCCACAAATTATCATTACTCCTTTTATGGATATGGGAGCAATTTGGAATTCGTCTAACAATCCCAATGAATTACCCAATCAAACTTTTTTGATTAGTGCAGGTACGGGGTTGATTTGGAGAGATTTTATCGGAATGGATGGCTTGAATGTACGACTCAACTATGGTTTTCCTTTAATAGATTTAGATGACCGGGGTGATAATATCCAGGATGATGGTTTGTATTTTCAGGTAAATTACACAACTAAATAGTTGAGAAGAGGTTAGGGGAAGGAAATTTTTATATTCTTCCTCGAATTTGAAATCAGAGAAGTAGAGTACATATCTCAGTTATCAATAATATATTAAGGAGTATTTCAAATGTTAAAGAAAATTAGTTTACTTTTAGCGACATTTCCTTTGTCTTTTTTATTATCTGCGAGAACAACTTGGGGACAATCAATTACCCCAGCTAATGACGGTACGGGTACAACAGTTACAATCGATGGACAGCGCTTTGATATTAGTGGTGGAAGTCTTTCGGGAGATGGGGCTAATTTATTCCACAGCTTTGAAAAACTGGGATTAGATAAAGGTCAAATTGCTAATTTCCTTTCTAATCCGGACATTCAGAATATTATCGGTAGAGTTGCAGGAAAAGACCCTTCAATTTTTAACGGTTTGATTCAGGTAACTGGAGGCAATTCCAATTTAATATTGATGAATCCATCGGGATTTATATTTGGTTCTGACACTACTTTAAATGTACCTGGTTCATTTACTGTTACTACTGCGAATGGGATTGGTTTTGGTAATAATAATTGGTTTAATGCATCTGGTGACAATAATTACCAAAATTTAATTGGTACTCCAACCGAATTTGCTTTTGACTTTGCTCAACCGGGAAGTATTGTTAATGCTGGTAAATTATCAGTTTCTCAGGGAGAAAATCTAACTTTCTTGGGTGGAACGGTAATTAATACAGGAGAATTAAGCGCTCCTGGTGGAAATATTACTATTACTGCTGTACCGGGTTCAAGCCAGGTCAAGATATCTCAATCAGGAAATTTACTGAGTTTAGTGATTGATTCACCAAGGGATTTGCAAGGGCAGGTATTACCAGTCACGGCTGTGGATTTACCTACATTGCTTACGAAGGGAGCGGCTGGGGTAGATACAGGATTAACTGTCAAGCAAGATGGTACGGTACAGTTGAATAATTCTGATACTGTTATACCAGCGAATACAGGGACAGCTATCGCTTCCGGGGTTTTTGATGTTTCTCAAACAGAAGCAAACCAAATTGGCGGTAACGTCAATATTTTTGGTCAATTTGTTGGAGTAATTGATGCCAATATCAATGCTTCCGGTAATAACGGTGGTGGTACAGTACGCATTGGTGGAGATTACAAAGGTCAAGGAACAGTACCCAATGCTTTGCGTACCTTTTTTAATAAAAATTCGGTCATTACAGCAGATGCGTTACAGAATGGTAGTGGTGGAAAAGTGATTGTTTGGGCTGATGAATTAGCAGCTTTTTACGGGAATGCTAGCGCTAGAGGTGGAAGTGAAAGCGGAAATGGTGGATTCGTTGAATTATCAGGTAAACAAAACTTAATTTTTGACGGCAAGGTAGACGTTAGTGCTGTCAACGGTATTTGGGGAACTTTACTACTAGACCCCAGAAATATTATCATTTCCGATGCTCCCAGTAGTGGAGGAGTAGAAGCTGGATTACCGGATATTTTTCAAAATGATTTTGCAGATACTGATATTACTATAAATGCCACTACTTTAGAAAATCAGGCAGGAAATGTAGTTGTTGAAGCTACTAACGATATTACCGTTGATAATAATGTCTTGCTGAATTTTGTTTCCGGTGGTTCAATTGCATTTACTGCTGATGCAGATAACGATGGTATTGGTTCATTTACAATGAATCCGGGAAGCCAATTCAATACTAATCAGCGTCCGTTAAATATCACGGCTGGGGGTAATATTACTGCTAACATTATCAATACTGGTGGAGGAGATTTAAATATCACTAGTAACAATGGAAGCATTTCTACAAATGGGCAGGAAATAACAACACGTAATGCTGCTAATAATGGAGGTAATATAACTCTTAATGCTCCTTCAGGAGACATTAATGTGGGGCAAATAAATACTAGTTCTACTAATAGTGATAATGGTGATGCAGGGGAAGGAGGAGATGTTGGGCTTTCTGCTGGAGGTGATATTAATGTAGTATCAGTAGATGCCCGCTCTCAGACAATAGGAGAAGAAGGAAGAAGAGGTAAGGCTGATAACGGCGGAAATATTACTTTCAATGCAGGGGAAAATATCCAGGTAAGTGATTTCTTGTTTTCATTTTCTCAATCTCGGGTAGGAGATGTTGTAGGAGGTAAAACTACAGGAGGTAATGGGGGAAATATCATTCTTGATGCTGGTAATAATATTCAAATTGATGGCGAAAACCTTGGTAATACCTCAGAAACCATAAATTCTCGTTCGATAAATGCTGCGAGTGCTAATATAGGCGGATTTACTGGTGGAGATATTTCTTTTAATGCTCGTAACGGAAATATAATACTTGGCTCAGAATTACAAGCAGTAAATGCTATTGATACTAGATCAGATAGTAATGAGGGAATTGCGGGAAATGGTGGAGCAATTAATTTTAATGCTCTAGGTGATATTGATATAAACTTCGCTGGAAACAGTAGTGTGGCTTCTGGATCTCGCATAGATGAAAATGGAACAGCAGGAAACGGTGGAGCAATTACTGTTGATGCTGGAGGTAATATTAATATTAATAACCGCTTAAATACTGGTTCTACTGTTGGTGGAAATGGGACAGCAGGTATTGCAGGAGCAGTGGCTATAAATTCAGATAAAGGGAGTATTGAGATTACTAGTATTGACGCTCAAAGTGGCAACAACGGGAACGGGGGAACCGTAGACATTACTACTAATAGATTCTTCCGTGCCACAGATACTTTTACAGATGATAACGGCATTTCAGCAAGTATTTCGACTACGGGAGGAAATGAAGGAGGAGGAATTTCAATTAGTCATGGTGGAGGTTTGATATATGCTCCTTTTGTAGTAGGAGATGCGGAACTAAATGGAACAGCAGGAGCAATTACGACTGGAAGCACAAATACAATTGCACCGACTCAGGAATTTTATAGTTCCGAATCCCAAGGAAATATAGAAATTGAAACTTCATCACCCAAGAATAGAACAGAAGAATTCCAGCCAAAGGACGCTCCAAAGGATGCTGTTAAAAATCTAAGTCAAATTGCTTCTACTAACACTAACGCAGTTAATAATGCAGTAGTAGTTGCTGAAGTGGAAGGAGATTTTAGTACTGAAGTAACAGAATATTACAATAAAGGTGAAAGTCCAAGCCCTCCAACCCCAGGAAAAGTAGAAAATGAGCCAATTCGTTTGAAGTCATTAGATGAAATAAAAAATGAATTAAAGAGTATCGAAAATTCGAGAACAAAGAAAGAAAATAAAATCAAACCTGCAATTATCTATGTATCTTTTCCAGCAAAGAGAAAAACGCTAGAAATCCAACCAGAAATTACCCCTTTTCTGAGATTAGTAATGGTAACTAGTGATAGTCAAAGTATTACTAAAATAGTTCCGAATGTTACTAGAGAAGCAGTCAAAAGAACAGCTAGATTGCTACGTCGGGAATTAAATAGTCCTAGCAAAACTCAAAGAACAAAATACCTGAAACTCTCTCAGCAGCTATACAAATGGATTCTCAAACCGTTACAAGAAGATTTAAATAAGCAAAAAATCAACAATCCAGTTTTTGTAATGGATGAAGATTTGCGTTCGGTACCGTTAGCAACTCTTCATGACGGTGAAGATTTTATTCTGAGAAAATATAAGTACAGTATTGGTCTTATGCCTAGCATGAGTTTAACAGATACCCGTTATCGTAATATTAGCCAAGAACCTGTCCTGGCAATGGGTTCTTCATTTCTTCAATCTAAAGATCCTAAAGATCATCTGCACGCTGCAATGCCAGAGATAGATTTTGTGACAAAATTACTAGGTGGAGAATCTTTCCCGGAAGAAGACTTCACTACAAATAATTTGGACGAACAGCTTCAGAGAAAAACTTTTAATATCGTACATATAGCAACTCATGCTAAATTTCAAAAAGGAACGGCAAATAATTCGTTTATTCAATTCTGGAATAAAAGATTGAGCCTACCTGAAATTACTACGGAAATCCCCTCATTGAAGTCAAATAAAGAGTCAAATAACGAAGTTATAGAACTACTAGTATTAAGTGCTTGTGAAACAGCTATCGGAGAGACAGAAGCTGAACTAGGGTTCGCTGGAATAGCTCATCATGCAGGTGTTAAGTCTGTCCTAGCAAGTTTATGGAAAGTTGATGATGTGGGAACTCTAGGACTAATGACACAATTTTATCAAAACCTGAATCGAGGAGCGACAAAAGCTGAAGCTCTTAGACAAGCACAACTGGCAATGCTAGAAGGTAAAGTAAGAACTAAAAATGGCAGATTATTTGCTCCAGGATTACCAAAAGATGGTTTAGAATTACCTTCAAAACTCAAAGAATCCTCAGAAAACTTTTCTCATCCTTATTATTGGTCTGGTTTCACAGTTGTTGGTAATCCTTGGTAAGGAAGATAGTGTGAGTTCGAGTAAAATCAAAATTGAAATTATTTTACCGAACTCACGCCTTAATTAAATCTAATTTTGTTCTGATTGTGGATTACAGAACATATTACGAACTTCATTTAACCCACTATTCCACTCTGGTGAAGCATTTTTTAGCAAGAAAACTTCTTGGATTGCATCTGCAACTAATCCTTTTTTAATAAAATCCTCGGTTCGTTTCATAGTCTCGTTTTGAGACATAATATCTTCCTTAGAATTGTTAATACTATTTTGTTCGATAACATCGAAATCAATTGATTCGGCATTAGAGATTACTTTTCCATCACGAAGTTCTTCATAAGTGACGATATATGAATAACTACCAGGCTTAAGTAATGAACCAGTATATTCAACTTTCTGCTCTTTCCGGTTATTATCTGTCAAATCATAACTCCAGACAATTGAGTCAGTAATAACATCTTGAATTTGAATTTTTTGAATAGTTATATTATCTTCTGCTTTCCAAACAAAGATACGAACATTTGTAGTATCGAATAAATCAGTTTCAGTTGGGTTTGGCCAGATAGGACAGAATGATGCTTCTCCTCGATTATTTTTTTTAGGTTTTTTACGACGAAATATATTTCTCAACCAGTCTAATGGAGATTTTGTTTTTCTTTTATTATTTGTTCTTCGAGTTTTTTTACTAAGTAGTATATTATTTGTACTACTTTCTTCTGTGACTAAGTTTGTAACTGCATTTGATGTAATCGGAAAATTAACACTTGCAACGATACTAATAACAAGTAATTTTTTAATCCAAGTAAATTTAGCCATAAGATTTCCTTCTCAAAGTTGATAAAATATAGAACCAAAAAGTTAACGATGTTAAAACAAGGGAATAGCAACTAAAGCGAAAATATAAACTTGTAATCCAGCTATAAAATAACCAAATTTAATCCAAGTTATAATTAATTTTTTTTTCGACGCTGCTTTATCTTGCGTTGCTGCTTTTACGTTTTTTACGACGAAATATATTTCTCAACCAGTCTGATGGAGATGATGTTTTTTTTGTGTCCTTGGTTGTTCTACTTTTTTTACTGAGTAGTATAATATTAGCTTTATGATTTTTTTCTGTGACTAGGTTTGTAACTGCATTTGATGTAATCGGAAAATTAACACTTGCAACGATACTAATAACAAGTAATTTTTTAAGCCAAGTAAATTTAGCCATAAGATTTCCTCCTCAAAGTTGATAAAATATAGAACCAAAAAGTTAACGATGGTAAAAATAAGGGAATAGCAACTGAAACAAAAATGTAAACTTGTAATCCAGCTACAAAATAACCAAATGTAATCCAAGCTAGAATTAATGATGTTTTTCGACGCTGCTTTAGTTTTTGTTGCTGTAGATTTAAATTACTCCATTTACCTATAATTATTGCTATAAAAATCATACATATATCGGGAATTTGAATTATATAATGTTGGGACAATAGATGATGAACTCTGTAAGCATGAGATTCTCCTGCGGTGATTCTTTCCGAGCAATCTTTTGTTTTCTTCTCCTGGTTTTCTCTATCTCCAAAATTGCACCAATATTCAAAAGCCAAAGGTGCTGAATCATCTGCTTGAAATATCCTGTCATATTCTCCAGGTGCAATAATTACAATTTGTTTTCTAATATTTGTTCGTATGTTTTTATTAGATAAAGGTTGGTTTAAAAACTTTTTGGCAGAAATCGTTTGATATATTCTTTGTGGAGGAAGAGAAAAGTCAATAATAGAACGTATTCCGATAAAATTGTGAATGTTTTTTTTTAGCTTGATATGGCGGTGATTTTTTAAAAAATTACTAGTTTTTTCTCTTAATATTTGAGAACTTCCTAAATCCGGTTTTGGAATATTTGCTCCAAATTGGTTTTGATTTTGTTCTTCTAATATAAAAGAAAGTGCTAAAAGATAAGAGAAAGAGCATGAATCCTCACCTAAACAAGTTCTATCATCAGGAAACTTAAGATTCCAAAAATGAAAAGAGTTATGTCCTGTGAAATTCCATCTTTTATCGCCAACTAAATCTGGATTCAGAACAGATTTTTTTTCTTTTGCAAATACAAACCATGTGTTATTATTTTTTACACTTTCTTGAAGAGCTTGAGCAAGTTTTTCTTGTCTGGGAGCTTGATCGCCAAGAATATATTCAATGCCAACAACTTTTGCATTAAATTCCGATATTTTTTCCACCAACTCCGCAAGATATCCTCTGTCTATAGGGTCGCGTTCCCATTTTCTAAGACGAATATCATTAATCGAATTTTGGTCTATTTCAATTAATAAAACTGATGGTACTTCGTTTTTTATTGGATTGTTATCTTTATCTAATAAAATCCTATAAATTACTTGACGATTTATGCTTTGAAATAAATGTCGCCATTCTAATAAAAAATCTTGTACCGGAACCATTAAGCTTAGTAATAATAATATTCCTACAGCCATAGATTCTCTTTTAGTTGGCAACCATTGGTACAAAATTTTCTTCCAACCAAAAGATTCTATCCGATAGGGAGCTACATTTGGTGGTATAAAATATGAGGGAATTAAATAAGCAGATGGAAATGCAAATTTATCTATTGACTGTAAATATTGACGAGCGGTAAATAATGCGTCGTAAATCTCTCTAGATTTAATTAATTGCTGACAAAATTGCTGTAGAAAGCTTTGCGCTACATCATTACGAATTGGTTCTCGCATCACTATTACCTGCAACCCCAATTCAAGCAGAGAATTAGCAATACTCAAACCACTACAAGAATTAAAAATTGCAAGTTGTAACCCATTCTCCCTAGCTTGTTGTAAATGCTCTTCAATATCGTTAATTGACAAAGATAATGTGTCAGTCAAAACAAATGTACCGCCAGTAGCATTTGTTTCCTCGCTATGTCCCGCAAAAAATAATATATCCCAGCCTCTTTGGTCTACAATAGCTTGCAGAACTTTGTTTCTTTTATCTTCATCGCTATCTTCCAGCTTCCATTCCACCCTTTGAACTTCAGCAATTGATTTTAGCGATCGCAATGTTTTCCAGTCTTCTTTTAAAGGAAGTCTTGGATCGTATCCCATAATGGCTAAAATTCTTGTTTTCCGATGCTGCGGTTTCTTGGTTGAATGAGTAATACCTTTGATATCGTTAATTGAAGTCCGAAGAATACGAATAGCATCCTTGTCTATACCTTGAGGGATAAGCCATTGTTTCCAAGCTTCCCAAGGAAGTCTAAGCAATTCATCATTACAAGCTAAATAAATATCTATTCCATTGTGAATTTCACCTTCCTTTGACTGGGATAAATTTTGAGTAATTCGAGTCAGTTCATCTCCAATTTGTTTTTCAATTTGACGAACATCTCCCGTTCCTAACCAGCGCTGAAATACTTTCAATAACTCTTGTTCTGCTTCCCTCAAAGCTTGTGAAGGATCTCCTGCACCTATAAGACTAATACCACCACTTTTTTTGACTGGTTCCGAGGAAGGAAATTGATAAAATTTATAATATTGTTGTCGCCAACGTTGATAATGTAGTTGTAATTCTTGGGAATATTTGTGAGTTATGTAGATATTTTTTTTACCCCCATCCCACAGCAATAAAAACGAACAAGAAGAATCTTCACTGCTATACCAAATTTTTAGATGAAAAATAGACCGGGATGTCATAGGCTTGGTGCTAGCTCAAATGTGTAAGGATTTAAAGTTAACGGTGTCCCATTTGGTGGAACAATAGTTACCACAAATTTATCACCTAATTCTCCCTCGACAATCGCGTAGATAAATTGTTCTGGAATATCAATAACTGGTTCTTCTAAAATTCCTTTTGTATTACTTACTTGGAGTTTAATTCCAGCAGGTAAATTATCATTAAACTGATTTCCCAGTATCAAAAGCAGCGACCATTTATGCTTCTGTTTACTAGTATCAAAACTAGACCAATTAACACCACAAAGTCGTAAAGATATACAAGATAATCCAAAATCTTGATAAGTAGGGGTGATGTCATTAGGAATCCCCATATCTCCATCTCTCAAACATTCAATTGCTTGCTCAAATTTATTATCAATTGAGCGACACACAGACATTGCAGGATTAAAGCTCGGACGGAAGAATAATTCTAGCTCTTGAGCCATCTCATCCATTTCACCCTGCAACCACAGTGCAGTGTTTACAGCTTTCTGAGTTAGCAGTGCAAATACTTCTTTAATACGAATTGCAATTGAAGCAGTTTCTGTTGTTTGTATTTGCCAATGATAAAGCAACTTTATTAACTCAGGATTCCGCAGCAATGTACTTCCTTGTTCCCAAGTCAAATGTTGCCATAGTTTTTCGCTCGGAGATTTCAAATTTGATAATAATTCCTCCAATTCAGCTTGTGTTAAAGAACCCGTATCTTGATTTATAGCTGGGACTAATGGCAAAGGAATAGCAGTGGGTTTTACAAAATGAGAGTAAATTAATAAGTAACTGACTTCAGGATTGAATAAAGAAAGCGGTAGCTGATAACACCAGTCTTGTTGAGTTTCTAAATTTTTCCGTTCTTGATAATCAACTAGTTGATCGTAACGCAGGAATGCTCTGATGATTATTTGTTCTTGTTCTTCTAAAACCTCAATTAATACGTAGAAATGAGCCGCAAATTCAGGTAATTCAATAGTTGCTCTTGGAATCGCCACAATTTCATCAAGCGGTTCGCAAGTAGCAATCAAACAGAAGTTTAAATCACCAACTTTAAGATTACAAACTGCATCAATTATACTGGCATACTCCGGCTGTAAAATTGAACATTTATCTCTATTTATTTGCAACTCGGGTTTTCTTTCTTCAAGCCATTCCTCAAAACCTATTAATGCTAGTGCATTTATATAAGTTTGCCATTGATTCGTTTCACCAACTACATTATCTCTAATTTCTGCCGCTTGTTGAAAATGTTTCGATTCCAGTTGAATTATCTCAGATACACAAGTACTTAAATCGAATAGTAAATCGTCATTTTTTATATAGTTTTTCATGATCATACAATATCCTTATATCGATTTAAATAAATACTCAGTCTTTCAAAGTACAAACTATTCATCTGCCTAGTTCTATAATTTCCGATTGTTTCCTCCATTTGTGGGAAAATTTTGTTTTCCAAAAATACCTTTAATTGATTTGATAAATTATCTAAATAATCCAAACTATCGGGATTTTCAACTACATTCAAGCTTTTGGCTTTATCAAGTATACGTTTTAATAAATCCTCATTTGTTCTTTGTTTTACTTGTTGGAATAGTTTTGTCGCTAAAGGTTTGAGATGTCGGCTAACTTGAGATTGTTGTATTTGTAATTTACATGCTGTCTCAGATTGAGACATACCTTCACAATAAAGAAGTTGAAATGCTGGTTTGATATGTTTTTCTAAATGTTGACATTTGCGACTTAACGATTTACTGACATCACAAAATCCTTTGTCGATAGCTTGGTCTAAACATTGAATTAACTCATTTGACAGCAAAGACTGTAACTCATTTTTATCAGATTCTCTTTGCTGATAGTCAATTTGCTCCAGGTCATTAATAGAATTGGGGTCGGGAATATTTTCATAAGCATATGTTCCTGTTTGAGAATCTAATATATCTAAAGATTTACATTTCAAAATACTGTTGTGACAGCAAAGGCGATAATCTCTTAAACGACTGGCAATTGCCTTTAGTTCATCTATCAACTTTTGAGGAGTAATTTGAATCTGGTGTGTTGTCCACAAATCATCAATCATTCTTTGTAATTGAGTTTCTGTAGGTGGTTGACACCTTCCATATTGACTATTTTTTTGGCGATCGCCACGATAAATCTCATGGAAGCTTTGTAAAATAGCTCTTGAGTGCTGAATTTCTGATTCGCTTAAGTGCTGAATAACACTTGGAGAAAAAACATGAAACTCGCGAAAAACTTTTTCTAGTTTTGGATATTTAGTAGTATTGAGTATTCCCCAATCACTATCCGTGCAGACACCACGTTCCAATAAAAACTTTTCAACAGCATCATTTTGCTTTGTTTTTATTAATACCCATTTATCCAAACCATTTATCAGCTTACCTTCTTCCTTGCGCTTGATATATTCTTGTAAGATTTGAAAAGAATATGGAATAAAACGTTCTTTTGGAACCACAGAAGGTAATACTTTTCCATCATCATCAAGAACCATGGCTAGTAATTCATGCAGTTTAAAGCGCTGCTCCCCAAGACTAAAGCGCTCAAACCTTTGTTTACAAGCTTGCAGAATAAAGTGTGAAGTGTAGCACCTTAAATAAATTCCTTCCATAGAATTATTTAAAATATCAATCAGCGAATCTTTGGAATCTTTTGAGCTACTTAATGAATCTACAAGCTGGTTTTGAATCTCCCTGTCTTGCTGCGAGGATATGTCGGAATTACATTCTAAATTAGTAAACTTTTCATCCAAATACTGTTTTAAACTGGAGACTTTTTCTACCTTGTAATCTTTGCCACTATCTGATGCATCAATCATGACAATATTTTCGTACAAATAACTTAGAATTCTCTTTGTCATAAAATCTCCTGCATAGTGTAGCAGCCAAGTATCTTCAATTTATAGAAACAGCGATAAAGCATATCTATGGTCAAAATAATCTCATAATCCATATGAATATCCATCATTTCAGCAAATAGATGCCCAATATTTATGATTCATCTTTTAAATCAGTGCTTGTAACTGGGTGCAAAGTGTAATACTTGATAATCAGTAGAAGATTAGCAATTTCCAATGGATGTTACATAGGAATTTTCAAAGGCACAAGTATTTTAGATTACAAAGTTCCTTGACTTAATCGTTTTGTGTTGCTCATACAAAATTTGATTAGTTTATTGTCATAACGTTACCCTTCTTAAAATTTCGTCATATCAAGAGGTCTTAACCCCTTCATTTATTTAATAGGTTTACTTAGTTGGAAATTTATGCACTTGCTTGGATATGGTCATATAGTTAGGTGAAGAAAGCGGTATTAGTTCCCGCTATCTGTGTAAACATCGCACCCCTTGGTACTCTCAAGAAAATCGTCCTCCGACTCCATTCCTATGTACTTACATGGGACGAACTAATAGCAGTCGCAGAAAACCCTTCCGATTTATCTTGAATCATTCTATGGCGTTAAGCTCCGCTTATCGCCACTAATGTGTACTTAATGCTATACCCAAAACCCATTTTAAATAAAGCTTTGTCGCATCAGCCCTCACTGAAAAAGGATGTATGGCTTGCTTTAAAGAATATTTCTGATGAAGCTCTAATTTCTGGAGGTAGGGTGTATGGAGGTGGTTTACACAAATTAGAACCGAAGGAATTGGGAAATATACTTATTGACTTATCTTCTATTGGCGATAACCTACTTCATTAGATAAATTATTTAATTTTTGCAGATGAAATAAATCCTAATCAATATACCGAGGCTTTTCAATTGCTAATCGCCGATATTTCTACAAGTTTTAACTTGTTGCTCAATATTACAAGTGTTGATTCGCTTTCCTGGTGAAAGTTCTATAATCGCTATCCATCTATCTTTAAATCTGGAGCTGTTTTTGTACGCTATCCGAGTTGAAGATTTT
>JBCCSG010000164.1:0-14763 GCA_039200565.1 Cyanobacteria bacterium P01_D01_bin.50 | reverse complement strand
GCAATATAAGCAGGTGGAATCATGCTAGAAGCAATACGCATAATTGCCAGTTTATTTTCACAGGTTATTGATGGTAAATCGGTCAATTCTTCAATTGTCCGATCTCCAATCAATTCAGCAGTTTCTTGAAGCCCTTTTGTAATATCTTCTTGAGTTGGCTCTTCAGGAAAAGTAACTCCAAACTGTTCTAATACTTCACGGGCTATAGAAATTGCTTCTACAAGTTTATTTTGAGATGTATAAGCTTGAATTCTAATTTCATAAACTTTGACTTTTTCTAATAGTGTTTTAGCTTTTGCTAATACGATTTCTATAAACTCCTCCGAAGTCTGAAAATCCGCTGTAAGATATGTAACTTCTGCTAATGCTTCATGTAAACCCAGACTTAACTCATACTCCACATTCCAGCAATCTGAAACAAGTAATTCTTTTCCAGTGTTTAAATACTTTAATGCTTCCTTGTAAGCTGTTGATAAGATAGCTTTTCGTCCAGCAATTAAATTCATTTTTGCTACTTCATAGCGTTCGTGCTGAAGAGTAATTAATTCTAACGCTTTATTAAACTGATTGACTATTTCAAAAACATCATCTTCCCAAGATTCAGCAGAAGTATTCTTTAATAGCAATTGTCCTATTTGTAAATGATTTTGCTTCTTTTCTGATTCGGGAATCAAGGAATAAGCAGCTTCTTGAACTCTATCGTGTATAAACTTGAAATGACTAGCTTTACAATTAGCTAAAACTATTGGCTTTTCGTATTGACTATCAAAAATTAATGCTTCTTTTTCATCATCTTGATTTGATGAATTAAATTCTTTATTCAGAGGTAAGACTAATCCATCTAATACAGAATCCCACAAGTCTGTTATTGTATCATAAGGCTGTTTTTCATTAATTTTAGCAAGAGTTTTTAAATCAAATTGATTGCCAATACAAGCAGCATATTTAAGTACTTTTTGATTATATCTTGGCAGTTTTTTTATTTGAAGTGCCATAAATTCTACAACATCATCTGTAAGTGCTAATCTTCTTACATCTGCAACATCACATTCCCAATGACCAATTTTATAGTTGAAATTTATCACTTTTTTTTGATATAAAGCCTTAATAAATTGATGAATAAAGAATGGATTCCCTTTAGTTTTCGCAAAAACTACTTGGGTAAATGATATAACATCATCAACTTCGCACTTCAGAGTATCCGCAATTAAAAAACCTAAATTAGTTTGGTGTAAAGGTTCTAAGTTGATGGAACTAACTTTTATCCTCTTTTCTATAATTTCTTTTATAGTTAGATGAAGTGAATTAGTAATAGAAATTTCATTATCTCGATAAGCACAAATTAATAACAGAGCATCATCATCTTCATTTCTCTCTTTTGGATTAAAATTAGGCATCTGAATACCTAATCCCTTTTTCATTTTTTCTATGTTTGTAGGTATTTCTTGAATTTTGACTATCTTATTTTCATTTGTTAATGATTGAATTAAATTCAAAGAAGTAGCATCTGCCCATTGCATATCGTCTAAAAATATGACTAGAGGATGTTTTCTAATTGCAAAAATTTGAATAAATTTATTAAATAAGAAACTTAACCTATTTTGAGCGGCAATTCCAGATAAATCTGCGGCTTTCGGCTGGGGCCCAATTATCAATTCTAGTTCGGGAATTAAATCAACAATTACTTGAGCTTGATCGCCCAAAGTAGAGATAATATTGGCTTTCCATTCCTGAATTTGCCTATCAGTTTCACTTAGTAGTTGCTCAATTAAATCATTCAAAGCTTCTACCCAGCCTAAAAGAGGAGTGTCCTGTTGTAATTGGTTAAATTTTCCTTTAATAAAATAACCTTTTTCTCTAAGAATAGGTTTGTGGATTTCATTTACTACAGCTGTTTTACCTATTCCAGGGTACCCTGTGACTAGAACAATCTCTACACCTTTACGTACTTTATCTTCTTTTACAAGGTAATGTTGAGGAGGATTAATTACTCTATCAAAAGCATTAAGTAATTCTTGGACTTCCACGTCTCGACCATAAAGTTTTTCCGGTATTATAAAATTGTCTGAAATATCCTTTGTTCCTAAATCGAAAAATTCTATTATTTTCCCTGATTTTAAGTCGCGTAAGCACAATTCTAAATCATATTTTATTCCTGAAGCACTTTGAAAACGATCCTCGGCATTTTTTGCCATTAGTTTACAAATTATGTCAGATACGATCGAAGGACTTTCGGAGTGAATTATTTTTTCTGTAGGTGGCTGTTTAGAAATGTGAGAGTAAATCAACTCTAAGGGATTTTTATGATTGAAAGGTAATTCTCCCGTTAGTATTTCAAATAAGGTGACACCCAGAGAATAATAATCGGTACGATAGTCAATACCTCGATTCATCCTCCCGGTTTGTTCGGGAGAAATATAAGCTAGGGTGCCTTCTAAAAGATTAGGATTGGTAAGAAATTGAACTTCTCTAGGTATAATTGAAGCAATACTAAAATCAGTAATTTTGACTTCCTGAGTATTAGGATTTATTAAAATATTGTCCGGTTTTATATCTTTATGAATTATCCGGTGGCGATATAATTCATCAAGGGCAGATGTTACTGCGATCGCAATTTCAAGAAAGTAACTGAGAAAGTCTGACGTTTTACGTATTTTGTCGCGATTCCACCGATTCATTTCATCTCTGAGGGAAATACCCCCAAAGTCTTCCATTATAAATGCATAGCTTTTGCCATAGTTTACCAAGGCATAAGATTTAATAATATTCGGTACATCTAAATTTTGACTGATAAAATATTGATGCTGAAACTGATTCATTTCATTAGAGGTGGGATATTCATTTCGCATCAATTTGATGACGACGGGTTTTTGATCTTTTTTCCTAAATCCTCTGTAAATGATTGTTTGGTCACTTAAGTATATTTGCTCAATTATGCTATAGCCAGAAATCATCGGAAATTGTGGTGATGATAAAACCATTTTTAGACTTCTCAATCTATAAATATCTTTCGGTTTTATTATTCCCATCAAATTAATAGCAATATCACTAAAAACTATAAAAAATATTAAGATATATTATTTATATGCTTTATCATCAATGAAAGTATTATTAATGATGATTCGCAATTTAAACAAAACTTACCCAGAATCTGTGGAAATTGTGCTCGATGGAATAAATCTAATTTCATGGAATTCCGAGTAATTTTTCATTAGTACATAATACTCGCTAAAATCAAAATAAACTTAGACTAGAGAAAGTTTTATTATATAGAGAGAAAAATTTAGATATAAACTTAAAATTCCTAGGAGGAAATCCCCATTTGTAATCGGCAAAAAATCAAGTATTAACTTTAGCTAAATAAAAAAGCCCGTCTAGGCAGGCCACAAGAAGATTTAAGCTTAAATCTTACGTTTAAGCTTTTGTCATTTCATCTTTTGTTTGATATAAGCAACAACTTGGGTTAACTGTTTTTTCAAACTGTCTATTTCTGCCTGCATTTTCGCCATTTTTTCATTTAGTGCCTGTATTTCTGCAGATGAATTAGAGTGCTCTGCAACAATTGTTCCATTTTTTGTATGAGTTCCATTTGTTCTATTTGTGTTTCCACTTGTAACTCCAACAGGTTGGGCTCGAGGTTGTTTAGCCTTTGCCATAGCTGCTTTAATTGAGCTAATTAGCTGTTTTTGATCGAAAGGCTTGCCAAGAAATTCAAAATGCTCAAATGGTTCGGAAATTTTTTCTGTAACTTCCTCTTTACGCCCTGACATTACAACTAAAGGAGTTTTTCTTAAATCTGGCTGCGCCTGAATTTCCTGATAAACTTCCCACCCGCTCATTTTTGGTAATAGGAAATCCAGCATAATTAAACTAAATTTTTCCTTACGGATTAATTTAAGTCCCTCTAAGCCGTCTTTTGCTTCTAAAACCTCAAAGTTGCCTGGAGGTAACATTTCTCGTACTTTTACCCTGACTACTGTAGTGTCATCAATAACTAAAATTTTATTATTTGCCACGATGCTTCGCTCTAAAAGATAATTTAGGTTTAAATGGCGTTTTCGCCGCTTAACATACTAGAGTTATCCCACTATAGCCAAACTATATATTGATTGGGGGAGAGTAATTTCCGCGAAAATAGCAATTATATAGGTGCCTTATAAAACATTCAAATATGCTTGCTACTGGTTTATCTCATAAAGTTATTAAAAGTGATTTTCGACGAAATAATGAGAGTTTGAGAGTTTATCAACCATATAAAATAATCAGTAGGTAGAAATTTTTAAGCGGTCATTTTAATGTTTTTTAATTATATTGCTTGGAATTGAAGAAGAACTACAAGTATTAGGACTTAAGCACGTAACACTCAGTACGGTCTTATTAACGGTAAAGTAATCTGAAGTATTGCTGTATGGATTATGACTTCCTCAAAACAAATTCCTATTAAATCAGAAATTACGACAATGCCTGGGTGGCTACGTCGCCCTATCGGTAAAGCCAGCGAAATCTCGACGGTTCAGCGTATCATTAAACAGCGGCAAATTCACACAATTTGTGAAGAAGCACGCTGTCCTAACCGTGGAGAGTGTTATTCACAAAAAACTGCCACCTTCTTGTTAATGGGACCAACATGCACTAGATCCTGCGCTTTTTGTCAAGTAGACAAGGGTCATGCACCAATGCCTTTAGATCCTGATGAACCGCAAAAAGTAGCGCGGGCAGTACAGCTTTTAGGATTACGCTATGTTGTATTAACTTCTGTAGCCCGCGACGATTTATCAGATGGAGGTGCCAGTTGGTTTGTGAAGACAATGGAAATTATCCGTCAACTCAATCGAGACACTCAAATTGAGGTACTTACACCAGATTTTTATGGGAAAACCCAACCAATAAAAATAATTTCTTTAGCAAAACCTGCTTGTTACAACCATAATATCGAGACAGTACGACGTTTACAGGGTCCCGTTCGTCGTGGAGCGAAGTACGAACGTTCCTTAAGGGTATTACAATTAGTTAAAGATATTGACTCTAAAATTCCCACTAAATCGGGCTTAATGTTGGGACACGGCGAAACAGCCTCCGAAATTATTGAGACGATGAAAGATTTGCGCAAGGTTAAATGCGATCGCCTCACTTTAGGTCAATATATGCGACCATCTTTGCAACATTTGCCCGTGCAAAAATATTGGACACCAGAAGAATTTGATCGATTGGGTGAAATAGCCCATCAACTAGGATTTTCTCACGTGCGCTCCGGACCTTTAGTTCGTAGCTCTTATCATGCCGATGTGGAATCGTCAACTACCTAGGTAAGTTACATTCACTAAAATATCAGAGAGATAATGGAATTTTAACCATAAAATACATTAAAACATACCGGACCACTCTCTGAAATATAGGTCCAAACCTCAAATTAACGAGATTTAAGGAGATATCACTATGTTTTTGAGTGAGCAAACTTGGAGATTCAGGAAACCCGGCTTTGCAGTTAAATCTGTTAGACACAGTTTTGCTGAATGAGTGTATTCTAAGTCATACTGCCTTAATCTGGAAGAGTTTTTTCCATGAAATGGGACAATGTTAATAAGAAGTCCTTAAATTGGGAGACACGATTATGGCTGAAGTTGGTGTAGATGTTCCTCAAACAGATGCTAAAGCACCTTTTCCTTACCGTACTATAGTTAGCATTATTCTGCTAGCTGGTAATGTTTTGGTGGCAGCAATCTACTTTCATGTTATTAATCCTTAGTTCCATGAAAACTGTTTTCGGCTATTTTTTCACACCTAAATAATCGCGGCAGCATGTTATCCGCGAACATAAAATAGTGGGGTAAAATTAGCACCGCGAGCGTAAAGTCTGCTAGACAGTATCCTGCGTGAGGCAGACTTTACCATTTTTATTGCCATGGAATAATTTACAAAAGAACAGGAATGCCCGCGATTGTCATAAGATTCGGATGGTACGTAACACCGAAAGCCTTATTATTAGGTTATAAATAATTGTGTACTTATTTATAACGCGTTGTAGCTTAAGCATTTAAAACAGAACAGAAACTGTAAGTTGTTACATAACTTACAGCAGTTCGCAGATAGATGAGGTATCCAATCAAATTATAAAACTCTTCTGGGATGTACATATCTGCCCTACGAGATGTACTTAACTAGTATGAAATATACTCTAAGTGTATAAATATTTAGGTTTATAAATTGTAAGATATCTAGAATTTGGAAATCAATTCCCTTTTGGGAGTAGAAAGAAAAATGAGAAAGTTGTCTTTATTCCAAAATTTTGATTAATTAACTATAAATTATGGGTTTGCCTATAAATCAACCTGAAAGTAGTAGCTTATTTTTTACAAAAATATTTCAATTTATTGATGGGATAATTTCTCCCTCCCACTAAAGGTTAGGTTTATTACAAAATTCGGCTAATTTAATGGGATTAGTCTATTTTTGGGATATAAAGTATAATTATTATCTATGTTATTAATTATCTTGTATTTGGCATAAACTCTTATCTAAGTAACTTTTCGCATTGATAAAATTATAGTTCAAAACTACTAGCATAAATAATGTATATATAAATACTAATTAAATGAGTAAAACTATAGGATAAATCGCTGTTATAGTTTTTTGGAAAATAACAAGATAAATTAGATTTTTCTGGGATTTGAGCTAGCTAATAATCTAAAATATCTGATAATTCAATACCTAATCTACTGAGGTTGAAGTTTTTGGCTAGTCTTTCTTTATATGATGCTAATTTCACGCAGTATTAGTTAGCTAGCCTCTATTAAATAGACGATAAAAGTTCTTGAAAAAAATCCATAACATTTTGATACGATGCATTATGTTTTGAGCGTGACATTTGACACTACAAGTTTTAGTTTATATATATAGAATAAATTGTGCGCTAATATACTCCGGTTTATCTAGCTCCTTTTTAACGAAGCCATCAAAATTATTCAGCGGTCGAGTTGACCATGCAGCAATATTCAAGCTTACCAGAGCAGAACTCACAACTAAATGCCAATTCATCAACAGTTTTGACAACAATCGAGCAACTTCGAGCCGAGTTGTGGCTGGAGAGCAGTTTGAATCGACTGCAAAGTCGTCTTAACGATTTTCTGACTTTGGTTTCAACTAAAGGCAAACAAACAGCGGTTACGGAAGCAGAAATTTTTCAAACAGTGGTGAATGAACTTAAAATTGCAATTGATTCAGGCATGGTAGCAATTGCGATTGTTCAATCACAACAAAATATTTGCAAAATTTGCTACATTTCTTCTCATTCAACAGATCATTCCCGACCTTCACCATTAGCTGTAATGATAAGGAAAGGTAAAAAGCTGCAGTTAAGATTGAAAGATGAGATAGATATTGAAGATGTGCAGCAATTAGAAAATCAAAAACCACAAACTGCTTGGCCAATGACTAATGATTCTCTTGGCATTTTTGGTTGGTTAATTGCTTCTCCTAAATCTTCTAAAAATTCCTCTTGTGGTGTATGTGTAGTTGAACGAATTCCACAATTAATGGCAAAGGCTGCACAAATCTCTACGGTAGCTTTAACCCAATTCAAGCAAATAAAGTCGTTACAACAACAAACGCAGCAGTTAGATAGTCGCAATCAGGAACTACAGCGCACCAATCAATTGAAAAACCAGTTTTTGGCAAATACGAGTCATGAAATTCGTACACCTTTGAGTTCAATTATTGGTTTTACTCATTTACTATTAGCCCAGGGCTATGACCCAAGCAGACAGCGTCATCATGAATATTTAAGCATTATTCAGTCTAGTGGTAAACATTTGCTGGCCTTAATTAACGATATTCTAGATTTATCTAAAATTGAAGCTAACCAGTTAGAAGTTAATTGGGAAACAGTCGATGTACCACAATTGTGCCGTAATGTATTAGCACTGGTAAAAGAAAAAGCTGCTCATAAAGGTTTACAAATGCGTCTTGAATTAGACCCTAATGCCACAAATATAGTAGCTGACCCATTGCGAATCAAACAAATACTATTAAATTTACTTTTTAATGCGGTAAAGTTCACTAAAACCGGAACAGTTGGTTTAGAAGTTAAATGCCAAGCACAATTCATGTATTTTACCGTTTGGGACACCGGAATTGGTATCAGTAAAGAACATCAAAGCGAACTATTTCAACCATATTTCCAAATCCTTAATTCTGAAGCAAATGCTCAAGAAGGTACGGGTTTAGGGTTAACGGTAACTCGTAAACTAGCTGAAATTCATAGTGGTTGGGTTGAAGTTAAGTCTGAAGTAGATAAAGGTTCGCGTTTCACTATTGTGCTTCCCTTCCAACAAGGTGAAGAATTAGAAGGAACTGATACCGCAAGGGAATCAAAAAGCAGAAAAAACAATTACAACATATCTACTTCCTTAGAAGAAAAATCTTCTGATATTTTGCTGGTAGAAAATGATGTACCCAATGCCCTGTTAATCAAAACTTATTTAGAAAGATTGGGATATCAAATAACCTGGGTAAAGAGCGCTTCCCAAATGTGGAATGCTTTAAACCAGCAATATTACTTTATCATTTTAATAGATATTATTTTACCTGACGCGGATGGTCTAACCTTAGTAAAGCAACTCCGAGAAAATCCGCAATATTCCGATACTCCTATAATTGCTCAAACCGCAATGGCAATGAAAGGCGATCGCGATATTTGTCTTGCAGCAGGAGTAAATGATTATATTTCTAAACCTCTTGATTTACCGCTTTTGGGAACAATTTTATCTCAATATATTACAAATGATTGATAGGTAAACTTATTTTACCTCGTTTTATCTCCCCTCTTACAATGGAATAAGTAAAATGATATATTACGGTGTTTTGATGGGGAAATGATGTATATAAAAAAACTAGAAAAATTAAAAGCTTTATTTAAAGAAATGGAACAGGCTATAATAGCTTATTCCGGAGGAGTTGACAGTACTTTAGTTGCGAAAATTGCTTATGATGTTTTGGGCGATCAAGCTTTGGCGGTAACTGCGGTTTCACCGAGTTTGTTACCAGAAGAATTAGAAGATGCCAAAATCCAAGCAGCAACCATTGGAATTTACCATCAAGTAGTCGAAACTCATGAGATGGAAAATCCTAATTACACTTCTAACCCTGTCAACCGCTGCTATTTTTGCAAAAGTGAATTACACGATACGCTAAAACCTTGGGCAAATAAACTGGGTTATCCTTACGTAATAGATGGGGTAAATGCAGACGATTTACACGATTATCGTCCCGGAATTCAAGCTGCCAAGGAAAGAGGTGCGCGTTCCCCCTTAGCAGAAGTTGGTATAAGTAAAGCAGAAGTCCGCCAAATTTCCCAACATCTAAATTTACCTTGGTGGAATAAACCTGCACAACCCTGTCTTAGTTCCCGCTTTCCCTATGGTGAAGAGATTACTGTAACTAAATTGAAACGGGTGGGAAGAGCAGAAATCTACTTACGCAAGCAAGGATGGAATAATTTGCGAGTCCGTTCTGAAGGTGATACAGCACGTATAGAATTACCACCAGAACAAATTCATAACTTTATATTAAATACAGATTTAACATCGTTAGTATCTGCATTTCAGGAATTTGGTTTTATTTATGTTACTTTGGATTTAGAAGGTTATCGCAGTGGTAAATTAAACCAGGTTTTGAATCAAGAAGCTTTACAAGCTGTAAAAAATTAATTAATGACAATTATCAGCCCCTTTTTTTGGGGTAATAATTGTCCTCTTCCTAACTTTGATTCGCCACTATAAGTTCTGCTTTTTTATTAATCTCTACCGGAGACTCCGGAAAATCATGCTTATTTAAGTAACGTACAAGCTCCACAGTATTAAAATTCCAGTCTATGTTAGGAATTCTTTGCCTATCGATCCTAACCGGAATAATTACAGCTTTTCTTTTTGCTTTTAACGTCACTGTAATCTCTTCTTACTTCAGATTGAAGTGCGGAATGTGGGTTACATATCGATTCAGTAATGAAGTCACGAGTCTTTTTTTATACTTAAATTTATGAGGTTGAGTATTCATTTGTACTTGAAGCAAATCACTTTTTGAGGAGTGGATCGTTTATAAATCTGAAAATAATAATGTTTAGTTAAAAATTCAATTAAACGGAGAGGGGGGGATTCGAACCCCCGATACCCGTAAAGGTATAACGCATTTCGAGTGCGCCGCATTCAACCACTCTGCCACCTCTCCACAAGGCATATTTTTCCTATTTTAAATAAGATATCATATATTTATTGGATTTATCAACAAATAAATTGCAGTCAAGGGCTCCCACAAGAATTTTTTCTCCCAAAAAAATTCTTGTGGATACCCGTCAAAGGAAAGGTTAGAGCAAAGAGGTAATATTTTCTGTATTCTGAACAAAGGTTTCAAATAGTCGTTGAGGAGTCCATTGAATCGCGCCATCTCGTCCAGTAAAAAATAATTGCGCTTTGCTTTGATTGAGTATCGATACGTCTTTAGGTTCAAGATTAGGATTCGGTGCGATCGCCACTTGTGGTTGTAGTACAGGAACTAATTCTTTTAAGGATTTGGTAGGACACCAAAGGACTTGCGTAGGTGGTAAACTTCGAGTTTTGATTAATCGACGGAGTTCGTTTGGTTTCTGATTTCCTACAAATAACCAGGATTGATTACTAATTTGCATTTGTATTATAGGTAATTGATTATTTATAAGTCGTATTATCGCCGATCCAGTATTCACAGTTTGACCTAAGGATAAAACTTGGTATATTCCTTTATCCTGTTGTACTTTTGTTTGAATTGCTTTTTGAGTTAAGGCATTATTCGGGCTGGGAGAATAGTCGTAAAAAACTTTGGAAGGTAAATGTTCTACTATTTCCAACCAACCATTACTACCATTATTTTGAAAATCTGTTGAAATTGCCCAGTCAATTTGATTTACACCTTGCTGTTGTAGAAAAGGTACTATCGTAAAACGCCCTACATTTTCATCGGCGCTATTAATCACCGTTACCTTTCCTCTGTCTTGAATTACTAAAACTGGTTCTCTACCGGCAGCTAATAGAGTGATACGAAATAAACTACTTGCTGAATGCCAAGCAGGAATAAAAACTAAACCAATAGAAATTAAACTTGCAAGGAACCAACGTCTTTGCCACCAACGTATTTGCCAAGTAAAGATTAGGAGTCCGTAAATAGTAATTACTTGCCAAACTGCGATCGTACCAAAAGCAACTGAATTTCCTGGCAAGTTACTAAAAAATTCTACTAGTTTTATGAGTATATCAGTTGGGTAATACAATACACTTGCCAACGCACTTCCCCCAAAAGGCCAAACTAGGGCTGCAATACCACTAATAATGCCACCTATACAGATAAGAGATATTAAAGGCGTACTAATAATATTTAGTAATATTCCGTAAGGTGGTACAACACCAAATAGATAAAGTTGTAAAGGTAAAGTCCAAATGATAGCGGATATTGGAACAGCAATTAAAGATGCAATAGTTAACGGTAACCATCTCAAATATTTGGTTATGGCGGGTACTGTGACAATTAAACCCAAAGTTGCTAAAAAACTTAGTTGAAAACCTAGATTCCAAATCCAAAGAGGATTTACTAGTAGTAGTAGAGTAGCTGCGATTATAAAAGAGCCTGATTGTTTTACCTTTCGATTCAAGCCAATGCCAATTAAAGCTGCAAATCCCATAATTACAGCTCTAAGAACTGAAGGCTGGAAACCAGTCAAACTCAAGAACAAAATTAACGCCGAGGAACCGCAAATAAATTGAGTATTTCTGCTAAAACGTCTTGTCAAACCCAAGACTAATCCTAAAATCAACGAAGTGTGAAAACCTGAAGCAGCAATAGAATGAGCTAATCCTGCTTTTACAAATAAATCCCTAGTTTTATAAGGTAAATCGACAGTTCTACTTCCTAAAACCATAGCACTTACAAGTGGACCTTGGGGAACACCAAGCCAACGAACTTGGGATTTGATTATCTGCTGTCGCAACTTCCACCATCCCCATTCACTTTGTTCGTCAAAAACTTTTAATTGTCTTCCACTTAAAACAGCAAAAGCACCTTGTTCTTGGAGATATTTTTGAAAATCAAAACCACCAGGATTAAATGCTGATTTTGGTTGATATAAAACTCCAGTAACTTCAATTTGTTGATTTGGATATAAGCCAGTGGATTTTAGTATGGGTACTGTTACATATAACTTCCCAGTAACTCCTTTACTAGCTCCCTCCTCACTTTGTTTATTTTTGACTTCGGTAATTTGAGTTGCTTTCAACCAAAATTGTCCTCGTCCAGAACGAGTTAGACGAGGTATACTTACTACATCGCCTCGAATAATTACCAATTGTTCTTGATTCTTGTTATTTCCAACAGGAATAAACTTACTAATATCTTTAGCTCCTGGTTGCGGAAGACGCACTTGAAAATACACTATCGCTAATAATCCTATGAAACCAGCAATCAAAAATATTCTGGGATGAGGAGTAGTTCGTAAAGTATGTGCTGCTTTTTTAGCTATTTCAGGTTCTGTTTTTTGTAAAACCAACTTTTTGCAAGCAACACGTCGTCTTTGGAATATAACCGCCGTTGCTACACTTATGAATACTGTTAATATTCCACCCCAAGGAGTTTTACTCAATAGCAACCCCAAAATATAGCCAAGACAGATAATTACGCCAGGAGCTTGAATCATTAAGCTTTGAACAATAATTGAGAAAAATTGGCAGGATACGCAGCATTGCTACGTCTTCAGAAGGGTTTCGCATTTGGTACGAAACGCAGATAGATATAATTTATAGCTTAATTATGTAATGCCTTAAATTGATGTACCTAATCTAAAACCAAGTATAGTGTGTAAAATCATTACACAAAGCCCAGTAGTACCCAAATAAGCGTGAGGTGCTTGTAAACCTGGTTGATTCCCTCCAAATTTTGTTAAAGAGATTGTGGCATTGATTGCTAATAGTATCAATATAATTGAGCCAGTCCAAAAGTGTGAGCTTTCTAAAATTGGTTGATGCTGCATTACCAACAATAAAACTCCACCAAAAGAACCGAGCATCATAAATAAAAACATCTACGGTGCTAGTTTACGATGACCCCTGGCACTTTCAACCGCAACTTGTTTGTCTTGTGTAAGTCGCGATTGCCAACCTGTTATACCCACGAAGGTACCCATAACAAAGATTACGATTCCCATCATCAGCGTATGTCCCCAATGTATTATTGGTTCGGGTAAACCAAAAGAGCGGAACCAAGCACCAATCGGTTCTAGTATTTCAATTAGATTTGTCATTGATTGAATAAGTTAGTGTTCTCTTTCTCAAGACTAATTATGGCAGAGGATTGAGCACTCAGGCGGCTGATACCATTCCACCAAATTCTTAATACAAATAAAAATATAGTTTGGCATTGCGTTGCAACGTTTCTAATTATATGTATCACCAAGGTGAAATGGTACAACACTCACTTTATGCAGCGACTTTGTTTAACAATGGAAAACCTAATTTTTCTCGTTGTTCTACATAAAGTTGAGCTACTTTCCTCGCTAAATGCCGAATTCTACCAATGTAGCGAGTCCTTTCTGTCACTGCAATCACACCTCTTGCATCAAGTAAATTAAAAGTATGGGAACACTTCATGATGTAGTCCAAGCTCGGTAAAACTAAACCTTTACCGGTTAATTGCTTAGCTTCTTCCTCATACATATTAAATAGTGTTAGCAGCATTTGAGAATTTGAAGCTTCAAAATTGTAAGTACACTGCTCAATCTCTCCTTGAAGGTGAACATCTCCATATTTAATTGTGTCCGTCCAATTAATTTTGGTAATTGCTTCCACCTCTTGGAGATACATCACCAATCGTTCCAAGCCATAAGTCATTTCAATTGACACCGGGCGGCAATCAATTCCCCCACATTGTTGGAAATAAGTAAACTGGGTGACTTCCATTCCATCAAGCCAAACTTCCCAACCAGTACCCCAAGCACCTACCGTTGCATCTTCCCAGTTATCTTCTACAAAGCGAATATCGTGTTCAAGAGGAGAAATTCCCAAAGCCTTCAATGAATCCAAATAAATTTCTTGGATGTTATCTGGCGAAGGTTTTATCAGAACTTGATACTGATAATAGTATTGAAAACGGTTTGGATTTTCTCCATAGCGCCCATCTGTGGGGCGACGACAAGGTTCAACATAAGCCACAGACCAAGGTTCTGGTCCTAAAGCCCTCAAAAAAGTATGCGGATTTTTAGTTCCCGCTCCCTTCTCAATATCGTAGGGTTGAGCAATTAAACAACCGCGATCGCTCCAAAATTGATGCAGCACGGCTATTACAGACTGAAAATTCACAATTATTCTCCCTTTAGCCAACAATGCATAAACCATTGTTGCTCAAACTTGAAACGTCAAGGGGATTTTTTTCGATTCTTCTCCTTGAATAGTATTGAATCTCCTATCGCTTTTGATTGACTTTGAAAGTTTATCCCAAGCTCTTGGAGGCAGAATCTTACTCTGAAGAACCATTGAGGAATTTTTTTTATAATCAAAAACCCTTACACAGCAATACTTTTAGCTATGCAGCATAAAAAAGTTCCAAAAAACTTTGAAAAAAGTATTGACAGGAATAAGTTATCTGGGTACTATAAACAAGTGCCTGAGAGAGAGACGCGAAACGCCGACACCTCAAGGGTTCCGAACCAAGAAAATCATATATTTGTTTGAAAGCCAGTATACCATAAAAGGT
>JBCCSG010000163.1:0-14794 GCA_039200565.1 Cyanobacteria bacterium P01_D01_bin.50 | reverse complement strand
GGCATTAATAGTAAGGAACTACCTCCCCCTGCTACAGTGCTGACAAACCAACTTACAACACTAACTGGCCCTAAGCCAAGCATTGCTTTGACATCCAATCCATTTAAAAAAGATTGGCTATCTAAAATCAACATTGTTGACAACATAATAATTGACTACACTCCAAAAAAAAATACCCCTGACAATCAACCTCGATTGACAAGGAGCATGCAATTGTATCCTTTATAAAGAAATATTACATCTATATTTTTTATTCGTAAAATAGCCCTTCAATGGGTACTCCATCTTCGTGTTTGTTGGCTTTAGATTTACCGGGTAAAGACTCACCCTCAACTCCAACACGGGTAACGGGTACCTTTTCTTTCTCTGCGCCTACACGTAGTAAAACCAAAGGTTCATCTCCACAGCTTTGAAACCTATAAAAGCTTCCCCGAGGTAGCATAATCCCTTGATTTCTGTTCAATTCGGCTATTTCACCATCTTTACCAAAGAAGCGAGCGCTACCGGCTAGAACAATAAAAGTATGATCTTCACCAGGATGGGCATGTAGAACATTTTCACCCCCTTGAGCATAGCACTTGATTCTCACTGACATCGAATCTGTTTTGGCAAGAATGCGATCGCTTCTACCTTTGCTCAAAAGTTGAGTTTTGAGTTGATAGAGTTGTGGCTCGGGAGAATTGCACAGAAGTTCTTTACTTTCAGTGGATTCGATCAATGACACTTGAGTTTTCATTGGTACACTGCATTTATTAGTATAAAGTACTCATCATAAGAGCATTTAATATAAATTCAAACCACCCAAATCAAATTTTTACTTATCTCAAACAATGTTAACTTTTCGGGCTGCAACTTTCGCTTTTTCTCGCGCTTCTTGAACATTATTACCCTTAGCTAAAGCTACTCCCATACGTCGATATTTATGAGCGGTGGGTTTACCAAATAATTTTATATCTACGTCTTTTTCTGCGAGTGCTTCGGCGACACCTGTATAATTAATAGAATCAGATTTACCACTAGCTAAAATTACCGCACTCGCTGAAGGTGTAAATTGTTCTATATTGGGAATTGGTAAACCTAAAATTGCTCGTAAATGTAGTTCAAATTCATTCAAGTTTTGCGATATTAAAGTTACCATTCCCGTATCGTGGGGTCTAGGTGAAAGTTCGGAAAATATTACTTCATCTTTTGTGATAAAAAACTCTACACCAAAAATTCCGGCACCTCCCAAAGCATCGGTGACTTTTGTCGCAATTTCTTGAGCTTTGAATGTCATTTGTTCGGGAATTCCTGCTGGTTGCCAAGATTCTTGATAATCACCTCTTTCTTGACGATGACCGATAGGAGAACAGAAAATAGTGGGAGCGTTCCATTGTTTAATAGTCAATAAAGTAATTTCAATTTCAAAGTCGATAAATTCTTCAATAATTACTCTTTGACTGTCACCGCGAGAACCAGAAAAAGCATAATTCCAAGCTTTTTCTACCTCGTCTTTATTTTTTATAATAGATTGTCCTTTCCCCGAAGATGACATCACGGGTTTAACTACGTTAGGAAAACCAATTTCATTGCTAACAGCTATTAACTCATCCAAAGATGACGCATAGCCATATTTTGCAGTCCGAATACCTAACTCAGTATGTGCTAATTCCCTGATTCGATCGCGATTCATTGTATAGTTTGTTGCGATCGCCGTAGGAATCACAGTAATACCACGTTGTTCAAATTCTGCTAGCTTTTCAGTTCTAATTGCTTCAATTTCTGGTACGATAAAATTTGGTTGATATTTGCTGACAATAGCTTCTAAATCATCAGCACTCAACATCGAAATTACTTCACAACAATCAGCAACTTGCATTGCTGGAGCATCTTTGTAACGATCGACAGCAATGACAAAATTACCTAAACGTTGAGCGGCGATCGCAAATTCTTTACCTAGTTCTCCCGAACCAAGTAGCATAATTTTTTGTGGTAGTTTCAGGGGTTTTGTCATCAATTTAATTCGGTCTATTTTGAAATTATCGGATAGGTAATTAATCCTAATTAAATATCATCTGACTAATGCTTTAATTTTCTACCGTCAATTTGTAAATCTTTACGTTTTATACCTGTAAATGCAGAGACGGCGTGCAGGTTGCAACGTCTCCCGGTATTTTTTATTTGTATAGAGAATTTGGTGAAATTGTATTAGTTAGGAAATATATTCCCCTCGATCAAAAAATTTGGTGGAGATATAGAAATGGATTGAAATGTAGTGGTGCTATGCCTTTACATTTATATTCGTTCACAGTAATAAATTAATCGGTATTTTAAATCACGGCATCTTAATTAATTCATAACCCACAACCGCAAAAAAATTAGCTACAATCGCATACAAGTTCGCAAAAGTCTGTTAAAAATTAACTTGACGGGCATCCATAAGAATTTTTTTAGAAGAAAAAAATCTAATGGGAACCCTTGACTTTTGCGGTAAATTCTGTTGACGGGGTGATTTTGTAAACAGAATTGCATAAGTTCAGATTTCATACTTCTACCAAATAGTGAATAAACTTACCTAAATTGAGGAATCAAATGTTATTTTTCTCTCGATGAAGGGAATTATAAGTAAAAGTTTATTCAGTTGTCTTTTGGAGTAAATAGAAATGTTGAAGAATACTCGGCTAAAGTCTAATTTGACAAAAGTGTTCCCAACCCTTGCCTCCGTTGTTTTAGCAACAGCAGCAATATTGGGTGGTACAGAATTCATCCAGCTTTCAAACAACTCTGATAGTGTTTCCGATTCTATGATTGCATTAAGTTCAAAGCCTGTAAATGCAGCCTCGGATGTAGCTGCTATGGAGAAATCCGTTCATCAACAAATTAATCAATACCGTAGCAGCCAAGGCTTACCACCACTAAAGTTGAACAGTAAGATAAGTGCGATCGCCAGAGAGCATAGTAAAGAAATGGCAGATAATCAGGTTCCTTTTGGACATAGTGGTGCAAACTCTCGCTACAAAGAGATTTCTAAGTTAATTAGTTATAGTCGTGTAGCAGAAAATGTTGCTTATAATCAGGGGCATCAGAAACCAGGAAAGGTTGCTGTTGATGGTTGGAAGAAAAGTCCAGGGCATAATCGAAATATGGTAGGTAAATATCAGGTAACTGGTATTGGTGTGGCGAAGGATTCTCAAGGTGCGTATTTTTTCACGCAGCTTTTTGTGAATAAGCAATAGTTGATTAATACTTGTACTATTTGGCAGGGAGCCCTTGACTAGATTTTCGATTTGTATCGAAAATCTAGGGAGACGTAGCAGTGCTACGTCTCTACATTTTGAATATTTTTTCTCGCAATTTTTCTACCACAGCTTTTTCTTGTGTAGATAAACTATTATTAGTTTGCTGTACTTTTTAATTGATTGCTTTGGCGCGAGCCTTCCTCTGGCTCTCTATTATAAACCTTACCCACTTCCCTTCACCTGATTTATAAAGAGGGCTAGAAAGAAAGACAAACCTTTCGATTTTAGGGGAGTTTTTCGATAAAAAAGATTAATCTAGCTCTGTTATCTGAGAAATACAACCAGGTACCTTTTTGATTGGATTACCATATAGAGCAACTTCTTGCAATTTAGTCAATTTACAGATAGAGCTAGAAATTTCTTGTAGTTGATTATCATTTAAGAAAAGATATTTTAAATTAGTTAATTCAAAAAGTTCATCTGGTAATTCTTCTAATTTATTTCCACTTAAATTAAGTAATTCTATATTTTTTAGGAGAGATATATCTTCTGGAAGCTGATGTATTTTATTCAAGCTTAAATCTAAGCAAGTCAAATTTTTAAGTTTAAATATAATTGAAGGGATAGAGACTAATCCATTTTTTTCCAAATAAATCTCATCGAGATTAGTCAGTTGAGCAAAACTTTCAGGCAGAGTCTCAATTTGATTAGACTCCATATCTAAACAGCGTAGATTGGTTAGTTGAGATATTTTTGGTGAAATATTTTTAATGCGGTTATGTGTTAAATGTAATTCGCGTAAAGATTCTAGATTAAAAATCTCGGTTGGTATTTCTATTAAGCCGTAGTTAACTAAGTAAAAATAGTGAGAGGATTTTTCTTTTGCTTCTTTTATCTTGTTTTTTATTTCACCCCAGTTTACTTCACGGTAATTATTCATAATTGATGTTTTATTTGAAAATATTTATCCTATATCCTCTAAGTAAGTAGGTTGGTGTTGAAAATAGTAACTTAGTGAATAGTGAATAGTGAGTAGTAACAAGGCTTTAGAGCCAGTTTATATTTTGTAATATAGCTCACGGTTTATTGGTGCCGACTTACTTACTTGTATAAGTTATAAGATATAAATATCGAGTGTAGAATGGCAATTTTCGATGAACAGAATTTGTATTTGCTTCTACCGTTCCAAATTATAGCTTGTAATCAAATCGAAATCTGAGATATTTAATAACCAAAACCAATATAAATGGTGCTAAGCGATCGCTTAGCACCCGAGAATATTTTATAAAAACGAATGTAAAAAGGCCAATACCCTTTTCAACTATCAATCTCAGCTAATTCCATCCACCTTTCTGTAGATTTATCAATATCTTCCTTTAATTTCTCAACCTTCTCATAAAGCTCTTGAACTTTAGAATAATCTCCAGCAGCTTTTGTTAAAGCCATCTCGGCTTCTGTTTTCTCATCTTCTAATTGAGAAATTTTCTCTTCTAGCTGCTCAAATTCCTTCCTTTCCCAATTAGATAAACGACGCTTTTTCTTATTATCTTCTTTCTTAACCTGAGTTTCTACCTTCTGCGTCGGAACATAAGGCTTACTTTTGGCTAATTCCGCTTGTAATTGCTTTTCTTTTGCTTCTTCGGCTCTCTTAAAATCGAGATACACCGAATAATTACCGGGAAATTCCCGAATTGTCGTATCTTCAAAAGCAAAGATTTTATCAATAGTCCGATCTAAAAAATATCGATCGTGAGATACTACAATTACACAACCTTTAAAATCTTCTAAATAATCTTCCAATACCGCCAAAGTTTGGACATCTAAATCGTTTGTCGGCTCGTCCAAAATTAAAACATTCGGCGCACTCATTAATACCCGTAATAAAAATAAACGCCGTTTTTCACCACCGGAAAGTTTACTAATGGGAGCATATTGCTGATTTGGTGGAAATAAAAACCTCTCCAACATTTGAGAAGCACTAATTCTAGTTCCATCGGCAGTTTCAATAAATTCTGCTCCTTCTTCTTTGATATAATCAATTACGCGCTGGGAATCGTTAGTAGCACCAATTAATTCTTCTGAATGCTGATCGAAATAACCAATATAAACAGTAGCACCAATATCAACTTCACCAGTATCTGGTTGCTCAGAGCCGGTAATTATATTCATTAAAGTGGATTTTCCCGCACCATTTCCACCAATAATTCCGACTCTATCTTCTGGACTAAATTCGTAGGTAAAATCTTTAAATAAAGTGCGTTCGCCGTAAGATTTCGAGATATTATTAACTTCAATAACTTTCTTCCCAATGCGACGACTAGCAGTAGAAATCTCGACTTTTCCTTGAGCTTGTTTAAACTCAGTGGATTGCATTTCTCGTATTCTATCTATTCTAGCTTTCTGCTTAGTACTTCTGGCTTTTGGCCCTCTTTTTAACCATTCTAATTCTCGCCGCAATACTCCTTTAAATTTGCGCTGAGTGCTAGCTGCGGATTCTTCGGCTTCGGCTTTCTTTTGTAAATAATAAGAATAATTACCAGAGTAAGTATAAAAGTCACCTCGATCGATTTCAAAAATCCGATTTGTAACTTTATCTAAAAAATAGCGATCGTGAGTTATTAATAAAAGAGCGCCATTTCTGCGATTCAAATAACTTTGCAACCACTCCACAGAATCAGCATCTAAATGGTTTGTCGGCTCATCCATCAATAATAAATCCGGCTCCGATAACAAAGCCGTCGCCAAAGCAATCCGCTTGCGATAACCACCAGATAAGGTACCAATTTTGGCATCAAAATCAGTAATTCCTAATTGAGAAAGAATGATTTTAGCGTTGGTTTCTACCTCCCAAGCGCCAATAATATCCATCCGAGAAGTCACTTCACCCAAACGGGATAATAACTGATTATCTTGGGGATTTTTAGCTAATTTATCGGAAATTTCTTCATATTCGCGCACCAAATTCATTTGCTCGCTACTGTCGGCAAAAATTTGTTCTAAAACCGTGCGACTTTCATCTAAATCTGGCTGTTGCGGTAAATATATAACCTTAGCACCGGAATTTACAGTAATTTCACCACCATCAATGGGTTCCATGCCAGCAATCATTTTTAGTAATGTAGATTTACCGGAACCATTAGTACCAATTAAGCCAACTTTCTCGTCAGCATTCAAGCTAAAAGAAGCATCTTTAAGAATTTCCTTGATGCCAAAATCTTTTTTGACAGATTGTAGTGTAATAACACCCATAGTATTTTAATTTTAGATTTTAGATTTTGTTATAAGGTGCAAGCACCATGTTCTAAGATAGCTTAGGTACTATAATCAGTACAGTTTTTTTCTAAATCATAAATTAAGCATTTTATATTTAAAGCCGCAACACACTAACAAACGATGGTGCGTTACGGCTATTAAAATAAACAAAAACGGGTGTCACATTAACTCAAAGCGTAACCCAACGACAATAAAGCGGGAAGACGATGGATTTAGGGCGGTTTTACCTCTCCTACAAACTCAATTCCCGATGCTCAATATTTTTTAATCAAATAAATCGAGAGGTAAATGCCCGTACATATGATTCATCCCGCCTTCTGTAGAAGACTGACAAGAAACTAAAACCCCACGATGATGTCCCAAATAGGAATCGATATAACACAAGCCATTTTTACCATTTAACTTGATATAAACCGGACCATCAATTAATGGTAAATTACTCGGAGGCTCATATCCCAAGGCTTTGGAATAACTTTCCATCGCTTTTATTCCTTCTTCAGTGGTGTCAGCAGAAATACCCAAAATTTGATAATCGCAAAGACTAGCAAGCAAAGTCAAAGCCCTACGGACTGATTTTTTTTCGGATGGCTTCAGTTTGGCTGCAATATCAACGAAGTCATATTTACTCAATATTTTCTTGGCTTCTTTAACCGTAATTTGGGTTTGGGGTTTGCTCGTCGTCATAAGCCTTAAAATAAATCTACTAGGTGGTTACTGCGTATGATGTAGAGCCTCTACTCTACCAAAAATCTACAGCTGAGATTAATCTTGTATGTTACTCAAATTAAACAAAAATGGCACGCTACTGTTGGAATCGGAACCCATTACTAAAACTCTTGGCATTTGAGATCCACCTTTTCTCCACGCTTCAATAGCTTCTTTTTGCAGTACCAATTGTCCACCTTGAGCTTTTAATGTTTCAGCTAGGAGTTTTTGTGCTTCCGCTTTACCTTTAGCACGGTTAATTTCAGCGAATGCTTCTTGCTCGGCTTCTGCTGCTACATAAACCGCTCTTTGGGAACGTTGCTCGGCTATTTGTTTTTCTTCAACGGCTTTGGCAAATTCGGGAGAGAAAGTTAAGTCAATGACGCTAGTATCTAATATGATGACTCCATACTTGTCCAAACGTTCCCCTAGGGCTTCATCAAAATCAGTCTTTAGTTCTTTTCTTTTGGTAATTGCTTCTTCTACAGTTCTTCTGGCTGCTGCGATTTTAAAAGATTCCTGAGTTTGCGGTGCAATAATTTTCGAGACGATATTCTCTAAGCTTCCTTGTTTTCTTCTAATTTCAACAACTTGTGAGGAATCTATACGAAAGTTGATTGCAAATTTCGCTGTCAATTCTTGCAAATCTTTGGTAGAACTTTGAGCGGGTATTTCATATTTTTGTACTGTGACATCGTATATATCCACATTAGAAATCACTGGTGGTTTGAAATGAATACCTTCAAGTAAAGCACCATCTCGAGCTTTACCTAATATACTCAAAACTCCAGCTTGCCCGGGATTAATAATCACAAATGAATTAAGGCCGGCAATAACAAGTATTGACAGTAAAGCTCCTGCAACTGCGGCTTGCCAACTTCCTAATGGTTGACTTTTCAATTTAATACTCCTTTTGATGTTATAGATTGCGGTATGTTCGGCGGGCTGGGGATGCTACTATCAAGCTATCATCTTTCTTGATTATTTCGGGTTTACTTTTCCTCGATTATTGCAGTTGGGAAACTTACGTTTCTTATAATTGTTAACTGATAACTATTAACTGTTAACTGCTAGCGTGGTAATATTAATTCCACGCATTTACCTAAAATTGTGGCTCAAGTACTTAAATCGAATCGGTTGCAAAAACAGCGTCAGGATTCAACTCATCCGCTGAAACGCTTGCTTGACTACGGATATGATTATCGCCAAAAAATCTGGTTGGCAGTTGTTTGTTCTATTCTCAATAAGCTATTTGACTTGGCACCTCCAGTTTTAATTGGCTTAGCTGTGGATGTTGTTGTCAAGCAGCAAGATTCTATCATTGCCAGTTGGGGAATCAAAGATATTTTTTGGCAATTTTTAATACTTTCCTTCCTCACAGTTGTTATTTGGGTATTAGAGTCGGTTTTTGAATACACTTTGGAAACATTATGGCGTAATTTGGCCCAGAGCATTCAGCATGATTTGCGCTTGGATGCCTATAAACATCTACAAAATCTAGAATTGGCTTATTTTGAAGAAAGCAGTACTGGCGGTTTGATGTCTATCCTCAGCGATGATATCAACCAATTGGAGCGCTTCTTGGATGTGGGAGCTAACGATCTACTACAAACTGCCACAACTATAATAATTCTGGGTGGTGCATTCTTCATTTTAGCTCCAAACGTGGCGTGGATGACCATGCTACCCATTCCGTTTATTCTTTGGGGAACATTCGCTTATCAAGATTTACTCGAACCCCGCTATGCTGATGTACGGGAAAAACTGAGTTTTCTTAATTCCCGTTTATCCAATAATTTAAGCGGTATTACTACTATCAAAAGTTTCACCGCCGAAGATTATGAAAGCAGACGTTTAACAGCAGAAAGTGAAGCCTATCGTCGCAGTAATAGTAAAGCAATTAAACTTTCTGCTGCCTTTGTACCCTTAATTAGAATGTTAATTTTAATGGGGTTCACGGCGCTGTTACTATTCGGCGGCATGTCCGCAGTTGATGGTAATATATCTGTAGGTACTTACAGCGTTTTAATATTTTTAACTCAAAGATTACTTTGGCCTTTAACTCGATTAGGACAAACCTTTGATTTATATCAACGGGCTATGGCTTCTACCAATCGCGTGATGAGTTTATTAGATACTCCCATCACCATTCATCCGGGAGATGTGAATTTACCCTTTGAAAAGGTACGCGGTGAGATCTCTTTCAATAATGTTACTTTTGCCTATACTAATAGACAACCAGTAATTAAAAATCTATCCTTAGGAATACCCGCAGGTCAAACTATTGCCATCGTCGGTTCTACAGGTTCGGGTAAAAGCACTTTAGTTAAATTATTGCTGCGATTTTACGAAATCACTTCCGGAACAATTACCGTCGATAATCTTAGCTTACAAAGCATAAATCTTCAAGATTTACGCCGCTGCATCGGTTTAGTAAGTCAAGATGTATTTTTATTTCACGGTACGGTAGCCGAGAATATCGCCTATGGTAGCTTTGATGCTAACGATAAACAAATCATCGAAGCGGCTAAAGTTGCAGAAGCCCATGAATTTATCATGCAACTACCCCAAGGTTATCAGACAATAGTCGGCGAACGCGGACAAAAATTATCCGGGGGGCAAAGACAAAGAATTGCGATCGCGCGCGCAGTGTTGAAAAATCCGCCAATATTGATACTAGATGAAGCAACCTCAGCAGTGGATAATGAAACCGAAGCAGCGATCGCTCGATCTTTAGAACGAATCACCGTAGATAGAACTACTATTGCGATCGCCCATCGTCTTTCCACCATTCGCAATTCTGACCGCATATATGTTCTAGAATACGGCGAAATCGTAGAATCGGGTACTCATGAAGAATTGTTAGAACAAAACGCAATTTATGCCAGTCTATGGCGCGTACAATCTGGGTTAAAATCAGTTAACAATTAAGTAAGTCGGTAGAAATAAACCCAACTATATTACAAAATGTAAACTTACTCCAAAACCTTGTTACTACTCACCCCATCACTATTCACTACTCACTTCCCCCAATTACTATTTTCAACGCCAACCTACTTAACAGCGAACAATTATCAGATTGATATGTAGCCGTACATACCAGAAGGGAGCAACTGAGTTAAAATCTGATAACGCAACTTGATTGAAACACTATTAGTAGTTATAACAGTGTTTTGAGTTATATCGTTATTTCTACTGATGAAGAATAATTCTCATCCAAAACCTTTTTGGATTATACTGACATTTTTACTTACTAATAGTGGTATTGTTTTCCTTGGATTTTTAGCTTCTATCTCTATTTCTAAGTCTTATTGGGGATATTATTTCAACCCTCCTGGATTACCAAAACAAGTTGAACAATGGTCGAAAATCCGTTCCATTACTCCCGTTTCTAGTATAAAAAGAAATGATGGAAGCAGGATTTTTAAAATTAATACTTCAGAATCCTGTATAAAAGAAATACAATCAGGTAGTCCCAATCGAGAAACAGGTTGCTACAGTGAACAATGCGATACAGAATATTGCAATTACAATCGTATTCTTTTATCTAAGAACGAAAAAGGAAAGCTACCAAAAAATACTCCTTATATTTCTCTAGACAAGTTAAATAATTTATATAATTATCTAGAATCAACAGAACTTTTATATAAAGGGGAACCGGAATACAATGGTGAACTGATATCAGATTCAGCGAACCATGATTTATATTCTATAAGTGATGGAAAATCCCTTAAAGGTATAGTAGTTGAAGCAGAAGATAAAAATCAGCAATCATTATTATTTATAGCAGTTAAAGGCGGACAAGTTAGTAACGACCATTATCCATATTATGAATTCTTATTTGAGTTTCCCAAAGACAAATCAACTCCTCAATTAATTGCAAATAATCGCTTCTTTTTCGATATAGCAGGATTTGAAGGCATTTTAGCATGGCAAAATATATGGATATTTTTGATTGTTATTGGTTTAGTTTTTAGCATTCCCATCACGTTTTTGTTAATTAGAATGAAAGCGCATTTTTTACCAGTCAACAGTGAACACTCAACAGTCAATAGTGAACAGTCAACAGTCAGCGGTAAACAGTGAACAGTTATCGGTGTTTAATGTATGACATTATTCGCTGTTACATCATAAATGTGAGATGATTATTTAAACTGCCCCATGAGAAGATGCAATTATGTTTGCTAGCACCCAACCCGAAACACCCCAACCAAAATGGTTGCATAAGCTGGATAAATTTGTGAAAGCCTATAAGCAAGAATTAGCAGCTCTTTCATGGGGACTTTGGCTGCAAAATGGTAATAGTAAGGGTACTATCGGTATCAATTTACAACCAAAGCCCCATTTCGTATATTGCCCCTTAGAAGCAATTGAGAAGTTTAACGATCGCGTTGATAATAAACTTCAAGAAATTTTGGGATTAGTAGAGAATCATCAACCCGAATCAGAAGTTTTAATGATAGGTATCGGTAAAGAACAAATAAAATTAGTTTATTTTGAACCAGAAACCCCACCACCTGTTTGTTTTGAACAAGTAGAGCGCGATGTCGATGGATTGTTGGATTTTTTGGAAGGGCTCCTGAGTGAAGAGGTAGTTGATAATTGATGAGCGCAATCTATACAATGAGCTTATGTATAAATACTTAATTAAATGCATGATATGTATGAAAGTTGCCACCGATGTCTCGCAAAAGTCACGTAAGTACACTACATGAATTTCTCGCGTAGCGTACTGCTTGCTAAAGCGGTTTGAACAAACATATTAGTGTATTTCGATTTCGGTATGATATCAAGTCCGACTAATTACTTACTATATAGTCCAAAGGTGAAAGAAGGTGCTTATTACCCATTACCAGCCCCACAGAATGCTAGTTTAACCGGACATGACATGAAACAAAGATTCATAATTTCTTACATCTGATAAGAATATCAGTTGCTCCCGTTCTTCTCTGATATCATGTCCGGTAAATCAGTTACGATATGTCATTGCGAGTGGAACGGAGTGGAACGACGCAATCGCAAGACTTTGGGATTACTTCACTTCGCTATCGCGCAGTGAATAATGACAACTATTTAAGCGGACATCATATCATACCTTCAATGAGAAAAACTTATAGCTCAACATGCTCTTCAAATTAAGAAAATGTAAAATAAGTTAATTTTTATTAATTAAAGTTAATATAGTTTTGTAACGTTTTTTAAGCGTCAGTTAATTCCAGGGAGCTAAACCTATGCCATTTACTATCGATTCAGCTCGTGGTATTTTCCCAAGTACCTTGTCTGCGGATGCCGTTCCAGCAATAATTGCTCGATTTAATCAGCTCAAAGCGGAAGATAGACTAGCATTAATCTGGTTTGCTTACCTTGAAATGGGCAAAACAATTACAGTTGCAGCTCCTGGGGCTGCTAATATGCAATTTGCTGAAAATACACTTTCTGAGATTCGCTCTCTGGACTTTAAACAACAATCCCAGGTAATGTGCGATTTAGCGAATCGTACTGACACACCAATTTGCCGCACCTATGCAACATGGACTCCTAATATTAAGCTTGGTTTTTGGTATCGGCTTGGAGAATGGATGGAGCAAGATATTGTTGCTCCCATTCCTGAAGGTTACAAGCTTTCAGCTAATGCAAACGCGGTACTAGTAGCAATTCAAGAATTAGAATCAGGTCAGCAGATTACAGTCTTGCGTAATGCTGTGGTAGATATGGGTTTTGACTCTGCTCAATTGGGCAACTTTAGCAGAGTTAGCGAACCTGTTGTTCCCCCCAAAGAAATGTCACAACGAACTCAAGTCACAATTGAGGGCGTAAGTAATGCGACTGTTACCAGTTATATGAACCTGTTAAATGCTAATGATTTTGATGAGTTAATAAAACTGTTTGCTCCTGATGGCGCTTTACAACCTCCTTTCCAAAAACCAATTATCGGAACTGAGGGTGTTTTGCGGTTTTTTAAAGAAGAATGTCAAAATCTAAAGTTATTACCAGAGCGTGGAGTTTCTGAACCTGCTGATGATGGTTATACCCAGGTAAAAGTCACGGGTAAAGTTCAAACTCCTTGGTTTGGAGGAAATGTCGGCATGAATATAGCTTGGAGATTTTTACTTAATCCTGAGAATAAGATTTTCTTTGTTGCCATAGATTTGCTGGCATCTCCTAAAGAACTACTAAACTTAGTTCGTTAGAAATCAGCAGAAATTCAAATTCAATTGGGGACGGAACTTTAAACTCGTTCCGTCCCTGTTGTTTGTACTAAAATAAGTTTTTGAAAATTTTGTCTTAATGATACAAGTGACTGAAACAGAATGGTCTCAAACGGAGAAAACAATAGCTCGTCAAGCCTTTGATAATGCTTATGAGCGAGAAATAAGAACTTTGATAAAAGACGTTCAGCAACAAGCCTCGCGGATTACCTCTCTTGATAATCTATGGCTTCTGCATGACTTTTTGAGTGCCAGAAGACATGAAATCGACGGAAAGTATGACTACAGGTATTCCTCTCTCGTCTTTGTTTTCGCCAGCTTAGTAAAAGAGGGATGGCTGCATATGGATGAACTAGAAGGTTTAAATCCTGATAAACGTTCTAAAATAATTGCTTTATCACGGATGTAGTCAGCAAAAAAAGCTTCACAACTACTTGGAGAAGCCAAAATTATATCTGCTCACACAAGAGCCTAAGTAGGCGTTGCTGAATCTGAGTATATCTTGCATTTCCGGCATAATTAAGCAACATTTTTGACTTTGCCTGCGATGTGAGACTCATTCATACTTTGATTCAGCAACGCCAAAATTCTGTTCCCTACAATTCCTAAGTAGGTTGGCGTTGAAAATAGTAATTAGGAAAAGGGAATAGGGGGTAGTAGTAAGAATTTAAAGCTAAGTTACATTTTGTTACATACTGAGATTTATTTTTGCCCATTTACTTACTCACTTTATTTCTTCAATTTCACCACTAACACGCATCAAAATATTATTAAGCATCTTTGAGTCCATTTTAATATAATGGCGACTATTGCCCAGTTTCGCTTTGATATCAATTCCGGCTAATTACTTATTGTATAGTCGAACGTAAAATTTTATTACTCCTAACTCCTAACTCCCAACTCCTAACTCTTTAACCTTTCCTTAACCATAGCTCAGTTTAAGCATACTAATATAAACTTAGTATCTTTTTAAGAAATAAAATTACCGAAAACGGAATTATCAAAGTAATTTATACAACAATTGATCTATTGATGTTTCAGGTAGGATACAGCTTATTAGCTTGCTTTTCTTAGAATAAATCTTCATGTTTGGGAGAATACGAGGAGTGGATGAACAACTTCAAAAACTGATAGAGGAAGTGTGTCTTTACGAAGAAGGTACCCCAGAAAGGCAAAAAGCTTTAAATAAGTTGCTGATGATTGTTCAACAACTACCTGGTATAAAAAAAGACCGGCATCCAGACTACTTAGAAGCTTTAAATAAAACATGGGAATGGGTTTGTCGGAGTATTGAAAAATTTAAAGTCAATCCGGGTGATTCTTTACAAAACAGTTTAGTAAAATGGATTAATGGCTATCTGAAGTGGCGTATTAAAGATTTATATGTTC
>JBCCSG010000162.1:0-14820 GCA_039200565.1 Cyanobacteria bacterium P01_D01_bin.50 | reverse complement strand
TTACGAATATCTTTACCTATGGTGTCGTAACCCAACACCACTGTTATGGATATACCTGCAAGATGTTGGGTTACGACGCTATATAAATTCGGCAATTAAACTTTAAATTATCGTCATCGTCTAACCCAACCTACAATTACTATATTTCTTGTTCACATACATCTGTAAACATATCTATAAGATGAGAATTATGCGATTTTTCCCTAAAGCATTTGCTCGATTAATGTTAGGAATATCCGTTTATTTGGCAATGTACCAGGGAAAAGTGTTAGCTAATAATACTCCTAGTATGTATGTAAATTCAAACGCTATACCAGTTAGTTTTGAGACTTGTATAAATAGAGCTAATAAAGCGGCTAATTTGTTTTTTAATAGCCGTCAGAAACCAGTCGGTGATGGTAATGTATATTTCATAATTGTCCAAACAGCATCAACAGCAGGCTTTATTCAGTGTTCGAGATATCCGAACGGTTCATCTTATGTAGTTGCGACTAGTGCTTATTGGCTTCAAGATGGAAATGAAGCGAAATCTCTTCGTACTCGCATGGCAAATGTTATGTTAGGTAGAATGTAAATCTTCTAAGTTTGTATGTAGGGTGCCCTGCGGCTTTAATAATTTTGATACGAAGTTATGAATAAATATCATGCCGCAGGGCACCATCGGATATTGTGATAAATAAAAACTATTGGGGGGGATAAAAAGTTCGTAGTTCGTAGTTCGTAGGTTGGGTTGAGGAACAAAATCCAACAAACTAAATATTAAATCAAATTAAGACATTTATTTAACTTAAATATGTGGGTTTAATTCCCACGCCGAAGGCGTGAATGGGTTGGGCATTATACCCCATCCCAATTCCAAACTTCTTCCAACTTCGGCTCTTCCGCTCAAACCTTCGTTTAATTTTTGTGGCGTAGATGCACCCGTGTGCAAAATCCGGCAAGGCAGAGCATCTTAAAAATCCTCAATTAAACTAGCCATGCGTTTTATCATGGGATCTATTTCAATTTCAAATTCAGATGTGGCCATTTCTTTATAAAAACTCTGTGATGGCTGCACCTCCCTCAGTATGGAAGTATTGTAATCTTTATTGTGTAATTCCTGGGAAAATCCATTGAGTCTACATTGCGTAATCAAATAATCTAGCGCTTCTTTTGGAGTCATATCCAAACGTTTAGCTAAATCTTTAATAAAGCGCTTATTAGCATCTCCTGATATAGTAAATCGCATAATTTATCTCCTAACTTACTTTGGTGTACTCAGTGCCACCAAAAAAATCAAGATTATCCCGTTACCAGATCAAAATTACATCATTATTCGAGTGCCTAAGTCATCGAATCCAAGTAAAGCGCCTTTGTCTAATAGGTTTCTATATGGTTTGTGTAAACTCATTATCATAACACCCTACAAGCTAAACTTGTGATAACCAGAATTTACCGTTGGTGCGTGACGGCAGGTTGAAATTATTTCCTTAGGTTTAATAGATTACTTTAACCCTCACACACCCTACAAGCTAAACTTGTGATAACCAGAATTTACCGTTGTTGCGTGAGGGCAGGTTCTAATTATTTGTTTAATAAATTACTTTAAGCGTCACACACCCTACAAGCTAAACTTGTGATAACCAGAATTTACCGTTGGTGCGTGACGGCAGGTTGAAATTATTTCCTTAGGTTTAATAAATTACTTTAACCTTCATAAACCCTACAGGCTTGCTCCCATGAGAATTTACCGTTGGTGCATGACGACAGGTTGAAATTATTTCCTTTTCAAGTCATTTTAACAAAATGATCATTACAAGATTTCGATTTATGGAGATAGATAAGTTGCTACGCATCTAAGTTGTATATTATTCGATTCGATAGTGATGGCTCAAATTTTGTTTACTTTTGACTTTTTACTTTTGACTTCCGCGTAGTTTTTCAAATATAACAGGATTTATGCAATTGTCACAACTCTGGTTGGTGCCGTACATTCATTGTCTCATTCTGAATCAGTCAGCGTACAACCACCCTACAATAAAAAGCGGTCAATTGCGTAAGCTTCAACCATAATAGAAAAAAACCATGAAAATTTATTATTTTAAAAACTTCAACAAAACGGAATTTACCGTACGAGCTAACAACATTGTGGAAGCGACGGCTAAAGCCGATGTTATAGCAGCAGAGACAACTGGTTATAACGGTTGCCTTGGGCAAGCATTTTTCAGCGGTACTGTGGTTGATTGCGAAACCGACGAAATCTATCACAAAGGCGTATGCATTTGTCTGTGGAAAGATTCAGAAAAAATGTACTCGAAAAAGTTAGACGATTGATGAATTGAAAAATTCGCTAAATAGTTAAATTCTACTTAACTTAATACTTCACTTATATCCCCTGCAAGATTCAAAGGGCGCAGGGGTTTAGTGAATATCGCAGCCACATCCACATTTGCAAAGCTTTCTTCAACGGAAGATTTACCTTTAGCAGTCATCATAATTACGGGTATTTTCTGAGTTTTGGGGTCATTTTTTAATCTTTGTAGGGTTGTTCTACCATCCATATTCGGCATCATCAAATCCAATAAAATTACGTCTGGTTGCTGACTAGCGGCGATCGCGATCGCTTCTTCTCCAGAACTAGCATTAATCACTTTCCAACCTGCTTGCATCTCTAAGCCTAGTTGAATAAGTGCCCTAACATCTTCTTCATCATCAACTACTAAAATGCATTTACTCATAAGTCAATTACCAAGTAAGAAGTAAGAAGTAAGAAGTAAGAAGTAAGAAGTAAGAAGTAACAACTACCAATTATCAATTAAGTAGGTCAGCAAGAAAAATTATAGTTGAGGGAAGGCAAAAGGCAATAGGCAACAGGCAATAGTTATAAAGGTTTGAGGTTAATTTACTTTTTTTAACATAGTTATGTTTTTTTGCGCCTACTTACTTAACAACCATCAACCAAAGGTAAATGAATATAAAAAGTACTTCCTTCACCAAAGGTACTTTCTACCCAAATTCGCCCATTATGTTGTTCGATGATATTACGACAAATAGGTAACCCTAACCCGGTACCGCCTTTGCTACGGGAGTCGGAAGCGTCTACTTGTTGGAAACGTTCAAAGATTAACTGTAGTTTGTCGGGGGGAATTCCTCTTCCTTTATCTTCGATTTCTATTTGCAAATAAGGCGAATTTATCTGACTGCGCAAACATACTGTTTTACCAGCTTCTGAAAATTTGATCGCATTACTAAGTAGGTTAGTTAAGGCTTGCAAAATTCGATCTGAATCTACAATAATTTCCACTGCTGTGGGTTCTACATTTAAATTAATTTGGGCTGAAGATGCCATTGCTTGCATTGTTTGTGCTGCTTGAATTAGTAATTCGGCGGCGTTACATTTTGAAGGTTGCATGGTTATTTTACCCGATTTAATTCTTTCTAAATCGAGAATATCGTTTACCAAGCGGATGAGACGTTCGGTGTTATTTATAGCAATATTAATAATTTGCTGTCCTTTTTCAGTTAAAGTTCCTAATTTTTGAGTATTTAAAAGGTCTAATGCGCCGATAATTGAATTCATTGGTGTACGTAATTCATGACTTACTAAAGAAATAAATTCATCTTCTAAACGCTTGCGTTCGGTAATATCGTTAATAATATTTAAAGTAGAAGTAATACCGTTAAGTTCGATTAATTCTATAGAAAGTAAAACTGTTTTTATTTTTCCTTGTTTGGTGCGAATTTGACACTCTTGATTGTGCAACGAAGTATTTTGTAATAAAATTTTGACAGAAGCATCATAGATTTGTGGATTTACCCAAAGATTAAATTCCTTCGTGGATTTTCCAATAACTTCTGCTTGAGAATAGCCGCTCATCTCCAAAAAACTGTGGTTGATATCAATAAAGCGATTATCCTTAAGTGTTGCAATAATAATAGGATTTGGACTTAAACGAAACGCTTTCGCAAATTTTTCTTCAGCTGAAGTTCGTTCGACTATTTCCTGCTGTAGTTGTCTATTTTGGGTTTGAAGTTGTTGTTGTAGTTGCCGAATTGTTAAATGTGTTTTTATGCGAGCTAAAACTTCTTCTACTTGCAAGGGCTTGGTAATATAATCGACACCGCCAACTTCAAAGGCTTTAACTTTATCTAACACATCTCCCAATGCGCTAATAAAAATTACGGGAATATCGCGGGTAGATTTGTCTGCTTTCAAATGTTGACAAACTTCATATCCGTTCATTTCTGGCATTTTGACATCGAGCAAAATTAAATCGGGAGGTGCGGCTTTAGCACCCCGCAAACCTGTAGAAGCTTTGGTTACACTACGAACTTTATATCCTTTATCTTTCAGTATTTGCGAGAGTAATGCCAAGTTTTCTGGGGTGTCGTCAATAACTAAAATATCTGATGCAGCTTTGTTGGTTGCAGATTCAAACATTTTCAATTCCCTCTACTTAATCCAATAATTGCATCAAAGTCATAGTTTCTGGTCAATTTTGTCAGCTTATCGATTAGGTTTTGGTGTCTATCGGGAATTTGTTCAATAAGTTGAAAAACTGTATCGGCATCGACTTCAATTGCAGCTTGATTTAGCTTGGCAATCCATTCACAGGGCATAATTTTAAGGTGTTGGCTTGGCAGGGTGCCCGTCAATGTCTCGGATTGTAAATCTTCTGATAAATAAAGCCTTGGTGTTGGAGTTGCAGCTCGGCGATTTTCACTAGACTTTAGTAAATTCACCATGATTTTAAAGCGAACAATAGTACCATTACCCTCAATACTGTTTACTTCTAAATCTCCTCCCATCAACTGTACAAATTCATGGCTAATTGCTAATCCCAAGCCACTTCCATTTCCAGCTTGGTAGCCGCAGGTTGTTTGAACAAAAGGCTGGAATAGTTTGTCCATTTCTTTTGCAGGGATACCATATCCAGTGTCTTCTACCTTGAAGGTGAGGGAAAGGGAGGGAGAAAAGGGAGAGGGGGTAGAAAATACTTGCTTGTTTCTTTGAGCGGTAACTGTTAAGGTTACTTTTCCAGAATTGGTAAATTTAATGGCATTACTTAGTACATTAGATAAAACTTGGCGGAGTTTATTTTCATCACTGATAATATACTGTGGTAAATCTGAGGCTAAATCAAATTGAAGCGATAAATGTTTGACTTGAGCTTGAGATTGAAAATTTGACCATAAAGTTTGCAATAAACTGTGTAAATCAAAAGGGGCTAAATTTAATGTAGTTTGTCCAGCTTCGATTTTTGTAATTTCTAGGACATCATTAATTAAATTTAATAGAGATTCACCACTACGGTTAATAATTTTCAAATATTCTTGTTGTTGAGTATTCAGTGCTGAATTTTGTTGCATTAATTCTGAAAAGCCAATAATTGCATTTAGAGGAGTTAGCAATTCATGGCTCATATTGGCAAGAAATCTACTTTTGGCTTGGTTGGCAGTCTCGGCTTGATTTTTTGCGATTTGTAATAGTCTGGCGTTTTCTGTTTCTTGTTCCAAATGTTTTGCTTGAGCTAATGCAATACCTACTTGTGCTGCAACTGCTTCTAAAAGTTCTATTTCGTCTTTTGTCCAATAACGAATATTATTGCATTGATGTAAAACTATTACTCCATTCGCAACTCCTTGATAAGATGTTTTTACTGCTAATATTGATTTAACTTCCAACTGGCTACAAATATCTTGAATTGGCTGTAATAGCGGTTCTTGAGAAACATCTGAAACTGAGTAAACTGCATCTCGTGCTAAAATTTTTTGCGCGTGAGGATTACCATTGATTGGAATATTTATTCCCAACATTGAAGAATAATTTGATAATCGATATTCAGCGACTAAAGGTACTTGAGGTTGGGGAGAGTTAATATAAGTATGAATGTGACAGCGACTAACTTTAAATATTTTACCAACTTGATTAACTGTAGTTTGAAAAATTTGTTGACTATCTAAACTATTACGAATTTTCTGGGTAATTTCATTTAATAAATTATCTCGTTCAAGTTTTTTTAATAAAGCTGATTTTAAATTTATTCTTTCTAATTCCGCTCCGGCTCTTGCCGCAAAAATTTTTAATATTGATACTTCTGTTTCTGTATTATCTGGTAATATTTTTGTGTCTAATGCTGCCATTAAACCGATAATTTTTCCACTTTTATCTATTAAAGGAATACCTATATAACTTTGTGCTTCAAAACAAATTGAATATGGAAATTGAGGAAAAAAAGATTGAACGGAGTGGCTATACCGAGCCATTTCACCATTCATTAATTGTTCGCAAGGTGTAGATGCTAAATCATATTCAAAATTTTCACCAAATTCTTCTCCTGTCCAAAAAGCTAAAGTTCTAAATTTATCCCTTGAATCGGAAACAAATTCGGCAATGAGAGCATAACGCATTCCGAGAATAGTTGCTAAAGAGCGAACGGAAGAATGAAAAAAATCGCTTCCAACTTGTGTTGTAGTTCCTTCTAAAACTAATCGTAGTGCAATTTCAATTCGGCGACTTTCGGTAACATCTCGAAAATACCAAATCCTACCGTAATATTCTACTGTATTTGATTGAATTGGACTAGAATAACAGTCAAAAATCCGTCCATCTTTAAAATAAATTTCATCCCGACTGATTTCTTCAGGATGTTCGTATAGATAATTTATCTTTTTAATAAACGATTCTGGTGATTGTAGTTGATTTAATAAATAGTCTAGTAATTTTGACGAGTTAAGTTCGCTAATAATATCTTCTGGTATTTGCCATAACTTACAAAAATACTGATTATAAGAAACAATTTGCCGATCTTCATCTACAATCAAAATACCATCAACAGCCACATCTTCTTGTACTTTTAACAAAGCATTGTTGCGACTCAAAAGGCGATCTAGTTTATTTTCTTCATGTAAAACTTCATTATTCATTGAATTCAATATGCAAGATTTACAATTTAGTAATTCGCAGTCATAATGTTTTTTATTTTTTATTTTATGTTTATTCAGTACATAGTATACTTAATCTTTCTCAAAAAAATATAGAACCTCGCTCAAAAAAATAAAATGTTTGAATAAAAATTTTTTCCTATTCCCTATTCCCTATTCCCTATTCCCTATTCCCTATTCCCTATTCCCTATTCCCTATTCCCTATTCCCTATTTTATAAATATTTCTGCTAGATTTTAGTATTTATTTCTTTACTTTCAGTTTTTAAAGCTTGATATAGAAAATGCACGGTTTTCCCATCAGCGGGATATTCTGCAAGTTCGCAATTACAAGCTACTTGAAACCGACTTCCATCAGATGCCGTAAATATCTGTTGTCGGAGGATAGCGAGAATTTCACTAACACGATCGTCAGCTTGTATTTTGTTCAACCGAGGTATCCCCACCATAAACTCTCCATTTCCCCAATATCCTAATACTTCACCACCGCGAAATACTTTTTTGATTAATCTTCCCCATCTTTGTAATACTTGATTAACTATATTATGACCGTACATAAAGTTAAGTTTACCTAATTCTACTAAACTTAAAATTACCAGACACACAGAAGTATTATTCTCTTGAGCTTGACTCAACAACCGATCTAAATTTATTTTTGACTCTGTATAATTACTAATCCCCGTCTGCGAATCTTTTGTGGAAATAGTCTTTAACAAACGGTTCCTTTCTAAGCGATTTGTAATCCTAGTTAATAATTCTGCTCCCACAACTGGCTTAGTTACATAATCATCTGCTCCAGCAGCAAAGATTTTTGCAATTGTTTCTCCGTCACGATGAGAAGTCAGAAATAATATCGGTAAACTTTGCCATTTTGACTCTGTACGAACTGCTTGACAAAGTTCGATACCCCCAATTTCTGGCATTTCTACATCTAATATTAATAAATCAGGATTTACTGATTCTAATACTTCCCAAAAACGTCTTGGATTATCCAAACTCATGAATTTGATTCCCCAAGGCTCCAATAACTGACGCAAAGCTGATAAAAACATTGGATCGTCATCTACCACTAACACCTTAGTGGCAAGATTGCCTTCAGCTTTGCTGCCTCTATCGCGCTGTAGTAATTGACAAGTTACATCCCATATTTGAGTGGCACTTACAGGCTTAACCAAAAAAACACATCCGCCAGCCCTTGCTACACTCACGCGAGAGCCTAAATTATCCGATTGTGCGATCGCTATTACAGGAATTGCAGGAGTGCGTGCTGCTAAATTATCGATGAGTGCCAAATCTGAGGGTTTTATTACTTTATTTACGCTTAATACAACTAAATCCGGTAAATGGCTTTGCAACCACTCTTGGGCTAACCGAATATTTTTTACCTGATACCAACTCATTCCTTGACTTGCTGCTAGTTGCTGCAATTCCACACCAAGTTGCAAATTGGAATCAATTAATAGTAACCGTGCTGTATCTGTTGTGGAAGAAGTATCACTTACCGATAAAGCTAAAATTTCATCTAACTCTTGTACCAAACACGGTAATTCTTGACGATTCAAAGTATCTTTTTCTAAAAGTAATTCCTCAATTTCCCTTGCCAATTGAGTTCCAGCTTCTCTGCCAAACATCCCCAAAACCCCCGCAAGTTTATGAGCTTCCTTCGCTGCAGACTGTTGCACTTCCTCAGTCAGCTTCCCGGTTTGCACTGCGGTAGCGGCTGTTTGCAAAACCCCCATTCTTTTAACCATGATATCTTGATATTGTTGCCATATTTTATCAACACCATCGTTATATTGTTGCTCAACAGAATCTGTTACTTGGGGTTGAGATGGCACATTTACTCTGGGATTGAGACGGTATCCCAAACCATAAATATTCTCAATCCAATCAACAGCACCCACTTTCTTCAGCTTTTGCCGCAATCCCTTAATATGTGCTTTGACGCTTTCTTCCAAAGGTGGATCGTCAAAATTCCAAAGATGATCGACAATTTGTGTACGACTGTAAACCCGCGAAGGATTTCGTAAAAATAATTCTAATAAGTTGTATTCTTTGGGTGTTAATTTTAACTCTTTTTTACCGTATTTAACCTGAGCATTGGTGGGGTCTAAAGATAATTCACCTACAGACAAAATAGTATTTGGTATAACATCTCCTCGTCGCAATAGAGCGCGGACTCTTGCCTGGAATTCACCTAAATCCAAAGGTTTGGTTAAGTAATCATCAGCACCAGCATCTAACCCGCGAATTCGATCGGCGATCGCATTTTTTGCGGTCATTAGTAAAATGGGTGTAGAACAACCATAGTTACGCAATCGCTGGCATAAAGTAATTCCATCGAGCAAGGGCAATCCTACATCTATGAGGATCAGTTCGTAATTCCCATCTCGAGCATACTCCCAGCCAATTTCACCATCATGAACTGCATCTACAACGTAGTTTTGATGAGTCAAAGACTTCACCAATACATCTGATAAAACTTTATCATCCTCCAATAGTAGAATACGCATTTATCAATTCAAAATTTACAATCAAAAAATAGTGTTACTTGCTTTAATATACGAACATTTTGTCATCGTAAAAAAAAAGTTGATAGAGACATGATATGTTATGTCTCTATCACTACGATTGCAAGGGTCATCTTGTTAGCTAAATTAGCAAGTAATCGAGAAGAAATAGGGAAGATTAAAGCTTGAGAGCGTTTTTTTGTGCTGTGGCGTAAAATTGCCAACTGCTCTACCAACCGAAAATTGCCGAAGATGGAGAGTAGGGAGTAGGGAAGAAAAAGCGTTTATATGTTTACCATATACCCAGCAGAATTAATGTGGTGAAGGTTGTCGCAGACGTAGCAATGCTACGTCTCTACATTATTGCGGGAAAAACGAACCAGTCAAAACGGCTGGAAAAGGAATACTAGTGGTAAGCTGCTACGCATTTAAGTTGTATAGGAATCCGGTTTGATTTTTGGAAGGCGCAGCGTGGCGAAGCCACAATTATTTGTGTAGGTAGGCAAGAGGCAATCTTGCGCTTAGGCAAGAGTACGATAGAGAATTACGAAATACTGAATTTTTTTCAATTTTCAAGTAAGATTCCTATATATTATTCTATTCGATAGTAATGCTTCAAATTTTCTTTACTTTTGACTTATTACCTTGATAATTTTGACAAGAGTATTGTGCATTTTTAATGCACAACAGCTTAGTTCACCATCGCGTACTATGCCGGGTAATAACAAGAAGAAAAAAATTATTTTCTACCCCCTCTACCCCCTCTACCCCCTCTACCCCCTCTACCCCCTCTACCCTCTCTACCCCCTCTCCCCCCTCTACAGTCACAAATCCTATCGCCATCGAAAAAATTAGTAATGCTAAGATTATATTGCGAGTAATATTCACAATTTGTTTGTTAATTTTTATCCTGACTAAATAAGATGTCAAGATCGCAATAACACTAATCTATTGTATTTAGAAAGACTTATCAGGGTTATCTCATCAAATAACAAATAGCTTCAGGAGAATATATTTATAAAATGATAGATCGTAGTAAAGTTGTAGAAGCAGCTTGGAAAGCCCTTGAAGATTCAATCATTTCTTATCAAGATGTTCCTGTAGGAACTTTAGCAGCTAAAGATAAGGAAGTTGTAGCCCTCAATTACGATCAGTGTTTTACCCGTGACTTTGCCGTGTCAGCTATAGCTTTGCTGATGAAAGGTAAAGTGGACATTGTACGTAATTTTCTGATTGTAACTTTAGAACTACAAAGCCGCGAAAAGCAAATGGATTGCTTTGTTGCAGGGCAAGGATTGATGCCTGCTAGCTTTAAAGTAGTCTCTAAAAATGGAAAAGAATCATTAGAAGCGGATTTTGGGGAAAAGGCGATCGCTAGGGTAGCTCCCATTGATTCTGGCTTTTGGTGGTTGTTTGTGTTGCGGGCTTATGTTAAGGCTACTGGTGATATTGCTCTTGCTCATGAACCCAAATTTCAACACGGAATCCGTTTAATAATGGATTTATTTTTAACTACTCGCCTAGAGATGTTCCCCACCGTATTAGTTCCTGATGGATCGTTTATGATTGACAGAAGGATGGGAGTTAATGGGCATCCGTTGGATCTGCAAGCATTGTTTTACGCAGCATTGCGATCGGCAGGAGAATTACTTATAGCTGATGGGGAAGATGATACCTATGTTAAGGCAGTAAGCGAACGTAATGGTCATTTAGCATTTCATATTCGATTATATTATTGGTTAAACCTCGAACACTTAAATGAAATCTATCGTTACAAAGTTGAAGAATTTGGCGAAGCTGCCATCAATAAATTTAATATTTATCCCGATACAATTCCCGATTGGTTAATTCAATGGTTGCCAGAAAATGGAGGTTATTTTGCTGGAAATTTAGGCCCAGCACTGATGGATTTTCGCTTTTTTGCTCAAGGTAATTTGATGGCGATTATTGCTTCCCTTGCTTCCCAAGAACAATCACAAGCGATCATGGAATTAATTGAACAACGCTGGGAAAGTTTAGTGGGTTGTATGCCGATGAAACTGTGTTTTCCCGCAGTAGAAGGTAGAGATTGGCAATTAATTACAGGTTCCGATCCTAAAAATATTCCTTGGTCTTATCATAATGGAGGTTCTTGGCCTTTTTTACTCTGGGAATTGGCTGCTGCTGCTCAAAAAACAGGAAGAACAAAATTAGCAGAAAAAGCTTTAGACATCGCAGCCCAAAGACTTGTTAAAGATGAATGGCCAGAATATTATGATGCTAAAAATGGTCGGTTAATTGGAAAAGAAGCGAGGAAATTTCAAACTTGGACTATTGCTGGTTTTTTAGCAGCTCAAGAGTTACTAGAAAATCCCAAAAATTTAGAGTTAATTAGCTTTGATGAGGATTTTAATGTTATATCTTGCTCTACAAACTGATTTATTTTTTAAGGAGTTAGGAGTTAGGAGTTAGGAGTTAGGAGTTAGGAGTAATAAGTTAGGAGTTAGGAGTTAGGAGTAATGAGTTAGGAGTTAGGAGTTAGGAGTTAGGAGTTAGGAGTTAGGAGTAATGAGTTAGGAGTTAGACTTATTACTTATTACTTATTACTCATTACTTATTTTAACTGACTTCAATAATTGCATCAAAATCATACTGCAATATCAGTTGTTTCAACTTTTCTGCTAAAGTTTGATATTTTTGGGGAATCTGCTCAATTATTTGTAAAATTAAATCTGAATCTACCTCTAGTGCTGCTTGATGCAATGAAGCTATCCATTCTTGGGACATAACGCTGAGGTCTTCCGAAGTTAAAGTTATACTGGAATTAACTGGCAATTTATTATCTAAATCTAAATTATCTTCTTCGTAAATATATTCTACTCCCAAATATTGACTAATCTTTTCAAAAATTATTTCTTCCTGAAACGGTTTGCGAACTAAATCATCACAACCTGCGTCGAAAATATCTTCCTCTTCTTCCTCAAAGGCACTTGCAGTTAAAGCAATTACTACCGTCTGATTGTTCGATTTGGCTTTAATGTACCTTGTAGCTTCATAACCATCCACAATAGCCATTCGCATATCCATCCAAATTAACTGCGGTTTCCATATCTGCCAAATATCAATTGCCTCTTTTCCATTGCTAGCAGTATGGATATAAAAACCAACTGAGTCTAGTAATTTGGCTAATAAGTCGCGATTTTCTACACGGTCATCTACTACAAGAATGCGATAATTAGGTTGGAATGGCGCAATCTTTACTACCTTCCTTTTACGGGTACATATTTCTTTCGGTGTTTGGGGTAAAGTAAATTTAATATCAAAACTGAAATTAGAACCTTGTTTTAAAACACTGCTGACATGAATATTACCCCCCATCAGTTGGATAAATTGGCGACTGATAGCAAGCCCCAAACCCGTACCACCTCTAGCTTGAACTCCGTTAGCAGTTTGTACAAATGGGTCAAAAATTTGTTCTATTTCTTCTGAAGCGATACCCTTTCCCGTATCTTCCACCTCGAAGTATAAAGATTGGGAGATGGTTAGTGACTTTTGACTTTTGACTTTTAAGGTAACTCCTCCTGTTTCGGTAAATTTAATTGCATTACCTAATAAATTAATTAAAACTTGGCGAAGTTTACCTTCATCAGTGATAATACAATTAGGCAAATTCGAGTCTAAATCAAACTTCAAAAACAATCCTTTTGCAGTTGCTCGGAGTTGAAACATTTCCTGGAGAGTCTGCAATAAAATATGTAAATTAAAATCCTCTGAATGTAAAACAGTACGCCCTGCTTCAATTTTTGACATATCCAATACGTCATTAATTAAAGACAACAAATGTTCGCCGCTGCGGTTGATGGTTGCTAAAGATTCCCGTTGTTGTGAAGACAACATTTTATCCCGTTGCATTAACTGTGCAAAACCTAAGATTGCATTCAAAGGAGTGCGTAATTCATGACTCATATTTGCCAGAAATTCGCTTTTAGCATAGTTGGCATCTTCCGCTTCTTGCGCTTTTACTTCCAATTGATGACTGTAATTTTCCGAACGTCTGCGATAAATACTTAATTGAAGAGATAGATAATAAACACCTAAGAGTAAAACACTTGCGGATGCTAAACCAATTAACACGATTGTATTTGCGAGTTGACGCGCTGGAGCAAATGCTTCTTGCTGGTTTATCTCAACTAATAATGCCAAATCTTGATCGTTTAGCCAACGATATTCTCCTAACACGGGAACTTGCTCATAATTGCGATATTCTCCGGCACCACTAGTGCCACCCATAGCTAAATCAATACCTTCAGAACTAATATCTTGAGAGTTTTGGCGATTAGCGAAGCTAGACACCTTTGGCATATCGCTAGTATTAGTTTTGGAGATTAATGTCTTTTTACTTCTTCCCAAAGAACCAACTAAATAAGTTTCACCACTCTTCCCCAAACCCGCACGCTCTCTAACAATATCATCTATTCGTTCTAAATTCAGATTTGCTAAAACAATTCCCTGACGAATTCCGGCATCGTTTCTTAAAGTCTTTGCTAAAGTCACTGCCGGTTTACCTGTTTCTAGGGAGACATAAAAAATCGGAGCAAAATTATTTTCATGCCATACTTTTTCTACGTAACTCACATTAGCTAGTGACTCGTATTTACCTTCACGATTCTTATTGGTAGAAATAATTATTTTATTACTACGATTAAGAATAGAAATCTCCTGTAAATTAGGTTTAACACAATTGATTTCTTGCAAGTAATCCGTGAGAACTTTATAAGCCTTTTGATACTCAGATTCAGATACATTTGAACTTAGAATTGTTTTCAATCTTGCCTTGACATCGGGAAATTTCATGATGAAAATAAAATTTTCTCGCTGTAGGGTAAACCAACGATTAATTTCTTTTTCCTTTAGTGTTGCTGCAACATTAAGACGCTCAAAAGCAGCTTTTTTAAGCGCATTTCGCGCATTCATAAATGTCACTACACCCACCACACCAACAGTGACAAGGGATAGTAATAAAAAAGAACTGGCAATTTTAGTTGTTAAATGTTGCTTCCAAAATTTCATTTAATTTGTGCTTTCTTGTTCGCAAGTGGCCGCCTTTTTATTGTATGGTGCTGTGACAATTTGACTGATGAGGAATTTAATATTCCCTTCTACTCACCCCAAACCCTATTCCCCATTCCCTACTTAACCTTTAACTTTTATTAAGTAAGTCGGCACAAATAAACCAAGCTATATTACAGCTTGGGTAAATTACCCTCAAACCCTTATTCAAGCTTGCCTATTACCTATTGCCTATTACCTATTACCTATTACCTATTACCTATTACCTATTGCCTATTACCTATTACCTATTACCTATTACCTATTACCTATTGCCTATTACCTATTACCTATTACCT
>JBCCSG010000161.1:0-14839 GCA_039200565.1 Cyanobacteria bacterium P01_D01_bin.50 | reverse complement strand
GACTATACTTTTTGGGCGTGGAAATATCGCTGGTTTTTATAACCTTCAATGGTTCCAAGCTTTGATTATTTAATTACGAACTGTTACAAATAATATCATACTCATAACGATTTCTCGTTTGGAAATGGGAGATTTAAATACTCGTGAATGGTTGTTGACGAATGGCTTGGGAAGTTTTGCAAGCGGTACAGTTTCTGATGTCCGCACTCGCACTTACCACGGTTGGTTATTTGCTGCAACTTGTCCACCTTCAGGGCGTACTCTACTAATGTCGCATTTAGAAGCTAGCCTAGAACTACCATCGAGGGCGATCGCTTTAGGGACTAATTTTTGGGCTAGCGGTCAAATAGAGCCGCAAGGTTACAAGTTGCTACGTTCTTTTGATATTAACCCAGTTCCAAAGTGGATTTGGGGTGAGCAAGACTGGCAATTAAGCAGACAAATATTTATGCCCTATGGGTTGCAGACTAAAGAAAAGGAAAATAGTAAAGATTTTAATGATTCAATACTCAATACTTTAGCTAATAATCAAAGCCCCAAACGAGATCGCGTATTGATCCAGTATCGTTACCAAGGTAGGAATACTGCTGTTTTGAGGCTAAGATTGCTGATTGGCGATCGCGATTTTCATCATCAGCAAAAAGGAAGTTCTCAGTTGCAGTTTTCGCAACACCTTCAAAAGGGACAGCTTTGCTTGCAATCGGAAAATGCAGGCAAAGCTGGCACACCTTGGCATTTACGCTGGAGTAAAGGCACGTATCAAAATGAAGGTATTTGGTACTGGAATTATGCTTTACCAGAAGAAGCGCGGCGAGGATTGTGTGACAAAGAAGACCTTTATAGCCCCGGTTACTTAAGTGTTGTTCTGGAATCGGGAGATACGGTGACAATAGAAGCACAGCTAGGTTTTTGCGATGAATCAAACATTGCTCTCCAGTGTGAAAGCTTTAGCCGAGAAGTATTAGCAGAAGAAAAAAGATTATCGGACATTTTTGGATGGGAAGATGATTTGGAACAATTCATAACTCCTAACTCCTCACTCCTAACTGATTCCCCTCTCCCTGCCAAAAATGTAATCTGGAAAAAACTACTACGCGCTAGCGACCAGTTTATAGTTCATCGAGCTTCAATTAAAGGACCGACGGTAATTGCTGGATATCACTGGTTCAATGATTGGGGACGCGATACTTTGATTGCTTTACCAGGTTTGGCAATAGTAACCCAGCGCTTTGAAATAGCCAAAGGATTATTACGAACCTTTGGACATTACTGCCGTCAAGGTTTGATTCCGAATGCTTTTCCTGATGCTGGTGGCGAACCTTTTTACAACAGTATAGATGCAACATTGTGGTGGATTGAAACTTTAGGACTTTATTTGCAAGCTACCCAGGATTGGGAATTTTTAGCGGAACAATATCCTGTGGTGCGGAAAATTTATAAAGCATTGGTTGGCGGTACCAATTACAAAATAAGTGTTGATTCTACCGATGGTTTATTAAGTTGGGATGCTCCTGGTGTAGCTCTTACCTGGATGGATGCGGTTGTGGAAGGTGTACCCATAACTCCGCGACGCGGTAAGCCAGTAGAAATTAATGCTTTATGGTATTCCGCTTTGTGTTGGGCTTCACGATGGGCAGAAATTCTCAGCGAACAAGATTTCGCATTTACCGAAGGGATGCGTTTAGTTAATCAGGCAGGAAGATATACTCAGCAAGCGAAACAGGTAAAGCGATCGCTACAAAAATTCTGGAATCCCCAAGATTGCTATTTATACGACACCATTGAACCAGATGACCGTCGTAATTCTCAAATTAGACCAAATGCTGTCTTAGCACTTTCGTTAAGTCACTGCGGTTTTTCTGCTAAACAAGGATATCTTGTACTCGAACGAGCTTCAAAAACTTTGCTAACTCCCTATGGACTTCGCTCCCTCGAACCTTCAGATCCAGAATATATCGGTAAATATACGGGTTCGGCAAAAAATCGTGATGCCGCTTATCATCAAGGTACTGTTTGGAGTTGGTTAATAGGGCCTTTTATTCGTGCTTGGCAGCGTTTTCACAAGGATGAAGCTTTACCGTTCGATTGGGAACCTTTAATAAAACATTTTTTATCAGATGCTTGTATTGGCTCAATTTCTGAAATTTTTGATGGCGATGAACCTCACCATCCAAAAGGAGCCGTAGCTCAAGCTTGGTCTGTTGCTGAGGTGATTAGACATTACCACGATTGAGGGAGTTAGGAGTTGGGAGTTAGGAGTTAGGAGTTAGGAGTTAGGAGTTAGGAGTTAGGAATTAGGAGTTAATATTCAAAACTATTTTCCCATGCCCAATCCTCTTCGGTCCCAATGCCCAATTCCCTTAGGCTCCAGGAACCGAGCAGGTCACCCAGAGTCATTTTAATGTGGAATGGTATGTTGTCTCTTAATATTGACTAACGACCGATTATTGATGACTAATAACTAGTGTCCCACTAATTATAAACTGATGACTCAAAGTGTTGCTAAGCATTGGTGGAAGAATATAGAAAAGCGTCCGCTCCTGGCTGTGATGCTATCAATTTTATGGTTAATTTTAGTTACTGGGATCGCTTTTTTTTGGCATTTAGGAAGTATTAGCTTAATTGATGAGACTGAACCACTGTTTGCGGAAGCTTCTCGTCAAATGCATGTTACGGGTGATTGGATTACGCCTTATTTTAACGGGGAGACTCGTTTCGATAAACCTGCTTTGATTTACTGGTGCCAGGCGATCGCTTACAAGATTGTCGGGGTTAATGAATGGGCAGTGCGTTTACCTTCGGCGATCGCGGCTTTGGGTTTGATTGGATTGACGTTTTATACTTTGTATTACTATCAAGCGAAAACGGACGATCTCGAAGGAGTTTACCGTCCTTCTCGACGTTGGTTAACTGCGGGCTTGGGTGCTGCTGTCATAGCCTTAAACCCGGAAATGATTGTTTGGGGTAGAACGGGTGTTTCCGATATGCTGCTGACGGGATGCATGGCATCAGCTTTATTATGCTTTTTCCAAGGATATGCCCTACCTCCAGAGTCACCAGTAAAAGCACGGTGGTATTTTGCTTTTTATGTATTAATTGGCTTAGCAATTTTAACTAAGGGACCAGTGGGTATTGTCTTACCTGGTTTTATTATTTTTCTATTCGTGCTTTATCTTGGCAATTTTTGGCAGGTTGTACGGGAAATCCAACTAATTCGAGGAATGCTTGTTATCTTTGCTGTATCAATTCCTTGGTATGCATTAGTAACTTGGCAAAATGGTTGGAATTTTATTGATTCCTTTTTTGGTTTACATAATGTCGAACGCTTTACGGATGTTGTTAACGGACATTCGGCTCCGTGGTATTTTTATTTTATAGTTGTGGCGATTGGTTTTGCTCCTTACTCGGTTTATTTACCTGCTGCAATGTTGGGAGTAAGGTTTTGGCAGCGTCAATCGTGGATATCTACAGAACGTTCTCAACAACTTGGTTTGTTTGCTTTTTGTTGGTTTATTGGAATTTTCAGCTTTTTTACGATCGCCGTTACTAAGCTTCCCAGCTACGTATTACCGTTAATGCCAGCTGCGGGTATTTCGATCGCACTTTTATGGAGCCATTTGATATTCGATACTGGTACTCAGAAAGTTGGAACGGAAACTAAATCCTCCTCTTCATCTTCTCCAGCTACAATTTCCCTACCTTTGATACAAGTAAGCGGCTGGATAAACATCATCTTTACCTCAGCAGTAGGATTCCTCTTTTTCCGTGTCAGTAGTTTTATAGGCCCCGATCCCGCAGCGCCGAATTTTCAACAAATGTTGCAAAGGTCGAATTTACCAGTTTTAGGGGGGATAATTTGGCTAGCTGCTGCTGTCATAATTGCAATTTTCCTAATACGCCGCCGTTATTTGCATTTAATAGTTATAAACTTGTTGGCATTTACAGCATTTATGACATTTGTTCTGACTCCAGCTTTATTTGTCATGGATGTTAGCCGTCAGCTACCTTTAAAGCAGTTATCGCAATTAGCCGTAAAGGTACAAGAGCCTGGAGAAGAATTAGTCATGGTTGGCTTTAAAAAACCTAGCGTTGCTTTTTACACTCAACGTCAAATTAATTACATTAAAAACAATAAAGAAGCAGGGGATTACGTTAAAAATAAAACAGAATCTAACTCAGTACTAATCCTCTCCCAACCAAAAAAGTTTCCTAAAATGGGATTGGTACCAACCGATTATGAAAATATAGCCAGTTTACAAGCTTATAGTTTGATTCGAGTCAATATCACTAAAAAATTGTCATTTGATAGTTGATATAGGAATCCTACTTGAAAATTGAAACGCTTATTGGTACCCTTTAATCTCCTAGAAACCTTTTGCCTAAGCGCATGAGTGAGGAGAGCTACCCACAGGAATAATTCCAAAAATCAAAACGGATTCCTATAGTTGATAGTCGATCATTTTTCCACTAACCACTAACCTGTAATTGACAAAGCTTGATTAATTCGATTTAACAAGTTTTCCATTGAGATTGAACGAGGTAACATTTGGGTAGCGATAGTTTCTGAAATTGTTTCAGAAGTTTCAAATTTTTCTTCTACTCCATCTGAATTGAATCGCTGATCGAGTAGCAGTAATGGTGGTAAATCCAAAACCGTCTGTTCTAACGCTTCTAGTACCGATTTAACCTTTAATTCTATTGTGAATTCTCCCAAACAAATTAATAGTAAATCTACGCTTTCATGACGTAATTGTTGTAATAGTTCTTTCCAAGAATGGCACATGGCTGCTTTGAAGCCTGCTGTTTGTAGGTATTGAACCAAAGCTTGAAACCATTCCGTTGGACGAGAGTTTGTTTGGGTTTCTTCGTTCCTTAAAGAACAAGGAAGTTTATCACTACACGGTAAATTAACTTTGCAAGCCTCGTTGCCTTTAATTTCCTTTGTTTCGCAGTTAATTATTGCTTTCGGTAAATCTGGTAAAATTGTCAAATCTACTACTAAAATATTTGGCGGACAGCATACACCAGCAGCGATTTGCAAAACTGACAATAAGGTAGGTGCTTTTTCCTTGTCGATTTTATTGTCTTTACCTAATTGCGTTAAACAAGGAAATACGGATAGTTGGCTCATTTTCGATGCTGCTTGTGTAGTTTCTACACTACGGGTTACTAAGGGTAAAGCCGCTAATTTCTTACTTAGACTAATTTGTGTCAAGTAAGTTTGAGCGAGTGGCATTTCTACATCTAGTAAAATTACATCGAAATTCCAAACACGAGCTAAAAGTTGCGCTTGTTCTATGTTATCTACTTCTATTACTCGGTGTTTTCCTAAAGACGGATGATAACTTAAAGATTCTGCTTCAGGTTTTACTAATCTCAGAATTCTTAGTGGCGTTTGTGCTTCTGCGGTTTCATAACTGTTCGCCGAAGCTGTTTTTACTTCGGGTGTCGCACTGCTATTTTCTAATATTCCCGCCAAAGCTTCATACTGTACTGGTAAACTCAGGAAATAATCGGCACGCTTGCTAAATGCTTGTTCCTTTTCCGCTGCACTAGCCGTGACGATCGCAGGAATATCGCGAGTTGCAGCATCCGATTTGATCAATGTCAACACATCCCAACCTGAAAGTAAAGGTAGCAAAGGATTGATAAAAATAGCAGTGGGTTGGAGTCTTCGGGCTTTTTCTAATGCTTCACATCCAGAGCGAGCGACTACTACTCGGTATCCTAAAGCACTTAAGTTCCTTGTTAAATTTTCTATGTATCGAGCTACAGTTTCCACAACCAACACTAAGCTATTGGGAAAAGTTTGCAGGTTGGGAATAGAATTTTCTCGATCAGTTGAGAATTTAAAATTATTTTGGTTGCCTGGAATATGTTCTACAGATAATTCTTTGAGGGAAGCAGAACGACGCAAAACTGTATCTTGTACAACTTGCAAATCTGGTATCCCTAAGTATTCTTCGGTATGATTTAAACCGATTTCTCCAACTATTTTATTAGGAGGGGATGGCGGTAAGAGCAATGTAAACTGACTTCCCGAACCTTCTCGGGATAAAAAGCTAACATCACCACCATGAAGTCGAGCTAAAGCTCTGGTTAATACTAACCCCAAACCCGTACCTTCATGTTGGCGAGTCATGGGATTTTCGAGTTGCTGAAACTTTTGAAATATCAAATGTTGTTGGTTTTCGGGAATACCTATACCCGTATCCCAAACCGTAAAAGCAATCCAACCTTCCCAACAATTTACCTGTAAACCAATTTCACCATTTGCTTCGGTAAACTTAAAAGCGTTGGAAAGCAAATGTACCAACATTTGACGCAAACGCAAATCGTCGGCAATAATTTCTTCTAATCCTAATTCAATATCAACGATCAACCGATATTCCGACTCAAACTCCGATGCATTTGCTTTGGTAGTTTGAAGGTAGATAGCTTTTGCCTCGCCCACTGCGCGATCGCATAGCTTCTTGATATTGACTCTTGTAGGAGTCAGCGTCATTTGCCCTGCTTCCATGCGGGTTAAATCTAAAATATCGTTAACCACGCTCATCAAATGACGACCACTTTGATGAATTAATTGAGCGTACCGTGCTTGCCGATCGTTAAGTTTTCCTAATTGCTGATCCGATAGCAAGCGCGATAATCCTAACACTGCTGTTAAAGGAGTTTTCAATTCATGACTAATACAAGCCAAAAACTCATCCTTCAAACGATTCAGTTGGATTAAATCGGCATTTTTCGCCGCTAATTCCTGAGTTAGTTGCTGCTGTTCAGTGATATCGGTAGCCAAAACTAACCACAAACGTTTATCTTCTGGTAACTGGTTATTATTTTCTCGTGCAATTAATTCTTTATTCCAGGTTGAAAAATTAGCGAAATCACGAATTTCCTTATGGTCTAGCTCTAAGGGTATTTTGGCAAATCGCCAAACTCTTTCTTGTCCATCTTGCATTTCCACAATACAGACACAACTACCTGGCTCGCTATCTATAAAACAGCGATTTAAAGCTGAAACTTCTGGTTGCTGTTTCGAGTGGGGATTTACAACATCAGTTTGCGGTTGTACGTTTCCTTCAATTGTGCTTTCCAAAAGCTCCTTTAAACCTTCTGGATCTTTCAATTCCCCAAATTGTTCGTACCAAAGTGGATTTTGGGATATAACTTCTTTTGTATCAGTTTCGAGCATTAATGCCCAAGGAAGTCCTTCTAGCAATTGTGCCGCATACCTGTACGCCCCTTCGTTGCTCGCGCCCGGACTTTTTGAGGAGTTAATTTGATTTTTAGCATCGCCTTCGGTGAAGGCTGGGGCATCATCAGAGCGGAGGTTATTGATTTTTGTTCTAGAAATAACTGAGATAGAGTTACCCGCCTCTTGATAAACTTCTGTCTGCCAAATTCCCGAATTGCCCTCATGGTTTTCGCTTCCCTTATCAACTAAAGCTAAACGTCGCAATAGCCGAAAGCTATCTAGAAGACCTAAAAATTTACCATATCGATCCACCAGCACCCAGTTGTTCCCGTTTATTGGCAATTTTTGAGAACGCAATTTGGAGCCAAATTGCTCTAAACTTAAAGAAGAACTAAAAGTTTGGATAGGTTGGTAAGAACCAAAATCTAAACAAGATATTGGTTGGGACCAATCGAATTTTTCTGTCTTTCCTGGTTCGTCCTGTTCTCGATAAATGATTTGTGCTAACAGATTCGTTGAATTTAGCAATCCTAGGGGAATTTGCTGCTCGTTGTTGACTACTAACTGCTGGTAGTGCTGCTCTTGTTCAAAAATAGACAGCACCTTTATTACAGGAGTTGTATCTTCGCAACTGGGTACTCTAGTTACAAACTCGTAAAGCGGGTAATCTTGGATTGACATATGCTTTGCGGAAATTTTTCTTCCTTAGGAAGCATCCGGCATCACTAAATTAGTTGCCTGTGCCATGCCTTTTACAAGGGATTGCAACTTGCCTTTAATTAGGTAGTGACATTACAGGGCGATTTTTACCGAAACTCCATGGCTGATGTAAAGCAATAGAGCTTGAACGGTACCCATGAGAACTTTTTTCTCATTAAAAAAAAAATTCTCATAGGAACCCTTGACCTTGCGCTCAGCTACTTGCTGATACTTAAGGTTTCCGTGCGGGCACTTTTGTCTTTGCTAAATCGGATTAACTTTGCCTGCACGTAGCAAGCATAAGCTAGATCGGTAACTTAAGGATGCATCAATGACCGCTATTAAGACAATTATTACTTCAAAATTCACCTAAAAACCTTTAGGAATTATAATGATTTAAATTACTACATTCTTTAAAAATTATTTATGTATCTTATCATTTCTTCAGTAAAAAAAAATATATCTCTAAAGTAGTACTTAATTATTCAACGAGCATAAACCTATCTTTAGTCAAAACGCAATAGTAACAGTAAATCAAGTTTACAAAAGTTATTATTATTTTCAGTTAAGTTTTTCTGTTCTCATAAGCAATCTGATGAGTGTTTCTATTGATTCAAAATTCATCTAATCGTGTAAACATGGGAAATAACATAAGTGATTTTTAATAATAGCTGAGTAGATAATTATTTTGATAGCATAATGAGCAACCGCGTTTGTTGCGAGGAAAACAAATATTCCAGTGAAGCTTTAAACTGACGGTTGAAAAAAACAATGAGAAAAGTTAATCAATATTAACGGAAAATTAAAGTAGTCATTTTTATTTCAATAAAAGAACATTATGTTGTTACACCATCAGGTAAAGACAATTAATTTAGCTTTAATAATCGAGCAATTATTAACAAACAAGCATATAGAATTTATGTATATAGTTTGTAATCAATAGATAACCATAGGAGAAAAAGTGGATATGTAGTTAGATGTCACAATCTGAAATAATGCTCAGTTTTGAGCAAATGAATCCAAATCAACAAAAAGAGATATTAAAAAACATAAAATCTGAATACCGTCTGATTTTGATTAAATACTTCACCAATGATATAAATCTAAAAGAAAAAATAGATAAATTTATTAATGGAATATTTTGTGCTAGTATTCCGGTGCCTGTAATTATTGAGATTCACATGGAGTTAGTAGATGAATTTTCCAAACAGTTAAAATTAGAAGGAAGAAGCGATTACAGTTCGTTACTTCTTGATTATCGTTTAACATTGATTGATATGCTAGCTCATTTGTGCGAGCTATATAGGCGTTCTCATGGTTCTAAAGGTTGATATTTTATATTATTTATATAAAAATAATTGTTATTTAAACCTGACGCTGAATTGAGAGATTTATTTTCTACCTAAAATTTTCGTATGAACCATCAAGATGGTCAAACCTACGTGCTCAAACTATATGTATCAGGTAATACTCCTAACTCCGTGCGAGCGCTGAAGACGCTCAAAGGGATTTTAGAGCAAGAATTTAAAGGAGTTTATACCTTAAAAGTTATCGACGTTCAAAAAAATCCGCAGCAAGCGGAAGATGACAAAGTATTAGCCATACCAACGTTATCCAAAATTTTACCACCACCTGTTCGTAAAATAATTGGAGATCTATCAGACAAAGAGAGGGTTTTGATTGGGTTAAATTTATTAGAAGCGCAATTAAGCGAACAAGAAAACAGCTTGGGAGAGTAAACTATATAGAGATTAATAAAAGAACTCTAGCGATCGCAGCTTAGAGTTAAATTACTATTTGTAATTAACAACCAATGAGCGAAAAAAAAAAACCGTTACAAAGTAATAGACCTATCATACGGGGAGTAGAAAAAATTCGCACCTTAATAGAAGGGTTTGATGATATTAGTCATGGTGGATTGCCAAAAGGTAGAACAACTTTGGTCAGCGGTACCTCTGGTACGGGTAAGACATTATTTTCTCTACAATTCTTATATAATGGTATTACTAACTTAGAAGAACCAGGAATATTTGTAACTTTTGAAGAATCTCCCAGCGATATCATCAAAAATGCCCATATATTTGGTTGGGATTTACAACAGTTAATCGAAGACGGTCAATTATTTATTCTCGATGCTTCTCCCGATCCCGAAGGCCAAGAAGTCATTGGTAACTTTGACTTATCTGGATTGATAGAGCGCTTGCAATACGCAATTCAAAAATATAGAGCAAGACGGATTTCTATTGACTCGGTAACAGCAATATTTCAACAATACGAAGCAGCAGGATTGGTGCGACGAGAAATTTTTCGCTTAGTTGCGCGTTTAAAAAATTTAAGCGTTACAACCGTAATGACAACCGAAAGACGAGAAGAATATGGCCCAGTCGCAACATTTGGTGTAGAGGAATTTGTATCGGATAATGTCATAATTGTTCGCAATGTTTTAGAGGGCGAACGTCGCAGGCGCACCATTGAAATTCTCAAACTACGCGGTACGACTCACATGAAAGGGGAATATCCTTTTACCATTACTAACGAAGGGATAAATATTTTCCCATTGGGCGCGATGCGCTTGACTCAGCGCTCTTCAAACGTCCGAATATGTTCGGGAGTTCAATCTATAGATCAAATGTGCGGGGGTGGATTTTTCAAAGACTCGATTATTTTGGCCACGGGGGCTACGGGTACGGGTAAAACGCTGTTAGTCAGTAAATTTTTACAGGAAGGTTGCCGTATAGGCGAACGCTCTATATTATTCGCCTATGAAGAATCACGCGCTCAACTTTCCCGTAACGCCACTTCCTGGGGAATTGACTTTGAGGAATTAGAGCGTCAAGGATTACTCAAAATTATTTGTGCTTATCCCGAATCAACTGGTTTAGAAGATCACCTGCAAATAATTAAGTCAGAAATTTCTGAATTTAAACCTTCTCGCATTGCCATAGATTCCCTTAGCGCTTTAGCAAGAGGTGTTTCTAATAATGCATTTCGGCAATTTGTGATTGGTGTAACGGGTTACGCCAAGCAAGAAGAAATAACCGGCTTTTTTACTAATACTACAACTCACTTTTTGGGTTCAAACTCTATTACCGATTCTCACATTTCTACGATCACCGACACGATTATCCTATTGCAGTATGTCGAAATTCGCGGAGAAATGTCGCGAGCAATCAACGTATTTAAAATGCGCGGTTCTTGGCACGATAAAGGTATTCGCGAATACAACATCACTCGTGAAGGACCTCAAATTAAAAATTCATTCCAAGATTACGAAAGAATCATCAGTGGCGTGCCGAGCCGCGTTACTATCGATGAAAAGGCAGAACTTTCTCGTATTGTTAGAGGTTTTGAAGATAACCAAACACCTGAATAGTAACAGTTGAGTTGACATCTTCAAATTTCTTTAGTGATATAGTCTGTGGTGAGAAAACAGTTTCTGCCGCTTGGTTGTAGTGTGAGGAAATGCGGTGAAAGCACAGCAAATATTAAATAGTTTACTGCCCGGTGTGACATTAGCAGTCTTAACGACTCAGCCTACTTGGGCTGGGACGCTGATTGTGGATAACTCGTATTCGAGTCTTTATAACAGTGTTTTTGCTACCAGTATAAGTATTAAAGATGCTTCAAATGGTACTAGTATTTTGGCGCAGGCTACGGTTGACAATAGTCCTTCTATGCAATTTTCGCCTGCAGGGTTTGACTTGGGCAATTTAGAACCAACTAATAGTAGCACCTCTGGGGTGGTGGTGACTGGTAAAACTGGAGTACAAACTAAACCATTAAACCCAAATCATCAAGATACTAAAACAATTAATTCGAGAGAAGCACTTAAAAAACCTTCTTCCCAAAACATTTCCCCTGGGAAAAATGATTCGTCTCGAACCCCAGCAGCAATTAAGAAAAATCCCGACGAAAAAGTATTCCAAAAATTACAGCAAATATCGACCAGATCGACGGCAGCGGAACTATCAAAGGAAAAAAGCTGTCTAACACCGGAGGATAGTAAAAAAACAGGACAAAATAATTCAAAACCAGAAACTCTTTTATCAGCTTCGGCTTCTTCAAGTTGCCGAGAAATTAATTTTATTTCTAATAATAATTTAACTCAGTCAAGGGCTCCCAATCCGACTGTAGCGCCAACAAGACTTTCTCAAAGAGGCGCGGCTTCAACTCCTAGCAGTCTCGATCCCAGCGCAAATCCCCTGCAATACCCCACCAAACCAGAAGAAGTAAGAGTTGGTCAAACTCAATCAATTACTTTAGAACAGGCCTTAGAACTAGCAAGACGTAATAACCAAGAGCTACAGGTAAGTTTATTGCAGCTAGAAGTCGCAAAAGCCGCAGTCAAACAACAACAAGCTGCTTTATTGCCTAGCTTGAATTTAAACACTCAACTTACTCGCTCACAGTCCGCACAAGGTCAACTTGGCAACGAACTTGCGACTAATGCAGGCCAAATACCCAACCCGGACAATGATTCACCCACTACTTTGTTCAACGGTGGGCTGCAACTGAATTACAGTTTATTTACCTCTGGAGCGCGACTCGCTGCCATTCGACAAGCTGAAGAACAGCTACGCTCTCAAGAATTAGATGTCGAGCGTCTATCTGAAGAAATTCGCCTTAACGTAGCCACTGAGTATTACAATTTACAACAATCAGACGAACAAGTGCGGATTTCTCGGTCTGCTGTAGAGAACGCCGAAGTAAGTTTACGTGATGCGCAAGCATTGGAAGAAGCTGGTGTCCGACCGAAATTTGATACCTTACAAGCTCAAGTGAACTTAGCAAACGCTCAGCAAGAGTTAACTAATGCTCGCTCCAGTCAGCGAATTGCTCGTCGTCAGCTAGTTACACGGTTAAATTTGGCACAATCAGCAACTGTTACAGCAGCAGATCCGGTAAAATTGGCTGGTTTATGGAGAACAACACTGGAAAATAGTATCGTCTTAGCTTATCAAAACCGTCCCGAACTCCAACAGCAGTTAGCGGTGCGCAATATTAACGAACAACAGCGACGGCAGGCACTTTCTGCACTCGGGCCACAAGTTAATGTTGTTGCGAACTATAACCTGCTTGATGATTTTAACGATAGCGTTGGAGTAACTGATGGTTACAGCATTGCATTGACAGCTAACCTCAATTTATTCGATGGCGGTGCATCTAGAGCTCAAGCAGCACAAGCAAAAGCCAACATTGAGGTAGCCGAAACTCAGTTTTCTCAGCAGCGCAATAACATCCGCTTACAAGTAGAGCAAGCTTATTCGAGCTTGCAATCCAACTTGGAGAACGTGCAAACCTCCGAAGCAGCTTTAGGGCAAGCTAACGAATCTGTAAGGTTAGCTCGTTTGCGCTTTCAAGCCGGTGTAGGAACTCAACTCGAAGTCATTAATGCCGAAAATGCTCTTACTAGAGCCGAAGGTAATCGAATTAACGCAATCTTAGATTACAATCGCGCTTTGGCTAGTTTGCAAAGGGCCGTTACTTCCCGTGGATTCGGTAATCGTTAGTTATCAGTCATTAGTCATTAGTCATTAGTTATTAGTTATTTACCTTAAACTATGGGCTTTTGACTAATTTCATTTATCTAGAGTTATCAGGGTTTATTAAATAAAATTTAATTTAGTATACATCTTTTTAATGTTTTTTGAAATTGCAGTTTGGAAACTGTTACAGGTCCAAATTCTATAATTTATATCTGGAAAAGCTTAGTAAAAGTTAAAAAACATTTCATTAATGGAAAACTTAAATTATCGTCTATGCTTTATGCACATAATCTAAAATTGTATAACTTATGGTACCGAAAATGTTGTAGGATTAAATAATAATTCAGTATTCCTATGACTATAGTTACACCACAGGAAATAGCACAGTTTCGCTCCACATTTGCAAATTATCCCCAAGGCATGCAAGCACTGGATTTAATTGAAGATTGTGAGGGAGACTTGGAAGATGCAGCAATGACGCTAGCTATTAAAGCCGGACAACAGCCAGAAATTGCTAATTCTGAATGGTTAGATAGTTTAGCGAAAAAATGGCGTGCAGTCATTTGTCAGCAAGAACTACGTGAAGATTTGCAATCCGGTTCTGTTGACAAACTGATGGAAAAAATCCAAAAAATGCCCACTTTCCCCACTGTATTAGTAACTCCAGTTTTACTATATGTTTTCAAGCAGGGTATAGCGGATTTTTGCGAACCTTTAGATTCTGTTATGGAATGATGGAAATTTGGTACGCTGTTATTGATAGCGAAAATATTTCCCTTCTCAAGGTTTTATATCGATGAACTATCTCGTTGCAGTATTCCCTGACAGGATAACAGCAGAAGAAGCTTATACCGACTTAGAAAAAAAGAATATTAAAAGTACCATACTTGGTAAAGGTTATAAATCTGCTGATGAATTTGGTTTAATAGATCCTAAAGAACAAGCTAAAAAGCAAGCGAAGTTTATGTCTTATTGGTTAGTACCATTTGGCTTTTTCGCTGGAGTTGGTTTCAGTTTAGTTACTGGCTTAGATACCTTTGCTTGGGCAGGAGAAATCGGCAATCATTTTATCGGAGGATTGTTAGGTGCTGGTAGTGGCGCTTTGGGTAGCATCTTTGTTGGTGGAGGAGTCGGTTTAGTTGTTGGCGGTGGTGATGCCTTACCCTACCGCAATCGCTTAGATGCCGGCAAATATATAGTTGTAGTTGAAGGCGAGCAAAGTCTCAAACGCGAGACAAATCGAATTTTACGTCAGTTGGAACCGGAAAATTTACAAGGTTACACTGCCCAATGAGGAAATGGGGAGATGGGGAGATGGGGGGATGGGGAGATGGGGGGATGGGGAGAAATTAAAATCACTATCAATTAACAACTAACAACCAACAACCAACAACAACTAAGTCGATCGAATGTTACCACGAGAAGAACTTTTAAAAAATGTTGAAAATCGAGATGCTCT
>JBCCSG010000160.1:0-14984 GCA_039200565.1 Cyanobacteria bacterium P01_D01_bin.50 | reverse complement strand
TAGCCCATACATCCCCATATATTTAGTTAATCCCTGTAAACTTGTATAAGCTGGGTTAACCTTAGTGAGGTGAATACCACGATTGATGCATCGACGCTGTAACACTTCCTCCCACTTGGAGAAAGCAAAACCTGACAGCATACGAGAATACTTTTTACCACGTTCTCGTAACTGTTGCTTTTTAGCTGAAAAATCTAAATCTTCGATTACTACTGGACATCCGTAAGTCTCAGCTAGTAATACAATTTGAGCCGCAATATCAGAAAGAATCGCTTCAATTTGGTTACTGGTCTTGCTGTGAAGATTAATTTTGAATTGACCACTATCTTTTAAGTTCCCATCTGCATCTATATAAGTCCAACCAATAACGGATGGATTCAAATCAATGCCTATTGCACCATTCCCGAACTTAGATTGTGTCGGAACTTCGGGAACATCAGTAGATATAGCGCAATACCAAGAAAAACCTTTGCAGTAAAACCTGTAAGTTAATGCCTGACCGATTGTTAAAGCCGCGTCAATGTGCTGTTGACCGTATCTAAAAGCTACTTCTGGAATAGTAATGTAGCTTCCGTATTTGGATTCTAAGCAACGAGGAACCCGAATTTTTAAATTACCATTCTCATCCATCTGACAGATTTGATTCCCAGATTTTTCACCTTTGGAACCAACAAAAGTAAACTGACTACCAACAGCACCTAAATTAACTTCTAAAGATGCATTTTTTAGATACTCAAGCTTTTGCTGTAAAACGTATTTACGTCGTTTCTTTTGGTGAAGCTCGCCGTGGGGAGCCTCCCCACGGCAGACTTCACGTGAATACGTTGTTTTAATACTTGCAACTCGGTCATGTGGCAAGGATTGTAACGAATAGCGCAAGCATCTTTAATATAAGATTGCTTGAACTTTTTAGCCTTTTTAGCTTTCTTATAATCCTTAACTCTTTTCTGCCAAGTATTCAGAAACTTGTTTACAGATTTAAGTTGACCTTCAATAGTTTTGATATGGCGCTTACGACATTCTTTTGCTGACGAAATCTTACCTTCAACATCAGCTATTACTGAGTTAGCTTGCCGTTTATTAATGCCGAACTTATGCTGTAATTCAGTGTTTAGCCCAGACTTACTTAGTCCTCCTTCAGCTAATCGCAGTGAAAGGCAAAATTGACTAGCAGCACCATAAATACGGCTATAGTCAGCACAATAATTATTAATATTTTTAGGCGTTATCGTGGCAACTATATTGGTAAAAGTTTTGATGCCCACTTGCCAATCACCTCCTTGTATGTAATACTATATCTATAGTACATTTAAATCCCTACAAATGTCAAATATATGAGCAAAAAAGTTTCTCAGAAACTATGGCAGAAAGCAAACAGAGATAAAGTATCTGACTATCAGCGAAAATATATGCAAAAAAAGGCTCAAGCAACGGTAGTACTTGAACCTTGGGTAAAAGATAAGATTGATAGCCTTAAGCCAGCTAACCAACCTTATGGGCAATGGATAAGAAAGTTTCTTGAAGAATGGGCATCAGAAGTAGAGCCAAGTTAGTAGAATTATTCTTGCTACTCTGGGCTTGTTTCTTTTTGCGATTTTCAGCACTTCTACGTCCATAAAGTTTTGCTGACATTGAGGCAAGAACTGATATAATGTCCTGTGACAATTCTTCCTCAAAGGTTTTATTCATCTGAGAGGAAACACATTCAATAGTCACCCCATGACTTTTGAAAAATTCATCTAAAAACCTAAAATTAAACCGGGTTAGTCTGTCTTTATATTCCACGACTACCCGGCTTATTTTTTGTTGAGTTACCAGCTTAAACAAGGAATGAAGTTTAGTCCGATTATCATTCATTCCCGTTCGCCGCTTGCGGCGCGGCTCACTTACTTCCTCAAATACTTTTAATACTTGATAATCTTGTTTAACGCAGTAATCGAGTACTCTGCCTTTTTGACGTTCTAAGTCACCTTTTTGTTTTTGGTCGCCACTAGAAACGCGACAATAAACGGCTACTTGGCGTTTCGCCTTGTAATTTCTTCTAAAATCCCTGCAAAGCGATTAACATCGGATTCCCGGTATCTTCTGTACCCAGTTGGAGTACGGATGGCTGGGAATTTACCTGAAGCATCCCACCATTGCCTCGTCTTAGTGCTTACACCAAGCCTTTTCGAGGTTTGCTGCATCGTTAAGAGTCGAACCATCGGTTACAATTTCCATAATATTTTTGTACCAATGTTCGTAGAATACCTGAAATTCGGTAACTGTGACATCTGTTTCTAGTGGTTCTACATGTTGAAAAACTTGTCCCGTGTCAAGTTCAAATTCGTAGCGGTCAACTCGTACAACCTTCGGTATTGCTTGATTGCCCATGATGCTTTCTCCAACTAACCAATCCAACTTATGTCTTATTCACAATTAAAACATAGGAGTTGACAATCATAGAAGCTTGCGGTTTAACACCTCGAAGTTGCCATAAAGTAGCAATATTGATAAAAGTATTGCAATAACTTACTTTCAGCTTGTGAATTGAATCGTACTAGTATTAAATACAGATCCTCTAAGTTTACTAATTGTAAAAAATGTATATTATTCTCATATTTTTATAGTGTTAACATTTAATTATGGCAAGTGTATTTAGCTAAGTGTTTAATTTGTTAAGAGAAATCACTCTAGATATTAAAAAAAATATTTCATAACATAAATATATCAAATTATTTATTTTAAATTAGATATATAAAAATGTTTCATGATTTTAAAATAGAATTTAGTTTTGATAAAATTAGTAATCTTTTTGAAAACCCTAAAGATTCGCTCAATTCTATCTGTAAAAATTTAATGAATTATCTTAATATCGAAGATGATTCAATTCCAATACTTACTTATTCAGCAGTAGTTAAATATTTTGTTACAGAAAGACCTGAAGACTCAAGAATAGAAAAAGGTGCAATTATAATTGATTATTATGCTGAAAAATATTTAATTAAACAAGTTTTTTTAGACGGAAATAATAATTTGGTTTGCAATAGAAATGGTACGCCCCACGGTAGGAGAATTATAGCTATCAACATTGATAAAGAACTACAAGATATTTTTAAAGGTCAAAATTTGATTATTTTTGAATAAGGGAGCTAAAATAAATGTTGACAGCTATTCTTCATGGTATTGTTGCTTTAGTTAGTATTGTAGTTGAAACCATTATAAGACTGTCTTTAGAGTTTATTATTAACTGGTTTCAAGATAGGGAGAAACTTAAAAATTCAGATAAAGACAATATTGCTTTTACAATACAAGAAAAAGTAAAAAATAAAGAGTATAAAACTGTTCAAGGTATATTCAATAAAAGAACTAATGAAGTTGTTGAGGCTCAAGAAATACACTCTAATCAATTAGATAGACAAATACAAGAACTTCATCGAGATAATGAACTTGTTATATATGAATAAATTACTAATTTTGGATAAATTTAATTATGGTATTACCATTAATTGCTGGATTTGTCGGCGGTCTACTAATAGGTTCTCTTATTGCAGTAGCATTTTTAGCCTATGAAGAGATTATAGATTGGTTTGATGAGTATCTGGATACTATACACAGTAGTAAAAATAATTTGGCATTTACTATTAAAGATGAATTAGAAAATGGTAATTACCAAATAGTCCAAGGAATATTTAACCAAAGAACTGGCGATATGATTGAAAGTAGGGAAATTGAAGCTGAAGAAATAGATGAAGAATTACTTAAAGTTCATGAAGAATACGAAGATGAAGATGGCATAGTATTATACGAAATTTAATATATTTACTGATTTTGAAAATGAAAAAAAAAACCATAAATCTTGTTGTGAAAGGTATCCCCACAGAGATATCAGAAGAGAATGCTGCTGTTTGTCGTTCAAGATTATTTACAGCAGTTGAGAATTTAATAAATGACAATAATTTGAAATCCGATGATATTTCAATCACTGTTTATAATAAAAATTTTCAAGATTCAACATCAACAATATCAAAAAAAGCTAAAACCGCTAGTGATGAATTATCGGTAGAAAAAAGAGCTAAACAATATCAATCTCAAAAACCACTATTTTCCCTTGATAAATTAATAGTTCCTTCGGAAGTCAAAGAAGATATTTTGACTGCAATTGATATTATTCGTGTTCAATCTAAAGTATTTATCGAATGGAATTTACAAACGATAGAACCTTTTCCACGTACTGCACTAAATTTTTATGGTCAACCTGGAACTGGAAAAACTATAACTGCACATGCTATTGCTCATAATTTAGGTAAGCCTATTATGGTTGCTAGCTATGCACAAATTGAAAGTAAATTTCTTGGTGATGGTTCTAAGAATGTAGAAGCAATTTTTTATGCAGCAGAAAGAGATGACGCTGTTCTGTTTATTGATGAAGCAGACTCATTGCTTTCTAAAAGATTAACCAATGCCAGTCAAGGAAGTGAACGAGCTGCTAATTCTATATGTAGTCAATTGTTGATTTGTCTAGAAAAGTTTAAAGGGGTGGTGATTTTTGCGACTAATTTAGTCGAAAATTATGACAAAGCCTTTGAAACTAGAGTTCGTCATATTCATTTTCCTATGCCAGATGAAAAAGCACGCTACTTGATATGGCAGAATCATCTTCCTCCAGAATTACCACTTGCCTGCGTATTTACTTATTCAAGAACTAGCGTCTATTGACAATGTTTGTGGTAGAGACATCAAAAATGCAGTTATTGATGCGGCTGTAAGAACTGCTAGAAATGGCACAAGCGTAATTCAAACACAAGATTTTATTGAAGCAATAAATAGAATTAAATCTTGTAGGATAACCTCCGAATCAGGAACAAAAAAGTTAAACCCACAAGAAAAAGCTAAGACTGAAGCCAAATTACAAGCAGTACTCTCTAACAGAAAACCGTAAGGACAGCCAACAACCGAATTTGATGTAATACTTCCTCAGAGGCAATACTGTTTAGGCAACTTTGGATAATTATGGGTAATTTTGTCCAAGGTTTTGCCTAGCTATTGCGAACCCCTTGACCTTCAAGTTACTTGAAACTTTATACTGCGAAACATCAGCTTTGAGGAAGCAAGAATGTTTCGTATTGGTGAGTTTTCCAAAATTGCCCAAGTTCCAGCCAGTCTGCTGCGCTACTACGATGATATTGGCTTGTTTCGTCCAATTGATAGCGATCGCGATACCGGTTACCGTTACTACAGTGTCCAGCAGTTACCTCAACTCAACCGTATTATTGCCCTCAAAGATTTGGGACTCTCCTTAGAGCAAGTCAAGCATCTTGTTAAAGATGAAGTCTCACCTGATGAAATTCGCGGGATGCTCGCACTCAAAAAGGCGCAAATTGAGCAAACTATCCAAACAGAAGCAGCTCGACTCAGAGCGGTAGAATCCCGTCTTCAACAGCTTGAGCGCAAAGGACAATTTCAAAATGACGATGTTGTGCTCAAAAGTCTACCTGCTCAACCTTTTCTTTCACTGCGGCGTACCTTTAAGAACTTTGAAGAAACCCTCGCAATTATCTCAGAAATAAATCGGGTTATTTCTAAACATGTGAAAACTAAGTATCTAGGGCGTTTTGCCGCAGTTATTCATAGTGAATTGTATGAAGACTATAACTGGGATCTGGAATTCGGTTTTTTGCTCAATGACAACCTCGACATCACAGTGTCCTTATCTAGCGGCTTGTTAATGAACGTTCGAGAACTACCTTCAGTAGAAACTGCTGCAACTGCTGTACGCATAGGTGGTCCTGAGAATGGTCATCTTTGCTACAGCGCTATTGGTACCTGGGCAGAAACTCATCAATACAAACTTATTGGTCAGGGTCGAGAATTGTTTATTGTACCGCCTAAACCGGGACATGAGTCAGAAATGGTTGTAGAAATTCAATTTCCCGTTAAATCCCCGTAAGTGAGAAGCTCAGCTAGTGAATGCTGCCTAATAGATATTGATTAACTACTAATAAGAAAAAAAATGACATTAGAACTCTGGATGCTCTTGGGAAGTTCCATGCTGCTTTTCGTATTAGTCATGGTGCAACAACTTCATGTAGATTTAACCTTAGGCCCGAAGTACGCACTCTCTAATCGCGAAGAAGCAAAGCCCAGTACAGGTATAAGTGGGCGCATCGATCGGGCAATTTTAAACTTACGTGAAAACCTATTATTGTTTGTGCCTGTTGTCTCAGTGTTGGCAATCGCCAAAATATCAAACGGAGCGACACAGAATGGCGCTATCCTATTTTTCGTAGCGCGGATTGTACATGCTATTACTTACGTTTTCGGAATTACGGGAATTCGCAGTTTAGCTTGGTTTGCCGGTATTATCGGCATCGGTATCATGCTTTCAGCAATTTTTTGAGGTAGTTGATTTGACTGTTGTCGATGTAGGAGAAACCTAAACCTTCCTAGTACAACACGGCGTAAATCCTACAGAATGAGAAAAAGCTGAAACCAAACCTGAAAAAGTACTTTTGACTTTTGACGAACGCGTAGAGAAGCATTCAGGTGGCAAAATTTCACGGACAATAAACGTAAGTTTCCAATTACAAGGAGAAAATTCATGACGATTTCCATGTATCAAGCTTGTGTACCTCCCCTTGTGCGCTCGCTAACTAACCTTGCAGCGATTCTTGAAAAAGGTGCCGCTCATGCTGAAGCCAAAAACATCGATCCTTCTGTACTGATTGGTACTCGTTTGTATCCAGATATGTTTCCTTTAAGTAAGCAAGTTCAAATTGCCTCAGACGTTGCTAGAAGAGGTGCAGCGAGATTAGCGGGATTAGAAGCACCGAAAATTGAAGATAATGAAACAACTTTTCCCGAATTAATCGCTCGTCTTCAAGAAACCACTTCTTACCTAGAAACTTTAACACCCGATATGATTGATGGCTCGGAGGAAAAATCGATTTCCCTTCCAGTTGGCGAACAAACTATGACTTTTAAGGGAATGCCCTATCTCCTTTACTTTATTCTCCCCAATGTCTATTTTCATGTCGCGACTGCTTATGATATTCTCCGACATTGCGGCGTGGAGCTAGGTAAAATTGACTTTCTAGGAACACCTGAATCCTTAAATTAGATTTGATTACTGCTGTTTGAATTCCTTAGATAAGTTGGGGTAGATAGACACAATGTCTTGAGCTACCCCCAAAAACTTTTGTAAAATTGGCGATTCATCATTTTTTCGCCAAATCATCGCAATACTAACTTGCGGTGTCTCTTCAACGAAAGATTTATAAACTATCCCAGTGCGTTGTAGATTTTGTAATGATTCTGGAACGATCGCAACGCCAATACCAGCAGCAACTAAACTAACTATAGTCTGCATTTGAATCGCTTCTTGAGCAACCCTGGGGCTAAAACCGACTCGTTGACAAAAGCTAATAATTACATCGTAAAGCCCTGGTGCTAAAAAACGAGGAAATAATATAAAGGATTCCTTAATCAAAGACTGCAAACTGACTTTCTCTTGATTTGCTAACTGATGATTTTCAGGAAGTGCGATCGCTAAAGATTCTCGAAAAATTATCTTTGATTCATAAGTATTTTCATCTACAGGCGGACGCACAAAACCAACATCAACTCTACCTGACTGTAACCAACGTAATTGTTCATCTGTAGTCAATTCATGCAATTCCAAACTTATATTAGGAATCCGATTGCGAGAATTTCGTAAAATATCGGGCAAAATATTATACGCAGCAGAACTCACAAACCCCACAACCAACTGTCCCATTTCTCCCCGACTAACTTGTCTTCCTAAAAAGATTGCTTGTTCGAGTTGTCGGAAGATTTGCTGTACTTCAATTAGAAAAATCTCTCCTGCTTCACTTAATTCAACTTTACGTTTAGTGCGGTGAAACAATTCAAAGCCTAATTCCCTTTCCAACTGGCGGATTTGTTGACTCAACGGAGGTTGAGCAATATGTAATCTTTCAGCAGCCCTGCCAAAGTGTAATTCCTCAGCCAAAGTTACGAAATAACGCAGGTGTCGTAGTTCCATTTTTCAATTTTGGATTTTAGATTTTGGATTTTAGGAATCATGCGACGAATGTAGAGACGCGATATACCGCGTCTCTAGATATATATTTTTTATATATTAATTGTGCATCAAATATATATTGGACATAATTAAAAACCTTTTTTATCCTGATAAATATTGCGGTATTAAATTAAATCAAATATGAGCATATACAGAGCCCGAGCAAAACGGCACATCGCAATATTTGAATAATGTAGAGACGTGATACATCACGTCTCAATCGTCACACCATTTGTAAAAGAAGTAATTTCACTCAAATGAATAAAATATCAGTATCCAATTACGATTGGAATAGTACGTTGTACCAAGATAAACATGCTTTTGTTTGGCACTACGGCGAAAATTTATTACAACTACTCAACCCACAGCCAAAAGAGCTAATTTTAGATTTAGGATGCGGCACTGGGCAATTAACAGCGAAAATGGCTGAAGCTGGTGGTGAGGTAATCGGAATTGATAGCGCACCTGAAATGATTGAGAAAGCGCAGCAAAATTATCCTCAATTAGAGTTTCAAATCGCCGATGCTAAGAATTTTCAGTTATCTCAACCAGTAGACGCTGTTTTTTCTAACGCAGTGCTGCATTGGATTCCCCAAGCAGATGAAGTGATAGATAGTATTCGTGAATCGCTCAAAATTGGCGGGCGTTTTATTGCAGAATTTGGCGGAAAAAGAAACATTGAGTCAATTGTTGAAGCTTTGTACGAGGCGTTAGAAAAAATTGGCATTAATACTGCACCAAATTTAAATCCTTGGTACTTTCCCAGCATCGGCGAATACGCTACAAAGTTAGAAAAACAAGGCTTTGAAGTTATCTACAGTCACTTATTTTCTCGTCCAACTCTATTACAAGACAAAGATGCTGGTTTAGCAAATTGGATAAACATGTTTGGTGGAACTTTCTTTCAAGGATTATCCGCAGAAGACAAAACCCAGGTAATTCATGATGTAGAGAAACAGTTAAAACCAAAGTTATATCAAGAAGGGAATTGGTTTGCAGACTATCGGCGAATTCAGATAAAAGCAATTAAGAATAGGGAATAGGGAATAGGGAATAGGGCATTGGGAATAGGGCATTGGGATTTTTCAATTGATAAATCCTAACTGCTCACTCCTAACTCTTAACTCCTAACTCCTAACTCCTAACTCCTAACTCCTTACTTCTTACTTCTTACTTCTTACTTCTTACTTCTTACTTCTTACTTCTTACTTCTTACTCCTCACTCCTAACTCTTTTGAATACCTGGAATTAATGCCAATGCTACCAATGCAACAGCACTCTGGTTTGGAACAGTTGCAAGTACAATTGCTTATCGTCGCGAATTTTCTAGTCAGCGACGAGATTTACTATTACTAAGCTTTGTCAGCGTTATCGGAGGTATTTTTGGTTCTTACTTACTTCTACATACATCCCAAACTAAATTTTACGCTTTAATTCCATACTTGATGTTGATAGCAACGCTGTTGTTTATCTTTAATCAACCGTTAATTATGTTTTGGGAAAAACTCAGTAAAAATTCTGAGATTATCCGCGTACCACTAATAATTATTTTGCCATTACAGTTAGCTGTTGCAACCTATGGTGGTTATTTTGGCGGTGGTAGCGGAATATTAATGTTAGCTGAATTAAATCTGATGGGTATGCGAAATATTCATACCTTAAATGCGTATAAAAGTTGGTTAGCAACCTGTATCAATATAGCAGCTATTATTCATTTTACATTTGCCAATAAAATTTTCTGGTCCCAAGCAATAACAATGGCTTCCGGTGCAGTTATTGGCGCTTACAGCAGCGCTTCTCTAGCTCCAAAACTACATCCATTATGGATACGTATTTTTATTGTCACCACTAGTTTAACTATGACTTGTTACTTCTTTATCCGACATAAACTTCAATCATAGAAATTAATTATTATACTCATAAAAATCATATTTGAAGATTATAATTGTGAGGGAACAATTCTGGATAAAATCTAAGTCGCTATAATTTTGAATACCAATAATCAATTATTAATTTATGATGCGACGATTTTCATTACTATTTAGTATCGCCATTAGTACAGTTGTTGTATTACCCGCTCAATTGACTCGAGCGCAAGATTCTCGAATTCCTCTACCTTCTCAAGATCCTTTGGAACTAAATTTATTAACCAATCCCAAAGATGATGTAATTACAGCAAATACTGTTTTGCAAGAACAAATAACCGTTCCTAGTTTATGGTGGGCACAGGAACAATCGGAAAATAAACTTTTAGATAACTGGATAGCATACCCTGCAAGTAATGCTCAAGCAGGAAGAGTTGATTTGATTGTTAACGAACAAATTTGGAATGTATTAGATTATTTAGAACGTTATAGCTTTGTCAATCGTTTGGGTAACGTCGCACGAGGTTATGGTTACAATATTCGCGTTTTCAGCTACGAAAAAGAACCTTTAGCAACCTATACTTGTAATTTAAATCTAAGTAAACCTTTGTGCAATATTGATATGAATGCCGCAGGTTTACTAGTTAGCCCTTCTATCAGCGATCAATGATCAATTATCAACGATCAATTATCAGTGATCAATCTATAGGAATCCTATTTGAAAATAAAAAAAACGAGCGTACACCTTAATCTTCTAGAATTATGACAGCCTCTTGCCTTTTGACTCTTGCCTACCTACACAAATAATTATGGCTTCGCTACGCTGCGCCTTCCAAAAATCAAACCGGATTCCTATATAATTTATTATTAACCTTTAACCTGTCTTCATTTTATTAAATAAATCATCATACTCCTTAGCAGTTGATAAAGGTAAAGGAAGTAAAAATTCACTTTTATCAAAAACTTGAGTATTGGTTAATAACAGTTTTTGTAACGGTTTGGAAATATCAGATGCTTTGATGTCTGTCGAAATTGGAGAATTACCTTTAGTCAGTAAAGCGATTTGTTTTGCTGTATTCTCTTCCCAGCAAAAATCAATCCACTTATTGGATAAATCCTTTGTAATTTCACCAGCAGGTTGTACCCACACATCAGCCCAAAGTGCAGTTCCCGAACTCGGGACAACTATGCTAAGTTGGGGATAACGGGTAAGTATAGAAACAACATCACTCGACCAACCTACAGCTAACCAGGAATCTCCCATAATTAATGGTTCGAGATAATTGGTTGAATTATAAAATTTTACCTGTTTGTTTAACCTTTGTAGTTCCTGTTCCAAAGACGGAACTTTCTGCAAATTCTCAGTGTTGTAAGATTCCCCTAATTTTTTTAACGTCAAACCAATAACTTCCCGTGGCTGATTAAGTAAAGAAATCCGCCCTTTCAATTCTTCTCGCCATAAATCACTCCAATCTTGCAACTCCCAATCAAATTTCTCTAATTTATCGCGACGATAAATAATTACAGTACTACCCCAACGGTAAGGTGCAGCCCAAATTTTTCCTTGCTTATCCACCAAACCTCGATCGTTGCGCGTTACCAATTCTTGCCATTTTGGGGATAATTTAGACCAATTTTCCAGCTTTTCGAGAGATATTGGTTCAATCAGTTTCTTCTCAATTGCACCCTTTAACCAAAAATCTCCCAAAGTTACTAAATCAGTTGTGTTTGGTTGAGAATCACCAAACGGTAGAGGCATATTTAACCCGCCAGATTTGTTCCCTGTTTTTTTCTCTTTTTGGAAACTTTCTAATTTCTCGAATAATTCCCGCAACTGTACCACCGGCGAAAATTTTAACTGCGCCTTCTGGGATAAACTTTCCTGAAATTGTTTAAGTATCCTTCCTGGAATAGAACCTTTGAGTACCTGTACGTTTAATTTTGGCTTGTTAGTAGCATCACACCCTACAAGCAGTTGCGAGATAAGGAGTGCAGATGCACCAAACACAAATGAGCGTCTATGCATGCCAGTAATTTTTTAGATTTAAAATGCAGCAGTTGTATAGTGATTTTCCGTAGAGCAGAGCAGGAGATGCTCCGCCGAGGGCAACCCTATCCAAAACATCGGAGAGGATAGAGGGTAAGGTTCTTCTTTATATTTAATCCAAGTGAAAACCGCTATCTTATATTCTAAGAGCGATTTTAACTATTAACCTTTATTGATAACAACAAAACTTAGGATCGCCACCTACGAGTTTTTGCTGTAGAACTTTGTTAATTCATATCTTGAACGCGTACCCACTGAGATTAAGGTTATACAAAAGGAGCATAACTTCTCCAACTAATAATCCCAATTCTCCATTTTCTTTTCCCGCTAGTGATTTTTCTCAGTTTTTGAGCAATTTTTCTTCAAAATTCGCCCCATTTCTAAGGAGTAGAGAAGAGATAAATTAGCACTCGTTAACAAAATCTTTCATCAAAATCTGTGTAATGCCTAGTAACCCAAAAGTCTTCTGGGAGGAAGACAATATTATTTCTCTAGTTAGAAGTACTTAAATACATTGTCTTTAGAACTTAGGCAACTAGTACATTTTTTTGTCGAACGTGTGACGGAAACCCATTCAAAATTTTTAATCGGAACCCTGTGACGCTTTAAAAAAATTTGAACATAGTCCCAACGTTTATTATAGCGTCACGCACCAATGAGTCATTGTAATTGTCGTAAATCCTGGTTTTTTAAGTACAAGTGTAAAAATTGTTCGCAAATAGCAAAATTTCTATAGAATCCGATTCACAAACAAGTAGCAGAATACACATATAAGTAAAAATTGCGAAAATACTAATATATATAGCTTCTAAAAGTAAATTCCCTTTGTGCACTTTTTTACATAATTACTTTAATTCCAACTGTTCCATTTTTCTTTATATTTGTTGCAAAGTATTGACCTATATACGTTGTGGCAAAAATTATTTCTACCATTTTTTGATGTTATCAAACCATAAATTATCTGCAAAGCTTTTGGCTAATAAAAATTGAGCAGTTACACCAATTATTATTTAGATTTATGACTAATTGATAAATTAAGCTTAGACTTGAAAACTAAAAGCCTGAAGGTTAAATAAATCATAAGTATAGTTAACTTTAGAAATAGAAAGAATAATATAGAGAAAATAAAAATACGAGGGTATGAAATGGAGCAGTTACAACATCAGATATTGAGTTTAAGTGATAAACTAGATGACCTTTACAAGGTGGTTGAGCATCTAGATAGTAAAGTTTCCCAAGCTTTAGCAGAGTTCAATTTAGCAAAAGCCTGTCAGGGGAGTAACCCGGATGAAAAATTTAGCGACGTGGAACAGTATGAACTAAAAAAATCAATTGGCTTGAATTCAGATCTAGAACACAAAGATGTATTAGTAGATGACATTTATCTAGATGGGAATCTTGAAGGAGCAGATAAACATTTAACTCCAGATATTCAAATTCAACGACTTACAGCACAACTAACAGCAGCATATAATCGTATTGCTGCTTTAGAAGAACAGTTACTAATCAAAAGAATCAATTCCTAAGACATAATCGTTCATTTTGATTGAATTTGAGCTTTATCAAACCTCAATCAACTCCATTAAAATATGCAGCCTTCGCGACTGCTTTTACTCTATAAATTCTTAGGCTTGCCAATAACGCTCTAATTGAGCTTCAATTGAAGCTATAAATTGCCTTTGATGCCAATTTTCCCTCAAGTAGGCAGCAATACAAGCACCTCCAGCACCCATACCCTCTTTAACAAAGCCTTGTTCGTAAGCTTTTAATTGAGCATAACGAGAATTGTCGAAACATAGCCCAGTCGCAAGTAGAGATGGTGTTATACCTTTTCTTCCTATCAACTGGGCTAATTCTACAGTTTTTCCACTAGAATCTTCCATCACCCAGCGAGTAGTGCCAACAACTATTTCCTCTGGTTGCCAATGTAAATTGTAAGATTGAGCAATTGCAGTTGCTAAAGCAAATACAGCAAGCATTTGTGTACCACCAGCAAGCAAAACTCCCCCATAACGACTTGCAGCGATCGCCATTCCAGCTACCGCAACCTGCATTGGATCTCCCACAGCAGCCACAAGTCGTAATGGATCTATTAAATTTTGGATTTTGGATTTTGGATTTTTGATTTCCATCTCTCCTACTCTCCCCATCTCCCCCTTCGGGTTGCGCCACTTGCTACAAGTCGGGGAGCCCGCCCAACGCAGTGGCTTACCCTCTCCCCATCTCCCCCTCTCCTGGATCTTCTGCAACCCTGCTTGCACAATGTCCCATTTTTGAGAGTGATTGCAAACGGGATGAGAACTATTAACCATGCCTTGAGCCGCAATACCCAAACCTGTTAAAATTGCTAAGGCAGTAGTAGTTCCACCAACAACGCATTCGCCTATAACTAAATATTCGTTTTCCTTATTGCGAGAAAGCTTTTCACCCCAAATCATTCCTCGATCTAACAAATGTTGTACGGTTGCTAAATCCATTGCCTGCCCTTGACTTAAGCATTTAGCTGGTACACCTTCCAAATCTATCGTTGGTACAGTTGGCGCTTTGGGTAAACCCGCATTAAATATATGAACTGGAATATCCAGCGCTTCCACTACAGCACGAGTAATAAATACTGGAGAGGCACCCGCCACCAGCGGAGGTAAGGGATATTGCCCCTTTTTATGAACTCCATAGTATAAAAATTCAGCATCAGCCAAAGCAGTATATTTCCGATCTTCAGGAGTGCTGCCAGCAGCAGATATACCCGGAATCAAACCTGTTTCAGTGAAACCTAATACACAGGCAAATGCAGTTTTTTTACCTTTGTACTTAGTAATCCAATTTTCACTTTGAGTAACATTTGTATATATGCGCAGCATGAGAAGAATTAGGAGTTAGGAGTTAGGAGTTAAGAGTTAGGAGTTAGGAGTTAGGAGTTAGGAGTTATGAGTTCTGGGGAGAAATTATTCCCTCACTATCTCACGTCTTCACTCTCCATCCCTATCCCCCCATTCCTTTATTCTGCTTC
>JBCCSG010000159.1:0-15039 GCA_039200565.1 Cyanobacteria bacterium P01_D01_bin.50 | reverse complement strand
TAGAGGTGTTGCTGCTGGCGGTGAAGACTATGAAAAGATATTTCACCTCAATTTTGATGAAGCAACAGAAAATCCTGCTATAGCACAATTATGGGGACGCGATCGCATTAAAGATTTGATGAGTCAAATGTTTGGTTATGATACTATTACTGGCGTAGAGGAAGTAACGGAAACTGCATTAACCTATCAATTGCTTTCCCAATATACCGCTTTTATTGCCGTTAGCGACGATGAAAGGGTAAATCCTCAAGAAGGTTCTATTTCTATGCAAGTACCCGTGGAAATGCCTGAAGCTACTGATTTTATGGAAATGAGGAGCGCACTACCTGCCGCTGGTGGAAGAATAGAAAAAATAGCAAGGTTAATGTCGTTACCAGAGGGAGAATCAATAATACCTCAGACAGCAAGGGAATCGCAATCTTTTGAAAGAGAGCGAGGTATTTCAATAACACCATCCAACTGTTATTTAGAAATAGTAAAAGTCACGGGATTAGATGAAACAACAATTAGCGATTTGCAGCAATATTTACAACATTTCAACTTAACTGAAGGTTTACAAGGAGAAATAGTCTTAGAATTTAAGATTAAAAGAAATCGCGTGATTCGTGTAGTATTGAACGAGCAAAATTCTACAATTACCCAAACAGCTTTAATCAGTAGATTAATCGATTTCCTCAGAGCTTGGAAACCACCTCAAAAATCAGCCGATAGAGTTGTTTTAACTTTACGGTGTCGTTAATTTTTCAAGCCATACCAATGATGTATAAGTTTGCACCTTATGCATCATTTATCGTATTCTGAAAATTACACTATTTAAAATGTTGTTGATGATAAAAAGGTAAACTAAAAGTGAACAAGTTGGGAATATTTTCGGTTACACAGCTATTATGTATTTTGTTTAACACTACTGCTTGTACTACTACGGAACAGACCATTCAAAATAACATCGTTCCGGCTGATGAAGTTAAGCGCACAGCAGGATTTCCATCAGAAAACAAGCAAATTAAAGAGGTTAAAAACTTAGGAGTTGTAGCCCTAGGAACAGAATTTCCTGGTCTTGAGGGGAGGAATTTACGGGTAAGAAGAATCACAATTGCTCCTGGAGGAGTAGTTGGCTTTCATGAACATCAAAAGAGACCAGGTTTTGCTTACATCTTAGAGGGAGAAATCGTAGAACATCGAGATAGTGGAAAGACTATCATCAAGCATAGTCGAGATAGCATCTCTTTTGAGAAAACAGGAGTTAATCACTGGTGGGAAAATAAAGGCACCACTGATGTTGTCGCTCTGGTAGCTGATATTGTCCCAGAAAATTAGTATGTTGCAAAAGCGGTGTCTAGGTAGCCTTGGCAACATGACTATCATGTGATGGTGACCATATCTTACCGTACACTCCCTACAACTAACGCCAATTATCTAAAAAAAATATCAGCATTTTTGTAACTTGTCGATTTTTTTTTGCGTATAAACACTGTTAATTCCTGTCTTAAATTCTCGCGATCGGCATAATTTTATAAGAGTTAGTATTTAATAAATTATTTCAGTGGGTTGTTGGTAGGCTTCGATATTCCATCTAACACACCAACAACCAACTACTAACTACTAACAATGAACAATTTAAAAACTAATTAACTCCCCTTGAACCTTGATAAATTCGATTCATTTGTTCCCGAGATAAACGCGTCATGGGGAAACCTAAATCTCCATAAGTGATTTTTTCTGCTGCTTCAACCACTTCTTCAGTTTCAAACTCATTTATCTGACTTTGAGGTGAAATATAAGCGTGACTTACCGGATCGTATGCTAAAACTTCTCCCGTTTCAATTTGATAAATCCAAGCGTAAATGTTAATTTGCTTTTGATAAAGTTTGGAATGAATTACCGGATAAGTGCGTAAATTATCTATTTGCGTCAAGACATTTTCAGCAACCATAATTTCTAGTAAATCTTCCCCTTCGTAATGGCTATAATGGTCTAAAACCAAACGTCTGGTTGCTTCGGCATACTTAAGCCAATCAAACACCAAAGGCATATCGGACTGTAATTTATTTAACTTCATCAGCCCCTTCATGGCCCCGCAATGGGAATGACCGCAAATAATAATTTGGTTAATATCCAAAGCTTGTACGGCATATTCAATAGTTGCTCCTTCCCCGCCATTTGTGGCTCCATAGGGAGGAATTATATTGCCAGCATTGCGAATTACAAACAATTCCCCAACTCCAGCTTGGGTAATTAAATTAGGATCCACGCGAGAATCAGAGCAAGTAATAAATAATACTCTAGGTTTTTGACCGTGAGATAATTGTTCAAATAATTCTCGATGGGTGCTGTAATAATTAGCTTTAAATTCACGCAAACCTTTTACTAGTTTTTTCATATTTCTCCTCGAAGGGGTATAAGTTATCAGTTAGGAGTTAGGAGTTATGAGTTATTTAACCTTTGACCTTTGACCTTGAACCTCTTCTGTTAGCTTCTCATACTTTGGGAATAGTTAATATATATGTTTTAAAAATAAATCCGGCAAAGGAATTTACCATTATTTTTTTTGTCATGTAAGAGGTAATACTCCAAAATCTAAAATTCAAAATCTAAAATGCCATTAGATACCCTGTGACTTCTAAGTCGGCAATCGGCAGTGGGAAAAAAATAAGACTTAGATAACTGGTGGTGAAGAAATTTTTTCATGAGGACTTATTCATTCTAAATTCTAAATTCGACCATTCTAAATTCTTCATTCTGACTGCTTTATTGGTATATAAATTGATTTATAGAGACACTATATATTGCGTCTCTATAATTTCACGTATTTGGGATTCGATATTAAATTCAAGCAGCAAACTGGAAAAAATTCATATCCACATCTACAAAGGGACGAATCATATTTTTAACATTGACAACTGGCTGACAGTCAGTCATTTGCGAAAATTCTTCCCCGACTGCTAAATCTATACTAAAGTGTTCCTGAAATAATTTTTGAGTTTCTGTACAAGCCTTATATAAATGATCTCTATCTACTTTCCCACGCTTGCCGAAATAAGGAAAATGGTGAATAAATCTACCAAATAAAAATTCGCAGTCTTCTGCATATTTAATAGTATCAAGAATATGATGATGCCAAACTCTATCTATTTCCTGAGTTGGAACTAATTGAAGATGAGGATAGAGATAAATTAAATATAGAAACATCAAATAATTTGAAATCCCTTGATTCGTCTCTTCAAGAGTCCATTTTTTACCTTCATCGGAGTACATTAACTGATAAGCAATAGCTCTTAAATCTAATTGCTTGAGTTTATTTGTAAATACTTGACATTCCTGATATGAGTCTCTATGAGTTGATAACATAATTGCAATTACGACAAATTAATAAAGATATAAAAGATGCAATTTCATCAACTAAGTAGGTAGAAACTTTCTCAACAGAGCTATGTAAAGAAAGTAAAATCTTTTGCTATTCGTTTTTTCACTGGCGAAGGGTTCCCATAAGAATTTTTTTAGAAGAAAAAAATTCTTATGGGTGCCCGCGACTCCCCTGTCATAATGATAGATTAACTACCCATATAGTTATATTGGATTTGCTTCTACATTTAATATTCATATGTAAATCAGATATTACGGATTTCACCAACTAAAGTGTCACACTCACAATCTGGTGGTTTTGTCACTTCTGCTATTGACAATATGTCGCAATATAGTATCCTAACTAACGGATTATCATCCAATTTTTTGTATATTATGTAATCTATATATTTTTTGCTGAATAAAAAATCGGAGAAACCGATTTCGTGAAGCAGAATAGAGGCGGAATGTTATTTTCAGCTTGGATTCCATATTATAAAGTGTCACAGTAGAAATTTGGCGATTAATGGAGTTTTTCGGGTATATTATCGCAAAGCCTAACCCACCGCTATTATGTATAAAGCACTATCATAAAAATCAGGTATGGGCTTATCTCAGATTGCACTGCTATTGTTACAAGGTGCTTTGCGAAAACGGAAATATTCTCAAATAGCCTCGGAATCTGGTGAGACTCCCAAATATTTCAAAAACGATCGAGGTAAGAAACTAAGTAATCTTCTTTCTCGGATAATGGGAAAAAAAATTACTCAGTCCAATTTAAAAGTAATTTTGCACGATTTGCTTCACAAACTCGGTGAAGAGAAAAATCAGTTCGACAAGCATATACCAACCTCCGATGCCCAAGAAATATATTTTGAGCAAACAGAGCAAAACCAAGACATTAGTAGTACGCTACAAACAACAATTATTTCGTACGAGTATCAAGAACTAACTAAAAATAAAAATATACCATCTACCGATACATTTAAATTAATTTACCATAATTTACCAACTCGCGATCGCAATATATTTATTGGCAGAGAAATAGAAATTAAAAGCTTGCAGGAATTACTTTCTTTTGAAAGTCTCACTCCTCGTATTAGTGTTGAAGGTTTGGGAGGTGTGGGAAAGACTACTTTTGTCTTAGATGTTGCTTATCGCTATTTACAAGCCAGCGGGGATTCACCTTCAACTTTTGAAGCTATAGTATTTACCTCAGCCAAACCACAACACTTTACAAATAAAGGTATTTTACCGCGACTGTGGCGAGAAAATACTAACATCGATATTTTACGCACTATTGCACGCACTATAAAATGTCCTACGACTACAACTACTAACTTTAAGGAAGCTTACGAACAAGTCGCTCAACCTTTGGCAAATATCCGGACTTTACTAATTATAGATAATTTAGATACTTTAGAACCCTCTGTTGAAGTTCTGAGCTTTTTATACGAATTACCCCCCACAGTAAAAGTTATTATTACCAGTCGAGACACAACTCCCTTTCCTCGAATTCGTTTAAATCCTTTAACCCAAACTGAAGGATTAGCATTAATTGCAAATCAAGCGACAGAAAAAAATGTAGAATTAACTTCGGAAGAATATCAACAACTTTATCGAACTACTGCGGGAATTCCCGCAGCAATTATTTATGCTATGAGTCAGTTAGCATCTGGATATAAGTTTGTTGATGTTTCTCCGGGAATTATGCGCCATCAAGGCGATTTTTCGCGCTTTTATTTTGACAATTCCATGCAATCTTTAAAAGGACATTCGTCTCATTTGATTTTGATGGCTTTAGCGCTTTTTCCCAAACCAGCGCTCTTTGAATCAGTTTGCAGTGTTGCGGCAGTAAATGATAATAACATCGCAGTAGATGCTTTAGCTCAATTGCAACAACTTTCCTTAATTAGTTGCGATCGAGGACGTTATACAATGTTACCTTTAACTCGCGAATATGCTCTCTCGGAATTAGCAACAAACCCCGAATTTGAATCAGCAGCACGTAACCGCTGGGTAAATTGGTATCTTGATTTTGCTCAAAAATACGGCGGCAAAGATGAAAAAGAATGGAACGATTATCACCAATTAGCACTAGAATGGGATAATATTTCTGAAGTGATGGAATGGTGTATTGCCCAAGATAAATATACCGATGCGTGCAATCTCTGGCTTTATATCAATTGCTATACTTATTCCCAAGGATATCGCCAAAACCGTCTGAGCTACTGGGATACTCCCCTACATTGGTTGGAATGGTTAATCGAAGCAGCACACTTAAGAGAAGATTTATCTACCGCTGCGGAAATGATGAGCGATTATGGTTGGAAATTAATTTTAATTGGACAACCGAAACATTTAAATATTGCAGATAGTTTACTTGCACGGGCTTGGAAATTAAATCATCATTTGAAAGCAGATAAACAAGCAAATTTAGCAATTCGTATTGTGGTTTGGTACATTCAATTCAAACAATTTGGTTTTGCAAAATATTGGCTTAACATTGCTCAAACTATATTGAATGATTTTTTGATTGAAGAATCAGTTTCAATTCGTCTTTATCTCCAAATTCTCTACTACAAAGGAGAAATTTGCTACAAAACTGGCGATTACCAAAGAAGTCAACTACTATTTCAAGAAATTGTCCAACAATCCCGAGATATTGGCTGGCAAAGAATGATATTCCTCGCTAAAGACTTTTTAGCAGATATATCAATTAAACAAGGAAAACTACAAGAAGCTCAACAATTCTTAATCGAAGGAATGGAAACAGCCCATAACAATCAAGATAATTGTAGTGGAGCTTATGTAATGCGCTCTTTAGCGAGGTTGGAATTTCTTCAAGGTAACTTTAATTCAGCTCTAACTTGGGCAACCAGCGCCAAAGAGTGTTTCGATAGTTTGGGTATGATTTCTGAAGCCGAGGAAACTGAAGCTTTATTGCAATTTGGTAAGAGTTAACGGGAAAGGGTTGTTTTGGGAATACTCTTACTATCCCAAAATCATTCTCCTATAATGACGATAAACCCAAAGGGCATGGGCGAAGCGATCGCCAATAATAAACCAAAATTCTCTGCCCGTCGTTTAACAAAACTTTATATTTCTTCCTTAGCTTTAGTAGCCCTTTTATCAGTTGTGGGACAATTTATAGTCCAACGCTTGCTATCTCAGCAAAGAGTAGATATAGAAGTAATTAATAACGTTCAGCGTCAACAGCTACTCAGTCAAAGATTAGCAAAATTAGCTTTAGCCCTCAAGCTGGCAAAAAATGAAACGCACCGCTCATCTTTGCTTGAAGACTTCTCCGAAACCATCAGCGACTGGGAAACTACGGACAGCAATTTACGACAATTGGAAACAGCGGCAAACGCTTTGATGGGTAGAAGTACTCAAATAAGACAGACTATTGAGCGAATTCATCCAAACTGTAAAAAAATGGTTGATGCTGCCAAGGAATTACTTTCAGCAGCACGGGGTGAAAGAATTCAACCTCGTTTGATGCGGGAGCAACCGATGGCGGAAATTTTAACTAACGAAAGACTCTTTGAGAAGGAAGTTGATCGAGCAATCATTGAATACAACGAATATACAGCAGCAGCAGTTATAGAAATAAAAAATATTGAATTAGGAGTGCTGGTTTTAACTTTACTGTTACTGATATTAGAAGGAGTATTAATATTTCGTCCTTCAGTAGAGAAACTTCGGACAACCTTCGAGCAATTAACAGAAGAACAGAAAAAATCCGAACATTTATTGCTAAATATATTACCAGAAACCGTAGTTAATCGCCTCAAAGAGCAACCAACTACCATTGCCGAAGCATTTGCAGAAGTTACGGTATTATTTGCCGATATAGTTGGTTTTACGGAACTTTCGACTCAAGTTTCACCCCAAGAATTAGTAGCATTACTCAACCGTATTTTTTCAGCTTTCGACGAGCTAGCAGAAAAACATAGTTTAGAAAAAATCAAGACAATCGGCGATGCTTACATGGTAGTTGGAGGCTTACCCAATCCCCGAAAAGATCATGCCGAAGCGATTATAGAAATAGCGTTAGATATGCAACAAGCGATTAATAAATTTAACATCGAAACCAACTCCAATTGTAATATCCGGATTGGAATAAATACCGGCCCAGTGGTAGCCGGAGTCATCGGTATCAAAAAGTTTATCTACGATTTATGGGGCGATACCGTTAATATAGCCAGTCGCATGGAATCACATGGTATTCCCGGAAATATTCAAATAAGTCAAACTACTTATGAAAAAGTAAAAGATAACTATATCTTAGAATCAAGAGGTTTGATTGAAATTAAAGGTAAAGGAGAGATGCAGACATATTTGGTGATAGGGAATAGGTAATAGTGAGTAGTGAGTAGTGAGTAGGGAGTAGGGAGTAGTGAGTAGGGAGTAGTGAGTAGTGAGTAGTGAGTAGTGAGTAGGGAGTAGGGAGTAGTTAAAAATAATTTATTCTCCCCCTTCGGGTTGCGCCACTTGCTACAACGGAGGGAGCCTCCGCAACGCAGTGGCTTACCATCTCCCCATCTCCCCATCTCCCCATCTCCCCATCTCCCCCCTCTCCCATCCCTTAATTAATATTTGGTAATAATTGACAATTGAAAATTTTGAATTGATTCGGTTATCCTGATGGGTTGTGTGAGTATTGTAAAGCACCATTAGATAATAAGGCGCTAAAGGAGTGAAAATTATGTCTACTCGGGGTGTAGTATCAGGTAACCGAGTTAAGCGGCTTTTCGGTAGAGTTATACTCTGCGCTAGCTTGAGTTTGACATTTGCTTGTGAGCAAGGTAAAGAACCTACATCAAGTAAGAATGATTCTCGCGATTTAACGGTACAGCCAAGCTTACCTAGTAATAACGAAGGTGTCACGACTACACCACAAAAAACACCAGGGGAAACCACAGTAAATCAACCATCACCTTTTGCAACTCCATCAGCTAGCACTAAACCACAAGTAACTGCATCAGCCTCTCCGGATTCGGTTGGTAGGGCACCGGAAAATTCAAAGGCACCTACAGAGCAATCTTCTCCTGAAAGCAATAATTCTATTTCTAAAGCTTTAACTGATAAACTCGCTCCTAAAGATGCTTCCCAACCAAGCAATTTGGAATCACAAACAGAAACTCCGACTCAATCTACTTCTGATAAACCTGTTGTTGAAGCTTTGAAAAAAGCTGCTCGAAGCCCTGCGAGAAAAATTGCAGCTGCTAGTAATACAAATGTTTACCGGAGTCGCGGATTGGGTGTTAATTTCCAATATCCTAAAGGCTTTGTGATTAAAGAGCCTCAAGAAACTTCTGGTTCATCACAAAAAGTTGTAGAATTGTGGAGTGTTAAAGATTATAAAGCAATTGCAGAAGGAAGATTTCAAAATACATTTTCACCAGGAAATATGAGTATTTCCTTGGAAAATAATCCTCAAGGTTTATCTTTAGTTCAATGGATAACTAATAATGATGAACTTGGAGATATTATACCAGAAAGCTACGATACGAAAATTGTCGCAGGAAAAGAAGCAGTATCCTTTCGTACTGACGGTTTATATCGATTCCAAAATGTAGTATTACCTAGTAGTGACGGTAAAAATGTAATTCTGATTAGTTTTGCTGAGGGCGATCGCAATTATAAGAAAGTATTTGACAAAGTTGTTTCTAGTTTACAGGTGAATTAGAAGCAGGGAGAGGGTGAGATGGGGTTAGGGGGAAGTAACTAATAACTAATCACTACTCACTACTCACTACTCACTACTCACTACTCACTACTCACTGATAAATGGTGAATCAATTTCCCTTAGTTGTGCACCAATAACTAATACCTGATAAATCATAACAGCGACTTCTGCACGGGTTGCGGCTCGGTTGGGATTTAGTTTACTAATTTTGGGATGGTTGACGATAAGTCGATTTTGAGTGGCTATTGCTACAATTTCTTTGCCGTCATTGGGAATTTCCTTACTATCGTCATATATATTTAAATCTATTTCTACTCCACCTGTGAATCCCAATCCGTTTACTAAGGAGTCAATAACTTGTATGCGAGAAATGTTTTGGTGGGGGAAAAATTTTTTACCTGGATACCCATAGAGTAATTTCCCTTGGTATGCTTGTTGAATTGCTTGATATGCCCAGAAGCTCTCTTTTACATCCACAAATTTTATCGGTTCCCTTTCAGGCTCGATATAAAAGGCTTTTAGCAGTAACGCAGCATATTGCGATCGCGTGATTGTTGCATCTGGCCTAAAAGTTCGATTTGGAAAACCTTTGACTACTTCTAACTGGACTAATTCTTGTATAAATTCAGCAGCCCAGTGACTGTCAATATCCGTTAATTTTCTGGGTTGAGACTGTAGTATCAGTGGTTGAGTTGATTTCGATTCCCTAATCGGTTCCGGTTCTGGAATCGGTTCGGGCTCTGGATCTGCAAAAAATTGTATGTTGCCATTTATACTTTTTAATTCCACTTGATTATCTATAGAAATCAGTTTGTTAATACTGACGTTTTGAATATCAAACTGACCATTTTTGCGAAAAATATTGTTGCCTGGGCTAGTATTTTTACCGATATTTGGCAATGCATTTGCCACAACAGTTAAACCGTCTTGAATGTTGTTTTCACATACATTTTCCCGCAAAACCGGACGAGCGTTACCAGAAACTACTATTCCAGAATGGTTTTCGTAAATTTTGTTATCTATAAGTATAGGAGTAGCATTATCGCTAATGGCTATACCAAAACCTGTTTGAAAACAACTATTACCTTTAATTTCACCTTGAGAATTGTTGGTAATTGAAATACCATTGGCAGAATTTTGAGTAAATATATTGTTTTTAATAACTGGATTAGCACTACCAGTAATAAGAATACCTTCACGCTCAGAATTGATGAAAGTACAATTGATTACTGTAGGTGAAGATGATTCAATCCAGACACCAGTACCGCGACTAGCTGAATTTGTTACAGTTATACCTCGAATTTGAGAACCATTACTCAATACAAAATTGACATTTTGCTCCGCCAAAGCACGGCTAAAATATCTGCCACTACCATTAATTATAATACCTTTACCTTTTTGATTTTCATTACCTATAATTGTTACTCCAAATGGAACAATTAAAGGAAAAATTTCACCACTAGTAACATTATAATTACCTTCACACAGATGAATTTTTGTTCCAGATGCAGCTTGTTTTAAGGCGTGGGTAATCGTTTTCAACGGCGCTTGTCGGCTACCTGAATTTCTGTTGCTGCCGGTAGTTGGATTTACATAAATTAATTTAAGCATATTTATACTCTTTCATTTACGTTGAAATACTACCGCGAACCATATCAGTATGCAGGTAGCGCCGATAGCATAAATGAAATCAATCACATAGGGTTTTTATATCCATGATGGAATTTTCCCTGTATTTAAGGCCGCCAGAAGGGAGTATAAATTACATGAAATACATTTTTTTATTTTAACTAATTAATTAATTCTAATAATCCGTCTGGGAATAAATTATAACTGTACTTGAGAAAAACTTTTAAGCATTACACTTAGTAAGTAATCATGCTCTTTTAAAGCAATTAATTCAATAGCTTTGTTCCGCATATTTTACAAAACTTAGCATCTTCGTCATGCAAATCTAAACTGCATCCAGAACAAATTGTTTTTACTTCATTAGTAGTTTTAATTATTCGTTTAATCAAATCACCAATTTGCCAAGGAATCAGGGCAATACCTGTTAAAATCATCAAAATTGTTAAAAGACGACCAATTTGTGAAACTGGAGTAACATCACCAAAACCAACAGTTGTCATTGTCACAATTGAAAAATACATTGCATCCACAAAAGTACTAAATACTTCTGGATTTACAGGATGCTCTACTTGATAAATTAAGCCAGAGTAGACAAATATAATTGCAAATAAGGTAAATAATATCCTTGTAAAAATAGCGCCGTCTTCCGTAGTAATGTGACCAAATAAAAATTGTCTCTCGATATATCTGATTAATCGTAAAATTCGGAACCATCGTAATAGGCGAATAAAGCTAATATCAATCGTTCCTATAAGAAATGGTAGTATTGCGATTAAGTCAATAATGGAATAGAAGCTAAAAATATAGTTAAATCGATTTTCTGCACTCCACAAACGTAGTAAATACTCTACAGCGAAAAAACTTATAATTAATGTATCAATAATATTGAGAAGAAAGCGTATAGATTCAGGAATCTGGTAAGTTTCCACAACAAATATACCTGAAGATAGTGTCACCAAAATGACAATAGTAATGTTGATAATTTTGCCTAATGGTGTTTCTAAATCTTTTAAATAAAATGCGGTATTTTCCCTACTAATTAACATATTTAACTAATGAGTAAATTCGTCGTAAGTAAGATATCACCTTAAATAATGCCAAATATGTCTTAGATTTTTCACTATCATAACTTCTGTTTATAATAACTACTCCCTTCCCGGTAAAAGATTACCGGCATGAATTGAGGAAGGGAGTGAGACACAGAGGAATAACTTGCGATGAATGGGCGAATATAAAAATAAATTATATCTGTATTATTACGCAATAATTTGACAGGTTTAATTAGTTAAGTTATACCCTTAATATAATACTTTAAATTCAAATAATCTTGTTAAAAAATGTCAAAAATTATTGGTATAGAGAGTATGACAGTAGAAGAAGTGAATAAAGAATTAGCAAATGGTGGAAAATTTGTTGTTTTTCTCTATTGCTTTTCTTTAGTTCTAATCACTTTTAAACGTAGCTCTAATATTTATTTCATTAAAGCTGGTGAAGGTACTCTCAAGAAGAGCATTAAATTTACTTTAATATCATTATTTTTAGGTTGGTGGGGAATACCTTGGGGAATAATATATACAATTGAAACATTTTTAACTAACTTCAAAGGTGGAAGAGATATGACTTCACAAGTAATGTCAGCTTTGAGACAGGAATAATATGATGTCTCTTTGCAATGCTTCCTTTGCTAGTGTTATAGGATTATCTATCCTATTTAGTAAAAAACTGCTGTATTAATCCTTATAATCTAAATAAGATAAAAAGGAATTTGCAAAAATCGCTGCTTGAGTTCTATCGCGTAATTCCAAACGATTTAATATATTGGTAACGTGATTTTTTACAGTACCTTCGGAAATGTAGAGTTTTTGAGCAATTTCCCGATTATTTGCACCAGTTGCAATCAAGCACAATACTTCTTTTTCTCTTTTTGTCAGTTCTGCTAAGCTTGATGGTGGGGTAGAGGATTGACTTGCTATCGCTGGAGGAAATTGGGTTAATAGTTTTTTGACAATTCCAGGTCCTAATTGAGTATATCCTCTATATACGGCGCGAATCGCAACTGCTAATTCTTCTGAAGGTGTATCTTTGAGTAAATAACCCATTGCTCCATTTTGCAACGCTGCTTTGATATATTCATCATCGTCAAAGGTTGTCAACACCAAGATTTTCGTTTGTGCAAATTTATTTTTGATTTCTCGCGTTGCAGCAACACCATCCATTTTAGGCATTCGGATATCCATTAATACCACGTCAGGCCGTAATTTTTCTACCATTACAACCGCTTCTTCCCCATTTGCTGCTTCTCCTACAATTTCTAAATCTGGTTCTAATTCTAGTAAAGTTTTTAAACCTTGACGAATTAAATGTTGGTCATCTACAAGTACTACGCTAATCATATTTAATATTATTTATACTATTGTTTACCCGCGCGCGATATGAGCTAATATCTTAATTGCCTTCCCTTGGCTTAGAGGAGAGGGGATAGAAAAAAATTTATTTATCTATACCCATCAAAATTAATGAGGTGAAAACCTCGATAAAGGAATATCAACCATAATTGTAGTACCCTTACCGGGAACACTTTCAATATTAAAATTACCCTCCAATGCTAAAGTGCGATCGCGCATACTTTGCAATCCAAAACCCGTAGTATTTTGAGTTACATCAAAACCTTTTCCGTTATCCTCAATCATTAGATGTAAATTTGTGGCTGTTGTAGTTAATTCTAAATTAACTTCTGTAGCTAATGCATATTTAGAAATATTTGTCAATGATTCTTGAATAATTCGATAAATAGCGGTACTAATATCGCGAGGGGTACCATAGAAAAAATTAATTTGACAATTTGGAGTAATATTTGTAGAACTCTGGAAATCTTGTATAAGTATAAGAATTGCTTGTTCTAAAGATTTTTCTTGTAAAGGATTAGAACGCATAGTAGAAACAGATTCTCGAACATCTTTTAGTGCTTGAGAACCTAATTCTTTAGCTCGGATTAAAAAACTAGTAGCTTGTTCTGGATTAGTATTTAACAGTTTAGTGGCGGTTTCTAATTGTAGATTTAAAGCTGTCAGAGAATGTCCCAAAGAGTCATGAATTTCTCGTGCAATACGGTTTCTTTCTTCAAGAGTGGCTTGATTTTCGATTTTTAAGGCATATTGACGGAGTTTTTCGTTAGCAGCAGTTAATTTCTCGCGACTTTGCCATTCAGAAAGTACTGCATTCATCAAGAGTAAAACAAAAATTAAAGCTAAGACAAATAAGGCAATGAAGCTAAATTGAAAAAACCAGAGTCTTTCTCGAAATAAAAATATTCGTTGCTGTCGTAATGCTCTAAATGGTACGTGAGGAAATCGCTTTTTAAATGTGATTAAAAATAAAGAAAAAGAAAGCGCTGTCACAACTAAACGTCCGGGAAGTTGGAAAATTAAGCAACTGCGAGTTACTAATATTAAATTGAGAAAGGGAAAAAGTCTTGATGTTCTACCCCCAAAAAAGTTAGTGATCAAAATTAAGCCAATTTCAGAAGCAGTATAGATAATTTTATTTCTTTTATTATTAGTAGGTAATCTTAAACCCATTAACCCAAAAATAGTTAAACTGATAACCGTTAGTTCGGGAAACTTTGCCGAAAATCGCTGGTAAGGATTAGGTAAAACTGAAGCGATCGCAGCACATACAAGTAATATCCACTCTAAATAAAGTAAAAATTTAAAAGGATGATTTTTAACATCTATAGCAGGTTTCATAAGTCGTGTTGCTCCAGTTATTAATTATCCATTTTAATGGACTAGCAGCTATGAGACTGGAAGATCCATAGCATTATTAATCTAAGCATCAATAGTAAATACCCGGAAAAATTACGACTCATGACTATAGTCATGGTTTCATATATGACTTTATCTAGATATCTTTACATTGCTATTCATGACTTTTTCCTCATGTGATTACCTGGGCGCTGATTTTATGATGGTGACATCGAACAAAACAAACCTAGGAGTGCCGACATGAAACTCAAAAAATTATCTTTCTTAGCTAGCGCTATTGCTTTAACTTTAACTGCAATTCCCTTCACCGCTCAAGCTGATATTAATTCTTCGGAACCCGTTATCGTTGCTCAAGGTAGAAAAGAAGGTAAATTACAGCGCTTAAACTTGACTGACGAGCAAAAAACTCAAATGCAGGCAATTAAGGAAGATGCTCGTGCTCAAATGAAGGAAATTCTTACACAAGATCAGTTAGAAAAATTGGAAACAGCCAAAGCCAACGGACAGAAAAAACGCGGAGTATGGCGCACCTTAAATTTAACCGAAGATCAAAAAGCAGAACTTAAGAAAATTAGAGAATCAAAAAGAAGCCAAATTGAAGCAATTTTA
>JBCCSG010000158.1:0-15215 GCA_039200565.1 Cyanobacteria bacterium P01_D01_bin.50 | reverse complement strand
GTGCGCTTACAATGAGGACATAGAATCTTTTCGTTCTCTATTTCCTTTGTATTGCTAAAAGCTTGTGATTTATCTTTTTCATTCTGGGATTCCAAAGTCATTTCAGTTATCAGTTATCAGTTATCAGTTATCAGTTATAAAGTACCTACACTTGGGAATCGAAGGGTACCTCCCATGCTCTGCATGAATGAAAATAAATAAATTTTTTTCTTTCCCAGGGATTTATCCGGGGGCTTGTATCCTGTTTCCTTTTCGATCGTAGGTTAGAAGAATCTTAACAATAATATTTTACATTTTATATTTTACAATCCCAAGAGTCCTATGTTGAGCTTACTATATCCGAAGATATATTATTCCCTCCTAAGTAATATAGCTAGTCAAAATTTTGAGATTGATATTAAATTTATGCTAATTATTCGGGAATACTAAATCCGGAATAATTAAAGTATTAAGAGTAAAGGTAGTATGGTTAATATTCAGGGATATCACGTAAACGAACAACTTTACAACGGTTCGAGAACACTGGTATATCGTGCTATTCGAGAAAATGACCAAAAACCTGTTGTAATTAAACTACTAAAAAATACTTATCCTAACTTTAACGAACTTTTGCAATTCCGCAATCAATATACCATAGCCAAAAACTTAAATATTCCTGGAATAATTATTCCTTACAGTTTAGAAGCTTATCAAAATAGTTATGCTTTGGTAATGGAAGATTTTGGTGGGGTTTCGCTGCGTGAATATATACAGACATCTAATGTAGAGACATTACATGTAACGTCTCTTGAGAATATATTAGGAATTGCGTTGAAAATTACCGATATTCTCCACAATCTGCATCAAAATCGCGTTATTCACAAGGATATTAAACCTGATAATATTTTAATTAATCCTGAAACTAAGCAAATTAAATTAATTGATTTTAGTATCGCTTCATTACTTCCGAAGGAAACTCAAGAAATCAAAAATCCCAATAGTTTAGAAGGTACATTGGCATACTTGTCACCCGAGCAAACTGGAAGGATGAATCGGGGGATTGATTACCGCAGTGATTTTTATGCTTTGGGTGTTACTTTGTATGAGTTTTTAACTGGGGAGTTGCCATTCAAATCGGAGGATGCAATGGAGTTGGTGCATTGTCATATTGCGAAAATACCTCCCAAGATTGATAAACCTCACCCTAACCCTCTCCTTACTAAGGAGAGGGAAAAAGATATTCCTCAAGTTTTGTCGGATATCGTCATGAAATTAATGGCCAAAAATGCTGAAGATAGGTATCAAAGTGCTTTGGGGTTGAAGCATGATTTACAGCTTTGTTTAACCCAACTCAAAGAAACTGGTAGAATTGAAGCTTTTGAAATTGGAAAGCGGGATATTTGCGATCGCTTTATTATTCCGGAAAAGTTATACGGTAGGGAAAAGGAAGTAGAGCAACTGTTAACAGCATTTGAGCGAGTATCCCAGGGGAATCGGAAATTAATGTTGGTTGCTGGTTTTTCCGGTATTGGTAAAACTGCGGTGGTGAAGGAAATTCATAAACCGATAGTTAAACAGCGCGGTTATTTTATTCAGGGTAAATTCGATCAATTTAATCGTAATATTCCTTTCTCAGCTTTTGTCCAAGCATTTCGAGATTTAATGGGACAATTATTGAGTGAAAGTGATGCTCAATTGTCAAGTTGGAAAAATAAAATTTTACAAGCATTGGGTGAAAACGGACAAGTAATAATAAATGTAATTCCCGAATTGGAAAGAATTATAGGGAAACAACCACCGGTAATGGAATTATCGGGTATTGCTGCTCAAAATAGATTTAATTTATTATTTCAAAAGTTTATTCAAGTTTTTACGACAAAAGAACATCCCCTAGTTATATTTTTAGATGATTTACAATGGGCTGATTCAGCATCTTTGAACTTGATTAAACTGCTGATAAGTGAAGCAGAAAGCGGTTATTTACTAATGCTTGGAGCGTATCGGGATAACGAGGTATTTCCAGCTCATCCATTAATATTGACCATTGATGAATTAAACAAGCAACAGGCAACAATTCAAACTATTACCTTAAAAGCTTTATCCGATGGTGATGTCAATAATTTAGTTTCCAATACCCTCAGTTGTGAAACCGAAGTTGCAAAACCCTTGACGGAGTTAGTGTATCAGAAAACCAAGGGAAATCCATTTTTTACAACTCAATTTCTTCTAGGTTTATATGGGGAAGAATTGATTCGTTTTAATTTTAAAGTTGGGTATTGGGAATGTGATATTGCTCAGATTAGACAACTAACCCTCACTGATAATGTGTTGGAGTTTATGGCTTTACAGCTACAGAAACTTCCGGAAATAACACAAGAAATTTTGAAAATAGCAGCTTGTATTGGTAATAAATTTGATTTAAACACTTTATCGGTTATTTACCAGCAGCCCCAGGAAGTTATCGCTACAAACCTGTGGTCATCCTTACAAGCCGGGTTAGTGATTCCAGAAAACGATATCTATAAGTTTTTCCACGATATCGAGCAAGAAGAAGCAATCCTTCATGATATTACCATCAGTTATCGGTTCCTTCATGACCGGGTTCAGCAAGCGGCATATAAATTAATTCCCGATGATGAAAAGCAAATTACCCATTATCAAATCGGGAAATTACTACAGAAAGCAACAAGGTTAGAAGAGAAATCTGAGAAAATTTTTGACATAGTTAATCATCTAAATTATGGCATTGAATTAGTGACTGATGCAGCAGAGCGACAGAAATTGGCTGAACTTAATCTTCAAGCAGGAATTAAAGCGAAAACTACCATTGCTTATACCGAAGCAGCATCATATTTACAAACGGGAATTAAGTTTATAACTAAACAAAGATGGCATAAAAATTACAATTTAACCCTTAATATTTACTCGGAATTGGTAAATATTGATTATTTAAGAGGTGAATTTGCAGCAGTTCATGAAACCAGCCAATTGGTTTTAGAAAAAGTGAAGGTATTTGCAGATGCAATCCCAATTCATATAGCTCAAATTTCTTGTTATCAATCACAGGGAGATATTTTAGCAGGATTAGAGTTAGGTCTAAAAGTTTTAGATTCTCTAGGCATACAAATATTAAAAAAAGATTCTAACAAAATACTTAGTCAAACTTTACAAGAATTCCAAGCAAAAAGTATTCATGAATTCATTAATTTACCCCAAATTAAAGACCAAAAAATTATTAGTATCCATAACCTTTTAACATTAATGATTGGTTGTGCTTATAAAGCAAAACCAGAGTTATTACCCATCATAATTTGCGAACAGGTTTCTTTATTAATTCGTGATGGAAATATTCCTGCATCAGCCTCGATTTATGCAAGCTATGGTATGTTGCTAAGTGGTTTACAAGATTTTAAATCAGGAAATTTTGCTGGAAAAGTAGCTTTGGCTGTGATGGAAGCATTTCCTGCTAGGGAGTTTGAGGTAAGAGTTATTAATCTAATGTATTCTTACATAAATCCTTGGAAAAATTTACTTAAAGATTCAATTTATAGCTTAAAGCAGAGCATTCCTATAGGTATAGAATCAGGTGATTTTGAATACACTGGCTATGTTATTAACCATTATAGTCAATTTATTTTTTTTGCTGGCTTTGAATTAATTAATGTGGCTCAGGAAATATCATCCTGTTGTCAGGTATTAAAAGCTTACAGAGAAGAAGGTACTTTGTTGGTGATTGAAATTTTTCAACAAACTGTTTTAAATTTGTTGAATAGTAGTGATACTCCCTGGCAACTTGATGGAGAAGTTTTTAAAGAGTTTCAACATGTTCAAGAATGGGAAAGAAATGGTTTATTTATTCTGAATGCTGTAGTTTATATTAATAAACTGATGTTAAGCGTTTTGTTTGATAATCCTGTTTTAGGAATTAGTTTTGCAGAAATAGCTAATAATTGCGTAGTAGGCTTAACAGGAGAATTTCAAATATCTTTGTTGTATTATTATGAAGCACTTTCTCATTTGGGAATTTGGGATAGTTCATCTAATGAAGAAAAATCTAATATTATCGATAAAGTTACCTCAGCTTTAGAGAAATTAGAATTATTTTCGAGCCATGCTCCGATGAATTTTCAACACAAGTACGATTTAGTAGAAGCAGAAAAATGTAGAGTTTTGAACCAAAAATTATCAGCAATCGAACTATATGATAAATCCATTGCAGGAGCAAAAGAAAACGAATATATCCAAGAAGAAGCATTAGCAAACGAATTAGCAGCTAAATTTTATTTAGAGTGGAGTAAAGAAAAAATCGCCGCAGTCTACATGCAAGAAGCTTACTATTGCTACGCTAGATGGGGAGCGAAAGCCAAAACCGACGACTTAGAAAAACGCTACCCAGATTTACTCAAACCAATATTACAACAAACCCCACTTTCAATAAATCTAGGGAATACCTTAGGTCAAATTTCCACAGCAAATATCTCAATTCATAGTTCCACACAAATTAATAGCTCTTCAATTACAAGCATTAATGACGCTCTAGACTTTACGAGTATCCTCAAAGCATCTCAAACTCTCTCTCGTACCATCGAAATAAATCAATTACTAACCCAACTTACCCAAATTATTTTACAAAACTCTGGTGGCGATCGCACGGCTTTAATTCTCCCCAATAGTAATGGAGAATGGTACATTGAAGCAATTACTACACTATCAGAAACAAAGCTTTGTTACGAACTTTTGGAAAATAATTCCAATTTACCAACTAAATTAATACAATATGTCAAAAATACCCAAGAAGTGGTAGTAATTGACGATTTAAACACAGATTTACCCGTAATTGATGAATATTTACTGAAAAATCAACCAAAGAGCTTACTGTGTTTACCACTCCTCAACCAAGGAAATTTAATTGGTATTTTGTACCTAAACAATCTATCAACCAGTGGTGTATTTACAAACGATCGCATTTTGACGCTTAATATCCTCTGTACCCAAGCTGCTATCTCTTTAGAAAATGCTCGTCTCTACGAAAATCTGGAACAAAAAGTACTTATTCGCACCAAGGAACTTTCCGACACATTAGAAGAATTAAAATCTACTCAAAATAAACTAGTAGAATCGGAAAAAATGGCAGCTTTGGGTAGTTTAGTTGCTGGAGTTGCTCACGAAATCAACACTCCGGTAGGTACAAGTATTACTGTCGCTTCTAATTTAGCTGCTAAAACCCAAGATTTTGCAAATAATATTGCCCAGGGGCAATTAAAACGTTCGATATTAAATACTTACCTAGAAGTTGCTCAAAAAAGTAGCGATTTGCTAGTAAAAAATCTCAATCGAGCAGGGGAATTAGTTAATAGTTTTAAGCAAGTTGCAGTAGATCAAACTAATTTAGAACTGCGTAACTTTAAAGTCAAAGAATATATTGAAGGAATTTTACTTAATCTCGCTCCTCAACTCAAACAATCTCCTCACAAAATCAAAGTTTCTGGCGATGACAATCTGAAGATTAATAATTATGCTGGTAGCTTAGCTCAAATAGTAACTAATTTAGTCATGAATTCACTGATTCATGCTTACCCACAGGGGGAAGAGGGAGAATTACATTTTGAAATCTTATCAGACGCTGAAGATATAAAAATTATGTACAGCGATAATGGTTGTGGTATTCCTCAAGATAATTTAGGTAAGATTTTTGAGCCTTTCTTTACTACGAAAAGAAATGAAGGAGGAACCGGTTTAGGTTTGCATATTGTTTATAACCTGATTACACATAAATTACAGGGAAGCATAGATATAGATTCGAGTCTTGGGAAAGGTACTAAGTTTACGCTAACTATTCCTTCAATCATTGCTTAAATTATTTTTATAAAATTTAATTGTTCGAGGTTTATAATATTGCCATGTTTCTGAATCAAAATAAAGACAGTTTAAAACTAGAAGCGGATGAAACCATCTTAATTGAAGAAGACGAAGAAATTTTATTAATTGAAGATGATACAGAATCATCTATAGAAATTACAAGTAATGAAACTTGGAAAATAATGATTGTAGATGATGATAAAACAGTTCATCAAGCTACTCAATTAGTATTACAAGATTTTACCTTTGATAATAAACCAGTTACCTTAATTTCTGCTTACTCAGGAAAAGAAGCGATACAGATGATAGCCGAAAATCCTGATACGGCTTTCGTGCTTTTAGATGTAGTTATGGAAAGCAATGACGCTGGTTTAAAAGTCGTTAAATATATTCGCGAACAACTTAATAATAAACTAGTACGAATAATTTTACGTACCGGACAACCGGGGGAAGCTCCAGAAGAATCTGTCATCATTGATTATGATATTAATGACTATAAACTGAAAGTTGAACTTAACCGCCATCGATTAATTACTACCACTATCGTAGCTTTAAGAGCCTATCGAGATGTAATTGACTTAGAGCAGCGCACTTGCGAACTTACTGATACTTTACAGGAGCTACAGAAAGCTCAAATTCAACTTTTACAGAGTGAAAAAATGGCAACTTTAGGTAACTTAGTTGCAGGAGTAGCACACGAAATTAATAATCCCATTGGATTTCTCAGAGGGAGTATTAGTAATGCCAAAAAAGACATTCAAGATATACTTACCCACATAGAATGCTATCAAAAAAATTATCCTACTCCAGAAAAAGAAATTACCGAACATGCCGAAGATATTGATTTAGAATATCTCAGTGAAGATTTACCAAAGTTGTTAGATTCAATGGAAGTCGCAACAGAGCGTATTACCGATATTAGTAACAGTCTTCGTACTTTTTCCAGAGCCGATACATCTCAAAAAGTTGCTTGTAATATTCATGAAGGCATTGATAGTACTATCTTAATTTTAAAATATCGTCTTAAAGCTAACGATAAACGTCCAGCAATTGAAATTATTAAAGAATACGGAAAAATACCGCCTGTAAAATGTTTCCTAGGACAGTTAAATCAAGTATTTATGAATATTATTGCCAATGCAATTGATGCTATAGATATATTAAGTGAAGGAAAAACATTTGCCGAATTGAAAGCTAATCCTCATAAAATAACAATTAACACCAAAACCTCTCATGATAATAATACAGTATTAATTAGCATTAAAGATAATGGCCCGGGGATGCCTTTGGCAGTTAAAGAATGTATTTTCGATCATCTTTTTACCACTAAATGTGTCGGTAAAGGTACGGGATTAGGGCTTACTATTGCTAAACAAATTATTGAAGAAACTCACAGTGGTAAACTTATTTGTAATTCCACAGTCGGGGAAGGAACTGAATTTATAATTGAATTACCCCTCAATGGATTTAGCGATCGCTCTGGACAATAATTCATCAAAACCCTTACATCAACAACTCTATGAACAACTTCGTCAAGCCATTCTTAGTGGAAGATTAACACCAGGGGAACGTATTCCTTCTACAAGGGCATTATCCAAATCTCTGTCAATTTCTCGTTTCACAGTTACTACAAGTTACGAAAAACTTTTAAGCGAAGGCTATTTAGAAACTATTATTGGTTCAGGAACTTTTGTTTGCCAACAAATTCCCGACGATTTAATCCAATCAAACATAATTGAAAGAGTAGAAAAAATCAACCCTTCATCAATAAAATTATCGACTTATGGAGAAACTTTAGTTAATACAAAAAATGTCCCTAGAGTTAGAGAACCCAAATTAGAAATAAACTTCCGTTATGGAACCCCAGCATTAAGTGAATTTCCCATCAAACAATGGCGAAGATTACTATCGCGCTATTGTAGTGCTAACTTAGATTGGCTGAATTACTCTACACAACCATTAGGTTATCAACCATTAAGAGAAGCAATTACACATTATCTTACTCGTTCCCGTGCAGTTAATTGCCAACCAGAACAAATATTAATTACCAATGGTACTCAACAAGCGCTCGATTTAATTCTACGTTTGTTAATCTCTCCAGGAGAAACCATAGCTATGGAAAATCCCGGTTATTTAAGCGCAAGGATGATTTTTGAAACTCAAGGTGCGAACATTTTACCAATTTCAGTAGATAATGCAGGTTTAATAGTACAACAACTAGCAAATTCGACACAAAACAATATTCGTTTAGTTTACGTTACTCCTTCTCATCAATTTCCCACAGGAGCTATTTTATCCTTACCGCGACGCTTAGAATTACTCAATTGGGCACAACAAACGAGAGGATTAATTATTGAAGATGATTATGATAGCGAATTTCGTTATGGTGAAAAACCAATTCCTGCATTACAAGGATTAGATTGCAGCGATTGTGTACTCTACATCGGCACCTTTTCCAAAATTATATTTCCATCCTTGCGCATTGGTTATTTAGTACTTCCAAAAAATTTAGTGGCTCCCTTCACCCGTGCAAAATGGTTGAGTGACAGACATTTACCAATTTTAGAACAACAAGTACTAGCAGACTTTATCGAATTAGGCTATTTAGAGCGTCATATTAGAAAAATGCGTTCCATCTACGATAAACGTCGTCAAACTTTAGTACAACTCTTAGAAAAACACTTTGGAAATAACACTCAAATTTTAGGAGAAAAAGCAGGAATTCACCTCATGGTACGCCTTAATACTAACTTAACTGACGAAGAAATTATTCAGCGTGCTGCAAAAGTTGGTGTGGGGATGATGTCTGCTAACCCTCATTATCTCACAAATCATCCCACGGGTGAATTCATCTTCGGTTACGGGGAACTTACAGAAACACAGCTTAGGGAGGGAATTAATAGATTAGCTGAAATAATTCCTAAATAATAACTTTTATTGTTCTAAATTGAGGAGTTACTTAAACTGTATCATCATTATTCCTTTCTCGCTCCAATATTACTCATAAAAATTTCTCCTCCTTTCACGTTGCGGAGTTAAAAAAACTCTGCGCACCTCGGCGTTTACCTCCGCGCTCCGAGGCTGTAAAATATGAGATAGATACCAACGGATTTGATCTGATTTGTAATTACTTATAAATAGAAACCCAGTATCTTAAAGACACCAGGTTTCTCTATCTTGAAAACGATTTTTCAACAAAATATACTATGCAGTTACTTGCTGCTTTTGTTTTTTTAGTAATGCTCCATACAATCTATTAAGTGCATTTACATAAGCCTGTGCCGATGCAACGATAATATCTGTATTCGCCGAATGACCTGAGTAGATTGTATCCTCATACTTTAACCGGATAGTTACTTCCCCGATCGCATCAATACCAGCTGTTACTGATTGTACCGAAAACTCGATCAAATTATTCGGTACATTTACCACACGGTTAATTGCTTTATATACAGCATCCACTGGTCCCGTACCAATCGCCGCATCGGTTAATTCTCCTCCTTCGGGGTTCCGTAGAGTTACGGTAGCGGTAGGGCTTGCATTACTACCACAGGAAACTTGCACCAATTCCAACTTAAACAAATCGGGTGCTTGCTGAATTTCATCATTTACAAGCGCTTCTAAATCCCTATCGGTAATTTCTTTCTTTTTGTCAGCGACTTCTTTAAATCTAACAAATGCTTTATTTAAGTCATTTTCTGACAGTTCAAAGCCTAATTCTTTCAAACGAGTACGAACGGCATTTCTTCCCGATAGCTTGCCCAAAACAATTTGATTTTCCGTCAAACCAATTGATTGGGCATCCATTATTTCATAGGTGAGCTTATTCTTTAAAACTCCATCTTGATGAATTCCGGATTCATGAGCAAATGCATTCGTACCGACGATTGCTTTATTGGGCTGCACCAACATTCCCGTTAAATTAGATACCAAACGAGAAGTTTTATATATCTGTTGAGTGTCAATATTAGTTAATGCTGCTTCCGAATTTATATCTCGCCCTAAGAAGGGATTAAAATATTGTCGCCGCACGTGCAAAGCCATTACTAGCTCTTCTAAAGCTGCATTTCCGGCACGTTCTCCAATACCATTAATAGTACATTCTAATTGTCTTGCACCATTTTTTACTGCTTCTAAAAAGTTAGCAACAGCTAATCCTAAATCATTATGTCCGTGAACCGAAATAATTGCTTTATCGATATTAGGAACATTATCTTTAATTCCCTTAATTAAAGCTCCAAACTCACTCGGAGTTGTATAACCAACTGTATCGGGAATATTAACGGTTGTTGCTCCGGCTGTGATTGCTCGCTCTAAAACTTGGTAAAGATATTCTGGCTCCGAACGCACCGCATCCATTGGAGAAAATTCTACATCTTCTATAAAAGATTTAGAGTAAGCAACCATTTCTTCAACGATTGATAGTACCTCTTGTCTAGTTTTCTTTAGCTGATATTTTAAGTGAATATCAGAAGTTGAAATAAAAGTGTGAATTCTTCCCTTTGCCGCTGGTTTTAAAGCATCTGCAGCAGCTTTAATATCATTTTTAATTGCTCTTGCTAAACTACAAATTACTGGCCCATCTTCAGTTCCTACTGTTTCAGCAATTCTGCTCACAGCTTCAAAATCTCCGGAACTTGTAAAAGCAAAACCCGCTTCAATTACATCCACACCCAAACGGGCTAACTGCTTAGCAATCGTCAGCTTTTCATCGATATTTAACGCAGCTCCGGGAGATTGTTCTCCGTCGCGGAGTGTGGTATCAAAAATAATAATTCCTTCTGGATTTGTTTTCATAACCCTATTTTTGTCGTTTATTTCCTTGCGCCTAACAATACTTTATACTTTAATTTTTTTTACTATTAATTTTCTAAATAATTGTTAAGATTATTAAGCTTCAGTTTTTTCTATACTGTCTCTAATTTCATTTAAATCAATATATCTATCGGTAGCATTACGCAACTCCCTTGCGATCATACCTTCTGTAGAAACGACAGTTATATGAGTATTTTTCGAGCGTAATAGTTCAATTGCTCTTTCAAAATCTCCATCTCCACTAAATAAAACTACTCGGTCATATTGGTCTACTGTATTAAACATATCTACAACAATTTCAATATCTAAATTAGCTTTTTGAGAATAACGTCCAGAGGAATCATCATAATATTCTTTGAGTATTTTAGTTCGTACTGTATATCCTAAACTAATTAGAGCATCTCGAAAACCTCGTTGATCCTGAGGGTCTTTTAAGCCAGTGTACCAAAAAGCATTTATTAAATTTGTATGTATTTGCTCGTATTGGAAGTATTCTAATACTCGTCGCGGGTCAAAAAACCAACCGTTCTTTTGTTGAGCATAGAACATATTGTTTCCGTCTACAAAAATAGACAGACGAGTCATAGGAGATTCCATAGGAAATTACACCATTAAATATAAATGAATTGAGATTGAACAATAGATTATAGCAATTATAAAATGACAAATTCGCGAATATATATAAATTATATTGTCATGTATAGCTTTTATCTATCATCTTTCAATTTAGGAGATTGACTAAAACATTGAACTGTGGTTAAAACAAACCGAGAGCGTTTTTTACTCTTAAGCTTAATATGCTTATAGGCACCACTAGATGGAAATTTACCAATAAAATTGACTAAGTAACAAAATTTTTAACTGTATATTAGTTAAGTTTACTCCTAAAGTCGGTAAGTAACTCGTAACTTAAGGAGTTAAACTCGCAGATCGACGCTTCATCTTCAATCGCGATCGTTTTGACTTTCAATAAGTATCCAGGTACTACCATCACCCCAAAGGACAAATGAGGGGCACCCATGAGAATTTTTTAGGAGAAAAAAATCTCATGGGAACTCTTGACGGCTTCTTTCATCAGTGGCAAGAAGCATTCAATCCCCTCGCTAGCTTGGGAATATCTAAAAAGCAAGAATTAGTGAAGATTTTTAACAATTATATGCAATTAATAGAGTAACCCTGTAGGGTAAGAAATTTTTATAATTGCAATAGGTTAAAGATAATTCGGTTGAAGCCACGGAGATTTGCATTGATATTGTATTCTCGAGACATTGCAACTCTTCATCGGACTTCTATAAAATATTATTGCCCGAATTACTTACCTGTAAAAATATTTTAAGAAAGAAGCATAAATGGCTCGATTTAATGAAAACCTTACTAGAAAGTAAAAAGGCTACAGGTTAATGGAAAATATAAATCATGAATAGTATTCCTAAAATTCAAATATTTGACTCAAATTACCCTCTCGTTTGATAGAAAACGAATTCGAGCAAACGCCTTTGCGCAATAACTCAAGTGGTATCGATTCTGGAGTCGAATAAATACTCATTTATGGCAATGAAAAGAAACATCAAATAATACTTGTTAAAAGTATAATCTTTTCATATGTATAAATTTTAGTTTAAATGTTATCCATAGAGTTAGAATTTGCGTCAAAAATAAGTTACAGTTTCAGCAAAAAATTCAGGGCTATTAGTTTCGGCGTAAAATTGCGGGGGTAGGCTTTAAAACAACTTAACTGGTGTATCCAGTATCTAGAAAATATAAGCATACCCATGTATTTAAAGCTACTCCGAAGGTGCTAGTTGAGACTAAATAATGTCTAAAACTTACAAATTGTTGTACATAAATCAATTAATAATACGATATGGCAGAAGAACCTACATATAAGATAACCAAAAAATATGTGTCTGCTGCCAAGAAACTGCTGAGCTTTTCCAAACAAGCCACTTCCACGGTATCGGCACATTCATTCAAGATCCTCGCTCATTTAGGTCATATTCTTAGTGCTACTTCGGTTGGTGCGGCTGTATTGCTAGCAGCTTCTAGTAATGGTTTAACTGAGTGGATGGAAATTCGAGCAGAAAGCGTTTTTTATGTACTGCGAGGAAAGGTGATTCCTCCAAAAGATATTGTCATCTTAGCAATAGATGATGATTCAATATCGCTTCCCAAGCAGTCTTATGAAACAGATTCTCAATCTTATTTAGAACTCCTCAAGTCTTTTCCCTTTCAACGCAAAGTATACGCCGAAGCCATTGAAAAATTAATCCAAGCTGGGGCTCGTCATGTCGCAGTCGATATACTTTTTGATTTCCCAAGTAGCTATGGAAAAGCCGACGACAAAAACCTGATTGAGGCATTAAAACGTCATGGCGACAAAGTCACTTTAGCTGCACTCTACGAAAAATCTGAATCATACCAAGGGTTTTCCTGGCAATTAGTTCTACCACATCAGCAATTTCGCACCGGTTCAGCTTCTATTGGTTTTGTTAATTTCCCTCTTGAGATAGATGACAAAGTTCATAGACTATCATCTACTTTTCCCAAATTCTTAGCCGAGCATGATGGTATAGTTCCCAGCGTCATGCCTTCATTTGACCAATCTACATTAATAGCTGCCAATATCAAATATCCCGAACCAAAGGGCTCGCGCATTCATTTTTATGGAGGAGCAGGGACATTTGAGCCTTATTCTTTTTGGAATATATTTGAGCCGGACTTCTGGAATACTAATTTACAGGGAGGAAAGGTTTTTAAAGACAAAATTGTTTTGATAGGCTTCACGGCTAGAACGCACCAAGGGCATGATTATCATCGAGTTGCTGTATCTTCTGACTGGCTGTATCCCGAAAAAATGTCCGGAGTCGAAATTCACGCCCACGCGATCGCAACTCTAATGGAAGGAAAAACAATTGTTTCTGCACTTTCTAGTCCATTACAACGAGGTTTATTTGTACTATTTGTAGTGGGTGGATGTACAGTTTTAATTGCCAGAATAAAACTTGGTACAACTAGATTTGCTGCAAGTTTGGTGCTTGCAATTATCTGGGGAGGAATTAGTTACTGTTTGTTTGTTTACAGTTTATTAATTGTTCCTACTGCCGTACCAATAGTCGCAATTTCTACCGTTGGACTTTGCTATCTGGGAACGGAAGTCGCAAGAGAGATATTAAGAAAAACTCAACTAATAGGTATCTTAGAAAAGTATTCTTCCAACCGGGTTGTACAAGAGATAATCTCCCAGCAAGATGACTTGAAAGATTTACTAGGAAAGCGCTTAAAAGAAATATCCGGTAAAATACTAGATGGAAGGTATAAAATAATTAATATTTTGGGTTCTGGTGGATTTAGCGAAACTTACATTGCCGAAGACACCAGACTTCCAGGAAATCCTTTATGCGTTGTCAAGCAACTCAAGCCAGTTAATAATAAATCGGAACAATTGCAAGTAGCCAGACGTTTGTTTAAATCAGAAGCACAAACGTTACAAATTTTGGGTAATCACAATCAAATACCTCAGCTCCTAGCCTACTTTGAAGAAGAAGAAGAATTTTATTTAGTTCAAGAATACATCATTGGTCGCCCTTTAAATGGAGAAATACCCACTGGTGAACGTCTTCCCGAACCAGTAGTTATTGAAATGCTTAAGGATATACTGCAAACATTAGTGTTTGTACATCAAAATGGCGTAATTCATCGCGACATTAAACCCAGTAACATTATGCGACGAGACTTAGACGGTAAGTTAGTCTTGATTGACTTTGGTGCTGTAAAGCAAATATCTACTCAAGTACTTAATTCTCAAGAACAAACTGCCTTCACAATTGGTATTGGTACTAAAGGTTATGCTCCACGAGAACAATGTTTAGGTTATCCGCAATACAGTAGCGATATTTATGCGGTGGGAATGATAGGTATCTTTGCCTTAACAGGTATACCACCTCATGAGTTACCAATAGATGAAAACGAAGAAGTCAAATGGATTGACAAAGCAACTATTAGTATTGCATTTGCTAGAATCCTCAGCAAAATGGTACTTGAAAACCACCAACAGAGGTATCAGTCAGCGAAAGAAGCACTCCAAGCCCTTGAGGATTTGACAGGTTCTGTTTTTGATAATTTTAAACCAGACGACTCCTCAATAAATACTATATTTCAAAACGATTCAGACGCTCCTACCGAACCTTGGAATTAAGCTTAAATTAAGGGGCATTGCTGCAATATTACTATGAATTATATTCACCTACACTTTGTATTAAACATGAAACCATTGTAGAGACGTAGCACTGCTACGTCTCGGGCAATTTGAAATCATAGTTTCATATTCTGATTGAGCAACGCCAATTAAGGTGCCCTACGACATCCGGATACATCTTTAATATGAATATGAAAAATTAAGTAGATATCGGAGGAGTATCTGGCTGATTTGGAGGTTCAACTTCTACTGATGGAATTTGTGGTTCAACTGTTGGAGGTTCAACTTCTACTGATGGAATTTGTGGTTCAACTGTTGGAGGTTCAACTTCTACTGATGGAATTTGTGGTTCAACTGTTGGAGGTTC
>JBCCSG010000157.1:0-15238 GCA_039200565.1 Cyanobacteria bacterium P01_D01_bin.50 | reverse complement strand
TTCTCGATAGACTATCACATCGAGTTTTTCGGGATTTTTGTGAGGTGAAGGGGTACCGGGGTAGTATCGACAAGGGCGTACGCAGGCATAAAGTTGAAAAATTTGTCGTAGCGCCACATTTAAGGAACGAATACCACCACCAACGGGAGTTGTCAAAGGTCCCTTAATGGCAACACCATACTCCTTAATGGCTGTTAGGGTATCCTGAGGTAAATACTGATAAGTGCCGTATAAATCGCAAGCTTCATCACCGGCATAAACTTTGAACCAGCTAATTTTCTTTTTACCCTTGTACGCCTTTTCCACAGCCGCATCCAATACTTTTTGCGTTGCAGGCCAAATATCGATACCCGTACCATCACCACGAATAAAAGGAATTATGGGATTATCGGGAACTTGGGCTTCGCCATTTACAAAAGTAATCTTCTCTCCACTTGTGGGGGGTTTAATTTTTTCGTACATTAGAGGCTCCATTAGGTTTAAGCAGCAAGAGTTTCAGCTTAGTTTTTTCTATCTGAAAAGAAAATTTCGAGTTCAGGGGACTAGCTAATTTTGTCTTGTCTTGCTTTTATTAAACTAGGAGATGCAATTTCTAAGTTGATCGCATTGCACTAATGTAGATGTCCATAGGTGCTTCATCCCCTGAATATACAGCAAAAAAAAGGAATTGGACCCTAGGAAATTAAAAAATCACTCAGCAAAAAACTGCACGAGGAAAAAAGTCGCGAGCATAAATTATCAGTTCATGAGAAAATGTTCCACTAGACGGCGAGATGCACCTAGGCTGTAGCATCAGAGTATTTTTCACAGAGGCGCTCCCGGGCCCTCTATCACTTGGCTATCAGTTCAAAAATCGTCTTTGCTTTATTAAAAATAGCTATTTGCTTGTTCAATTGCGTTTCACGAGTAACGGCATGACAGACCCAATGATTCAACATGGCACTACTAACAGTGATATTGACTCCCTTCGCCAAGCGTTAATCGCAGGGTCTGAAAAAAATCAGAAGGAATTAGTGGAAAAACTAGCTAATTTTGGTACTGAAGGATTAAAGGTATTAATGGAATTTTTATCGAAGCGTCGGGATATTACAGCAAATATAATAGATGGAAAAATCTATCAAGTTCTTTATCAATCGGACCTTGCTGAAAGTAAAGAATTTTTACAATCTAATTTTCCTCAAGGAATAATACCGCTAAAATCCGATTGCAATATTGATTATACCGAGCTGCAAAAGCTATTAGTAAAACAAGATTTTCAAGAAGCCGACCGTTTGACGCTGCAAAAAATGTGCGAACTTGCAGGAGAAGAAGCCGTAAAAAGAAAATGGCTTTATTTTACTGAAGTGGAAAAGTTTCCTATAACTGATTTGCAAACAATTAATAATTTATGGTTAGTTCATTCTGAAGGGAAATTTGGCTTTTCCGTACAGCGCGAAATGTGGATCGGTTTGAGAAAAAATTGGGAAAATCTTTGGGTCAAAATTGGTTGGAAAAACGGTAATAATTGGACGCGTTATCCTAATGAATTTATTTGGAATTTAGATGCACCTAGAGGTCATTTACCTTTGTCAAATCAGTTACGCGGTGTCAGAGCTATTTCGTCTTTATTGTCTCATCCTGCTTGGGAGTAATAAGTAAGGAGTAATAAGTAATAAGTAATAAGTAAGGAGTAATAAATAGACAGATAATCCAAAATCCAAAATCTCAAATTGAAAGATGGCAAGCGTTAGGCTAGAAAACATCAAGCGTAAATTTAACAACGTCACAGCCATAGATGACATTACTTTCACTATTCCTGATGGTGAATTTTGGGTTTTGGTGGGACCTTCAGGATGCGGTAAATCCACTATTTTGCGAACTATTGCGGGTTTGGAAAATGCATGGGAAGGCAAACTTTTTATTGGGGATAAGTTGATGAATAATGTCCCCGCTAGAAAGCGAGATGTCGCAATGGTGTTCCAAAATTATGCGTTATACCCTCATATGACTGTGGCGGAAAATATTGCTTTTGGGTTGAAAATGCGTCATGTTGAACCGGAGGTGACTCGAGAAAGAGTACAAATGGTAGCGCGATCGCTAACGATAGAACATTTACTCGATCGCAAACCAAAACAACTTTCTGGGGGACAGCAACAACGGGTAGCTTTGGGAAGGGCTCTAGCACGTCAACCACAGGTATTTTTATTAGATGAGCCTTTATCCAATTTGGATGCACAACTGCGTGATGAAACACGGTCTGAGTTAAAGCAAATACATCACAATATTGGTATTACTACGGTATATGTAACCCACGATCAAGTGGAAGCGATGACGTTAGCAGATAAAATTGTTGTACTAAATGGTGGATATATTCAACAAATTGGAGAACCACAAAGTATTTATGCTCTTCCTGCTAACCGTATGGTGGCAAATTTTTTGGGAAATCCACCGATGAATATTATACCGGCTAAGTACATTGCTACAGGTTTTGATATAAACGGAAAAATTTTACCTATCCCTGAAAATATCCAACAGAGATTGTGCTTATCTAAAGGGCAAAATATTGATTTAGGTATTCGTCCAGAAAATATACAAATTCAGAATGAATCTAATGCCGAGGTTTTGCAAGTAGAAGTGAAGCTAGTCGAACCTTTGGGAAGAGAAACATTAATTCGTGTAGCGGTAGCGGGTACTGGAATAATATTAAACGTGCAAATTAGTGGAGATGTACGTTTTCATCTTGGCGATAAATTGAATTTAGAATTAGATTTGCAAAAATTATTTTTATTTGATTCGTTTAGTGGAGATAAGTTGTATCCATAGATTCACCCGAAAGACATAGGACATTGGTAATTGGGATAAGTTAGGAGTTAAAAGTTATTTAACCTTTATATTTGTATTTTATGGACTTGCATTATATAAGTCATATATTTAAGGTTTTGTTATTCAGAAGAAGAGTGAAAATTCACTACTCACTACTTAAATACAATGCAGCCCAAACCTGATAATTTTCTCAAGCTTATTCCTTTTGTCGGCGGTATTTTGATCGTTTCTACTTTCTTATTAGCTTTAAATTTTAATTCTAAAAACGAAAAGAAAAGTGATTTCCCAGATTTTTTCAAAATGACAGCATCTCCTTTAAATTTGGAGCAGTTTTGTCAAAAATATCAAAGTATAGGTAGAAAATTTCAACCGTGGAATCAGGAAAGTTTATCTCAAGAACAAGTATTAGTAAAAACTCAAGCTGATGCTGATGTTCCTCTTTCCCTGAATGCTGTACCTTTACCAAATATTAACTCCTCAGCTAGAAAAGCCAAAGTACCTGTGGTGATGTATCACGATATTCTACCGAAAAAGGAAGTCTTTTTTGATGTTACTCCGGAGGAATTAGAAGGGCATTTTAAATTAATCAAATCTAAGGGTGTAACTCCTATAAGCTTAGATCAATTAGTAATTCATTTACGTACCGGAATTGCATTACCAGAAAAACCAATTTTGCTAACTTTTGATGATGGCTATGGCGGTCATTATGAATACGTTTATCCTCTACTCAAGAAGTATAATTATCCGGCAGTTTTCTCAGTTTATACTAAAAATATGGGTATTAATACAGGTCGCTCCCATGTTACATGGGAGCAACTTAAAATTATGGCTGACGATCCTTTAGTAACTATAGCCGGTCATAGTAAAACTCATCCACCAGATTTAACTAAATTATCTGATGAAGAGCTTGTACCTGAAATAGTTGAATCCAAAGAATTACTAGAGAAAAATTTGGGCGAATCAATCCTCTACTTCACTTATCCGGTTGGTAAAAACGATGCACGAGTTAGGAAATTGGTAGGTGAAGCTGGATATTTAGCGGCTTTAGCAATGGATGTGAATGTGGCTGATGAAAGCTTTGCTGGAGAGTCGGAGAATTTGTTAGCTATTAAACGCTTTGGACAGTCTCGCTTAGAAAGATTGGTGAATCGAACTTCGGGAGGAAAAGAATTAACTTGTTCCGAACAAAATTTACAGCCAATCCCGGAAAGCTGATACTTCATCAACACCAATTTCAAAGAATGTTGCTTTACCAGGAGGAGGATTGACGCGAATTCTGGCGCTGGAAGCAAGGGGTTCGAGTTTCATCCCCAATTGAACAATATTGCTGACTATATGCCAGTAGGTTACTATATCTGGGCAGTGAATGACTAATGTCAGATATTCAGCGTCAATGGTAAGATACCAAAAACAATTTGACAGCAATGCTTGGGTAATACCATCACAAGCTTCATAGAAACATTTTCCGGTAGACCTTTCTAGTTCTAGAAGTAACATCTTATCGCCTTTGGTTACTTCTGTTGGTGGTAAGTCATCACCATGAAGGAAGGTTTTATTCATAATATAAGCCCTCTGTGTCTAATCTCAGTTAGGTTTATTGGGCAACAATAGACTTCTCGATTTTTAGAAATCAAAAGCTGGGAATTTTTCTTTATCCGTCATACTCTTGATTAATCTTACTGTCTAAATGAAAATGGCTTTGAGTTGGAGAGATAATTATGACCTAGTAGTTTTCTAGAGTTTTACCCCTAATAAATCGGGTCATAAACAATTAGCAATATCGCCAACAATGAATTTATAAGGAATAATTTTTTACCCCCATTACTCCGATCGGATTGAGTTAAGAAAATTTATCTGTGAAGTTAAGTCCAATGAGCTGAGCCATTTTTATTCACTACTGCTAGAATCAAGCCCCTAGATACCGAATTTAATTTTTCTACTTTGAAACCCACTGTAAATCCAGCCACATACGTGGGTCAGATTGCTTTATTTTTGACATTGGATCTCGCAACAAACGCGAAGCATTACGAAACACAACCTGGACTAATCCCATATTTTCTGCGACATCCATAAGTTTTTGTTTATGAGTTTGTAGATAAGACATGATCCCTTCCGGACAATAAATTCCTATATGTCGTAAGCGTTTAGGAGGTCTTCCACAATAAGTTGTCACAACTTTCACGTAACAGCCATCAAGCATTTCTCCTACTTTTGGATAATACTCGTTGATGACTCGAATATATTCCTTAGCAAGAGCTTCATCGCTAATCATTTATCAACATATTTCTGTAGATTATAAGACATTATTAATATAACATGATATAGCCTAAAAAAAATGCAACTATTGAATGATTTTTTATTTTTAAATTTTGATTTTTGAGTCATTTAGCATAATTTTAGATATTAATAAATACTATTTTTTATCTGGATTGATTAATTTTTTGTTTGGTTAATATACCTAAATTATTTATAATACATATAATAAAAAAAAGGTTTGCTTACTAAAAGCAAAACTCAATCAAATTCACAAACATGAATATTTAAAAAAAGCACAGACAGGTAGATGTAAATAAGCCACATGAGGTTAATTTTATGTATTAGCAGTAGGGTAAGCTGTGGTGCATTTTTAAAGCACAAAAGTAAATCAAAATTCAACAATAAATAAAGTTTGATACTGATTAATAAAATATAAGAATATAATTTTTAGATGTACAACAGCTAATTACAAATTAAATCAAATTGTATGGTATAGATACACCACATGATAGAAATATAGGAATGGCCGCCTTTTCTTGTCGGGTGCTGGTACTGGTACTGTTAAAAATTTTTTCACTCTTATAATTTTTAATGGGAACCCTGTGACACTTAATTAAAATTTGAAAGTAATAATAAGGGTTATAGTGTCACGCAGCACCTGGATATTGTGACAATTACGGCCATTCCTGAAATATAAGAATAATATTATCGAGCATTACGTTCACACACTAAAACTTCAGCAATTAATTCAGGTAGATCGGTAAGATCGGTATATCCTTCACAACCGCGAATCGGGGAGATAAATGTATAGTTAGGATCGCATTCTCCCGTGTCGTAAACTTGAAGATACCAACGATCCGGAAATCCAGCTACAGCAACTTCAACAATATACCAACTTTGACCAATGAGGCGACAATCAATTACTGTAAACCAGTCTCTATATTCATCTGCAATATTCCACTCATTAATAAGAAATTCTAAAGCAATTAGTTGTGCCTCATTTGTCGTCAAGAGCATTTTTACTCCTTGTTTGTAACTTCAGGGTAAAATCCTAATTGTTTAGACAATTCTCGTGCAACATGTATTAAAAACTTTGCACCATCTTCATTTCCGTTATGTGCAAATGCGGTTGCAACTTGCATCATTAATTTGATTAACTCAGCATCTAATAATTCCGGATTTGCTTCGATAATCTCTGGCTCTTTACCATTAGGACATTTTAGTAATTGGTCAATCAAACTATAATACTGATTTTGACGTTCTTCTGATGACATAATCATAATTAATTTTTTTAATTATATTTACTAATTTTCAAGACTTTGTTGCCATAATTTTTCTAACATTTCTACTTGTTTTTGAAAAAGATGAGCACGATAAACTAAATACCTATCGTATAAATAAATTACAAGGAAAAGGCAAAATGGTATAAATAAAAAGAACCATCTCCATAAATGATTAATTTGATATGGATCTGATATTTTTCTATTGGTTTCACTTGAATTTAAATATAATTTAGAACAATCTCCCTTTATCGGAGAGTTTATTTGTAGCATCAGCGCAGAACATTCTGTGTTCATATTCTGACGGGAAGTAGAGATATGGTGCTGATTTTCTACAAATTCTATATGTTTCTCCCATACCACACCAAACATTATTAGGCTGGGAAAAAGTACTGCTAAAGTAATTAAACAAACAGCAGATACATTTACAAGCTTTGAGTTCATTGTGGCTTTTATTTATTATATGACGTGAAGTCAGTGAAAAAGTATATAACGATAGTTTTTGTATACTTTTAGAAATTTTTTTTCTAATTAATATCTAAATATTTAAGTCAATTATATAGAGGATTTAAGAAGCCCCCCCGAAAAACGGGGGGGTAGAGGGGAATCTCTGCGTAAATCCTATAACTGTTATATCAGTCAGCAAACAAGTAAGGACTCAAAGTTCTCATCCTTGAAATTATTAGATTAATTGGGATTGTACTCAAGCACTGATATATCAATAATGATAAGGGTTCAATATTTTTTTGGGGGTATAGGTTCTAGTATTTTTAAGTCGGGGTACTAGTTTTTATTGAGTAGGGTTCTATTATTTTTGTACTCACTCTGGCAAAAATTAGGTAATTTTTTCAAAGTTGTAATCGTTCTGTAGTAAAGGATTTTCATCCTTTACTATGAATTTGATAATGCAATATGTATTCGTTTTAGCAGAATCAAAACGAATATTTAGTCAACAGAAGTTACTTTGTCATTGGATTAAAATTTTCAAATTGTAATCTTGCATTGGATAATGGAAATGAACAAATATTTCAGTATTTTTTTTAACTATTTATTTTCGGTTTTTTGAAGTTGATTTCAAGGCGCTTTTATATGACTCTGTAAAAATTTTCCAATATATCAGTCTTAATGCAATCTGACGATCTCATGGTTTTTGAGCTGATCGCCACAGGATAAGAACTCGTTCAATGCAGCAGCCTTTTGAAAGAGCTTCACTGAGGGCATAACATCTGCTTTATTGTTCTCCTCTTGAACTGTGATTCTTGAAAGGTTTCTCGATTACTAATTAATCAATTAGAAATTTAAGGCATTCTTAAGAAAGCAAGGTTTGTGAGAACTCCCAGATATGACTAAAAAAATGTATCAGCGACTGGATATACATTTGTATTAAAAAATTTATAATTTTTAAAAAAAGTGAATGAAAAAATCTTTGAGATATGATTGAAAATAGCGTAATTTAGTGGTAACTGTTTTTTTTAGTCACTGATACTTGTAATAAGATTGTTTAAGTATCTTAAGTATGATGGATAAGATACAAGCAAAATAAAGAGTATTTATATTTAAGTTGTAATAATGAAAATAAAATAGACAATTTTCCTTATAAAAGATAAATATTTTATTATCAATTGAAAAAAGGATTGAAACAGATGCGAATTGCTCATAATGTGACAGAACTTATCGGTAAAACACCGTTAGTTGAACTTAACAAAATCCCTCAACAAGCAGGATGCGTTGCCAGAATTGTGGTGAAGTTGGAGGGAATGAACCCGGCGGCTTCTGTGAAAGATCGCATTGCTGCGAATATGGTAAAGACAGCAGAGGAAGAAGGGTTAATCCAACCAGGGAAAAGCATTTTGGTAGAACCGACATCCGGTAATACGGGAATTGGATTGGCAATGGTGGCAGCGGCGCTTGGCTACCGTTTAATTTTGACAATGCCTGAAAGCATGAGTTTAGAAAGAAGAGCAATGCTTAAAGCTTACGGCGCTTCTTTGGAATTAACACCTGCTTCAGGAGGAATGCGCGGGGCAATTTCTAAAGCAGAAGAAATCGCAGCTAATACCCCTAATGCCTATATGTTGCAGCAATTCCGTAACCCAGCAAATCCGCAAATTCACCGGGAAACTACTGCTGAAGAGATTTGGGAAGACACCGATGGAGAAGTGGATTTTCTAATTGCTGGTGTTGGCACTGGTGGAACGATTACCGGAATTGCTGAAGTAATTAAGCAACGCAAGCCTAGTTTTCAGGCAATTGCGGTAGAACCTAAAAATAGTCCTGTTTTGAGTGGTGGACAACCAGGGCCTCATAAAATACAAGGTATAGGTGCCGGATTTGTCCCAGATGTTTTGCGTACAGATGCGATTGATGAAGTCGTTACCGTTAGCGATGAAGATGCAATGGTGATGGGAAGACGTTTGGCGAAGGAAGAAGGAATATTATCTGGTATTTCCACCGGTGCGGCTTTATGTGCGGCAATTGAAATAGGTAAGCGTGCGGAAAATAAGGGGCGTTTGATTGTGATGGTTCAGCCTTCCTTTGGGGAAAGATATTTGAGTACGCCGATGTTTCAAGATTTAGGTAGAGAAGTTGCTGCGGTTGGTTGATTTTTCCTAGCGATCGCCATAATAAATTTAAAAGCCTCTCCCTTCAAGAGGGGAGAGGTACTCTACGAGAAGACTTCGTCAATGGAGAGGGGTTTAGCAAAAAAAAAATCCCCTTTCAAAGGGGAACCATATGTAAAAAAAAGACTTCTTGATTAAAAGTCTTTTTTATTGAATAATTTCAGCATTTGAAGACTGACGCTTACGCTTTAGGGAAGAAGCAACTAAACCGCTTACGGCAACTAAGCCTAAGATAGAAGTAGGTTCAGGAACTCTCTTCGCAAATTTTAATTCTGCTTCTGGCCGCCGAACGTAATTGAATCCAGTTACCGCGCCACTTCCAGGTAATGTAATACTAAATTCTGTAACTCTTTTATCGCCGAAATCGAATTTGTATTCTCTGAGTGAGTTATCTTTAGTAACGTATTGTTTTCCATTCCACTTTGTACTCAGCAGCTTCATTTCACTGATATAGGTCTCATTTTCGTTTCCATCTATAATTTCAAAATAGTTATCTAGTTTTTTATCCCTTCTGTTAGCACCGTCATTGTTATTTGCGTCTATCTCTTGAAACCACTTTCCATCGTATGTAAAACCGTCATTGCCATCATTATGCTTATCACTAGTGTCAGTACCATCAGCAAACTTAGCAAAGAAGATTGGGTCACCTGGATCGTCAAAGTCTAATAAACTGATGCTATTGAATAAAACTCCAATCTTTTCTCCAGACTTCTTATCTGTATCTGTGAAATCGAATGTTATCGTACCGCGATTACTGCGGTTTGCATAATCATCAGCTTCTAAATCGTTTTTCCCATTATCTTCCTGAATAATCAGAACTTTACCTTGCTCAGGAGATTTGTATTTAAGATTACCATTTTTACCTTTTCCGGTAGCTAAATCTGGATCGTCACCGCTACAAGTATTTCCTTCGCAATTACTGTCGAACAGCCACAATTCACTTTTTCCACCTTTTTTGAGACTCGAATCTAAGTTGAAGCCATAGTTAGACCAGAGCTTATCAAGTTTCGTTCCACCGTATAGTGGATTATCACCAACACCAACGTTTTCATCAAAGTCTATAGTTGTCAATCTTGCCGCTTGAGCAGGATTTGCAGCAACCGTAATAGCAGTAGCTAATAATGCACCAATGCTTAATCTGGAAAAGAATTTTCTAATTACCATTCTCTTATTGTCTGACCTGATATTTTGATATTTATTAAGCCCTATATCATTTCTAAGAGATTAGAGGAATAAATAGGTTAGCTAGGAATAAATACTTTCTTAAAATTGAAGAGATTTTATTCAAAGTAGAAGTAAAGCTGCTCAGTTGAAATACTAATATTCTGTTTTATATAAATGAATTTACTTAAGTCTTTGAATTTTACGAACTTAGAAAGTAAATTTTTTTGCGTATTATTAGGTATTAGTAACCGTAGTAAGTAGGTAAGCGTAATTAAATGTAAGATAAAACCTCACCACGCCACTTGCGGAGCGGGCGTGCGTGTTCGGGAGCAACGCAGTGGCTCCCCAGCCCCTCTCCTTACTAAGGAGAGGGGTGCCGTAAGCGGCGGGCGTAGTTACATATTTAATTTGACCTACTTATTTATTAAAGAAAAACCCCCTTTGTAGGAGGTTAGAGAATAAAGAGAAGGAATTTTGTTAAAAAAGCTTGTTATATGGAAATCTAACTTTATTGTTCTGATAAGCGCTTGCGTTTAACTGAAGCAATCACGACACTTCCGACGAATAAACCTAAGATAGAAGCAGGTTCAGGAACTTTTCTCTTCAGGGTGCGTTTGAAATCTAAATAAGTCACGGCTCCACTTCCAGGTAAGGTAATATCAAGTTGTTTAATATTTTGTGAAAAATCAAAATTGTAATTTCTTAGGGAGTTATCACCTTTGAGGGCATTACCGTCACCATCTTTACTTAACAAAGTAACCCTTGAGTCATTTTCATCAGCATCTAATCCAAACTGAATTTCCTCAGTATTATCATCAAAAAATGTAAATTTGAAGATTGGTTGACCGGGATCGTCAAAGTCTAATAAACCTATATTATTGAAATCAACACCATTTTCATCGGTAAATTTGAATGTAATTGTACCGGGATTACTACGATTTGCATAATCGTCTGGAGCGCCATTATTTTCCTGGATTATTAATACTTTTCCTTGTAGGGGAGAATCGTATTCAATATTACGGTATTCACCCTTTCCGGTTGCTAAATCTGGATCGCCGCCAGTACATTGATTCGTAAATCCATTCTCAGATGTTCCATTTCCAGTTGCTTTACAGTTACTGTTATAAAGCCATAATTCACTTGTTCCTTCACCTATATCATTTTGAAGACGTGAATCTAACTGTAAGCCATAACGAGACCAAAGATTATCAAGTTTGGTTCCACCATTTAGTGGATTGCTATCAACACCAACGTTTTCATCAAAATTAACGATGATATCTTTCTCAACTGTTATATATTCATCTTTTAAGCTTGCTGCTTGTGCGGAGTTATTTACTACGTTACTGAGCACAGCAATTAAAGCTCCAGTAAATGCAATTGATAATTTCTTTATATTAAGCATCCTGTTTTTATCTGTGAAAAGTGAATAAGTTAATAAAATTTGTTTCTATATATCAGTGATAAGTGATTTCCTTATTCAGTAGTTAAACTGACAGCAAATCTTCTATCAATAACCGAGTAGATTTATTTAAAGTTATTGTAAGTCTTCTCAGTATTAGTACTTAGATGAATTAGCGAACCCAAGAGATAGTAGTTACTCCCTTTCCGCCGTACCCGTAACCCTCATTGATTTAGGGGAGCAGGGGGAGAAATTTTTAACCGGTAATCGCGCTTGAGTGCGATCGCACTCAGAAAATTTGTCTGGGAAAACGAGGGGAAGAAACAAAGAAGTAGAAAAAGAAAAAATTTTTTGTTTCCAAATTGAGATATAAAAAACTATAGCGCTATAGTTTATGGCTTAAATTATGATTGGAACCCAAGAAGCATCTCATCTCTTGAAAATTTGCACTCAACGAGTACGAAGACTACTCAAAGAAGGCAGAATTTTAGGAGCAAAGAAGGTTGACAGAGTTTGGCAGATTCCTTTATTTAATGGGATTCCCAAAATCACAGAAGGTAGTAGAGGTCCCAAAGGAAATTGGAGAAAGCGAGTTTCAAAGTCATTAACTCGCATTCATGTTAACCAGCATCGGATCAGAAGTAATCAGAAAAATGGTACAAATATACCTGTAGTAAAAGTTCAATCAGGAAACTATAGCCATTATTATCATGATGTGAAAATCCATGGAAGTTGTAGGATAGTCTACCGTCCCCATAATCCTCTTAGTTGTAACGCCAGACTTTGGATTGAAGTAGAACCCCATGTGGTAGTGGAACCTCTATAGAAAAACAATTAAAGGATATTTCAAGACGAACGAAATAAAACCCTTCCACGAAGTTCTTCGTCGTTGATTTTGGCGTAGACTCGCAGACAAGCGGATACTTCTCCGGGTATACCGCCGATATCTATTTGCAAGTCGTCTTTTGAGAAGGAGTAAATATCGGCGTAGGTTCCCCATAAGGGACGAATCTGTATTTGATAACCTGCTTGACGGGCTTGTTGTACTGCTGTTTCTAAGGTGCGACGCGCTTCTTGTTGCAGTTTTCCCCACCAGGAAAAGCGGTCAACGCATGGTAAATAAACTAATGAATGTATGGCTTCATCTAAGTCAAGTCTGGCACGTAGAGATATTAAAATATCTGTATTAAAGGTTACTTTAACTCTATTGAAACGTTCTATGAGCGCGGCAATGTACTTAGGTTTATCTGCTGAAGTGAGGGAGCGAACGCCGAATCGATCGACGCTTCTTAAAGTATGATGTAATTGCGGATCTAATTCGATAAATTTGAGGCAAATAGAAACTGCAGCAGCAAGGATATCTAATTCGCTACTGCTTCTTTGGATTTGGAGTCGCTCATCAAAATTTATGGTATTAGAAAAGCACAACCCCGAAGCTTGAATATTGCCTTTCAAACCAGAGTAGATATGTTTGTGGGTGGGAAATGGAATTTGTTGTAGAGAAACTTTATCCTCCATCGCACCCAATGTAGTTACCTGGTTTAAAATTTGCGATCGCCATATTTCGGCTTGTTTTTGAGGTACTCGCAATAGCAATCGTTGTATTTCGTTCCATAATTGGGCATCATCACTACTGTAAAATTGATATTCACCGATGTATTGAGATAATTTTTTGTCGGAAAGTAAGGTTTGGGTAATTGGTTTAAGTTTTAGTTGGGTAGGAGTTTGCAATAATTGCCGGTTATTATCAAGTTGGTTTGCAATAGGTTCTAAAACATCTTCCCAAGAAGAATTATTTTCTGTATGATTACTTTGATTTTGAGATTCTAAAATTACATGTAATTCACGCAAAATTTCCTGACAAATTTCTCTTCCTGGGTCAGATTCTTCTGTTTTCAGAGCTTCTTGTAACTCGGTTTGCAGCCCCAATAGTTTTAACCGCAGTAACCAAGCTAACTTTGAGTTTTTAATATTTAATAACTTGTTTAGATTGGGCATGAGAAATTGTTGGATTTGAGAATTGCCCGCAGCTTGGAAAGCTGGGGCTATAGGAGCGAAACCCGTCTGCACGGGTTAACATTTGTTGCGTTTTCATATCAAAACGCTTTCTACACGAGGTTATTAACAACTAACTTTTTAGTTGTACAGGTTTTATAAGTGGATTACCGCAAATAATATCGATATCGTCATAATTTCGCAATCGGTGTGTAATGCTACAACTTTAATTTTCAGTAGATTATTTACCCAACCATCAAACAAGGGGAATAAGGGGGTTTAGTTGATCCACACTATGTTTTTTTCCCTAGGTTGATTAATAATTCCAATGCCTAAGTAGGTACGTGGAAAAAATTATTGTTATGACGGGCACCCTTTAGGAGGGAGTAGTGAGTAGTGAGATTGAATAAACTAAGATAGCTCATTTACATTCTTTTAGATAGTTCGGTTTATGTATGCCTACCTACCTAACTACTACTAAAGTCTTCCATAAAGAAGCTAAAGATTTATATTTGCTCTAATTTCCAAAGAGTAGCGGGAGATGAAGTTTCCCAAATAGTACCTTTACGGTGATAATCTTGGAACACGGGTTTGAAAGAAAGTTGTTGTTTCTCTTCAAGTTGGGAACGTAATTTAACTGAAGATTGCCATAAAAACACATCACTAAAACCATCAGGAATTGTTGTTTCCTTGGATTCAGATATTAATATAAGTTTCACATGAGGTGCTAGTCTAAAGTTTAAGGTCATTACACCAAAAATGATATCATTATCTGATATTACGATTGGGTTTGGTGCTTGGTTAATGATACGAGATGATTGAATAATAAAGTCATTCATCCCATTCCATGCCTCTGTTTGAGAACTAAGGGAGTTAGATAAAACTCCAGCAGAAATTATTAAAATTGTAATTATTTGCCAAATTTTTATACCTATAGAATTTAAAGATGTAGAGGTAAGTTTAGTACCAAGTAAATAGGCGAATGCTAATTGAATACCCAATAAACTAGGAAATAAGTATCTGCCTAAAGCCGAGCGACGACCACCAAAAACTAAATCTGCGAATACTAAAGCTAATGATGATACAGCAGTTAAAGTAAAAATAAATAGCCATACTCTCTGTGGAGTACGCTGCAATAAAAAGTAAAATGAGTATAGTAATAAGACTAAAAGGAATATACCAACAACAAAAGTAAACGTATTTTCAGAAATAAATAACTTCTTTTGAAATTCATAATGCCAGAATATAAAAATATCACATAAATTTTTTAACCATGCTTGTACTAACCTAAAAAATAATGCGGACTTCCCCGTCCATGATGTCATTTTATTTGCCGTATTAAAATTACTAATAATTACAAATAACCAAGGGCTAAAACTTAAAAAAATGAGTGATGAAGTTAATAAATAGTTAGTTATGGTCTTTGTTTTACGAAAACGTTCAATAATTAAAATATAAATGGTATGTGCAATAAAAACGAATGAAGAAAATAAGAATGTATAAAGGCTTAATGCCATTGTAATTCCATACAGCAGCCAATTTGACTTTTTATTGTGTCTTATCGCTCGTAGAAATGCTGCACTAGATATCAAGATTGTCAAAATCCAAAGACTGTACGGCCTAGAATTCTGAGCTTGAAAAATGTGAACGGGTGATACAGTCATTAAAGCTACAGCAATCCACCCTACAGGTGGCGATTGAAATAGTTCTATAGATAACCA
>JBCCSG010000156.1:0-15353 GCA_039200565.1 Cyanobacteria bacterium P01_D01_bin.50 | reverse complement strand
TGACTATAACGCTATTTACATTGTATACTATAAATAATAAATTCAACTAAATTGAACACAACGTTGTAAAAAGCCTTGAAAAGAAGTACGTTGTTGTCGTTGTTGTTGTTTATAATATTAATGAAGATAAGCATCAGATATACTACGATTTAAACCGCGTTTTCTTGACTGACCATTAGGTAAAAAACGACCTTTTTTATTGTTGTCTTCTTTGGTGCTGCATCGTTTTTTCATAGCTGAAATATTTAAATCTTCAACTATGATTGCATCTGCTTTATTAGTTAGCTCTCTAGCTAGTTTCCATTGAAAAGCTTTGCGTTTATGAGTTATCTTTTGATGCAATCTACTAACTTTTACTCGCGCTTTTTTACGGTTATTAGAGCGCTTCTTTTTACGTGACAGAGAGCGCTGTCTAACCTTTAAAAGCTTGCGGGTTCTTTTGTTAGTGGAATGTTTTGGATTGCTGTACTGGGAACCATCAGAGCAATGCACTAATTGAGTAATCCCCATATCTAAACCTGCAACTGTTCTAACTTCTTCAGCAGGAATTACAGGAAATGTAGGTACAGTTTTATCCTCTATCTTTAAAGTTATGTATAATCCGTCAGATTTTAATCTGACGGTTGCTGATTTAACTTTAAAACCTTCAGGTATAGGGCGAGAATTAAAATATCCTAGCCAACCCAGCTTAGGAAGATAGATAGCTTTATCAGTTACCTTAATGCCAGTTGTAAAAGTAAATGATTTAAAGCTGCTTTTATTTTTAAACTTTGGATATTTGCCACGCCCAGCAAAGAAATTATTGTACGCAATTTGCAACCTTTTAACGTTTTGTTGCAATACAGTTGAATCTATTTCTTTGTACCAAGGACGTGTTTTCTTCAAGACCGGAAGATTAGTTATCTGTATTTCTTCAGCAGTTTTTAACTTAATCTCGCCAGTTTTCTTTTTAACCTTGTAAACTTCTCCAGTATCAGAAGTAGCTGAATTAGATGATATTGGACAAGTTAAAGGACAAGCCGCGCTTTTATTTCTTAAATTGCAGTATTCACCTTGTACAAACCTTGCTTGATAGGTTGCTTCCCTGTCGGCAAGGTTGTAGTTGTAATTAGCTCTTAGCATATCAATCCAGCTAAGAACCTTTAAGGTCTGCTCCTTATTTGGTTTTAACTTATATCGATATCCCAGAAGCATTTATTGCGATGTTTATTGTAGATGTGCTATTACTGTCTACATAAATATAGCGTACTAATCCGTAAAAATGCAACAGTATAGAAGAAAAAATCATACCGTCTCGATGATTAATTTCCATCTTGTATGGATACCAAAGCGTAGAAAGCGAGTATTGGTAGGGGGTGTAGAAAAAAGATTAAGAGAAATTATTTGGGACACCTGTAAAGAGAAAGACTGGCAGATTATCGCATTGGAAATCATGCCAGACCATGTTCATTTATTTGTTAATGTTTTACCTGATATTGCAGCACGTCAGGTTGCAGCACAAATTAAAGGTAGGAGTTCTAGGTATTTAAGAAAAGAATTTCCACACCTATTAAAATTACCTAGCTTATGGACTCACTCCTATTTTGTTTCAACCGCTGGTAACGTCAGCAATGAGACTATTAGAAGATATATTGAAGAACAGCGTCACCACGACGTAACTTAGACTCACAGCACTTCTTCGTGCTACCTCGTTCTACATCTCCCGCCTGAAGGCTGGCAGTGGCGGAACCTCGACCAGTTTTATAAATCAAAAGGTAAGAGGCAAGAGATTAAAATTCCCAAATTCTCCTCCCAAAAGTGGTAGCTTTTGAAAAATTTGTGTAAGACTATGAAGTTACCTCAACCTATTTTTTCAAGAGGTGAGTTATGGCGATCGCCACAATAAATCCCGCTACAGGGGAAACTCTCAAGACTTTTGAGTCTTTAAGTGATGCGGAAGTTAGCAATGCGGTTCAAACTGCCCATGAAGCTTTCGGAAATTACCGCAAGACAAGTTTTAAGCAACGCTCTGAATGGATGCATAAGGCTGCTGATATTTTAGAGCAAGATAAAGCAGATTTTGCTAAGGTGATGACTTTGGAAATGGGTAAGCCTTATCAAAGTGCCATTGCTGAAGTTAAAAAATGCGCCTTGGTGTGTCGTTATTATGCAGATAAAGCTGCTGAATTCCTTGGTGATGTTTCAGTAGAAACCGATGCTAGTAAAAGCTATGTCAAATACCAACCATTAGGAATAATTCTAGCGGTAATGCCGTGGAATTTTCCTTTTTGGCAGGTGTTTCGCTTTGTGGCTCCGGCGCTGATGGCTGGTAATGTCGGTTTGCTCAAACATGCTTCTAATGTGCCTCAGTGTGCCTTGGCTATTGATAATATTATTCAACGAGCGGGTTTTCCCCAAGGCGTTTTTCAAAGTTTATTGATAAGTTCGGACAAAGTAGCAAATATAATTGCCGACGAACGAGTAAAGGCTGCCACCTTAACCGGAAGCGAAGGTGCGGGAGCATCTCTTGCTGCTGCTGCTGGAAAACATATCAAAAAAACGGTTTTGGAATTGGGAGGCAGCGATCCATTTATCGTGTTAGAAAGTGCTGATACCGAAGCCGCAGCCCTCACGGGTACTAAAGCACGAATGTTGAATAACGGGCAATCTTGTATAGCAGCCAAACGATTTATTGTTGCCGAAGCTGTTGCTGACAAATTTGAAAAATTGCTTTTAGAAAATTTTCAGGCATTGAAAATTGGCGATCCCATGCAAGAGGATACTAATATTGGTCCCTTAGCTACTGCCGATATTCTCAAAGAATTAGACCAACAAGTGCAAAAATCTCTTAGTAGTGGTGCAAAAGTATTGCTGGGAGGAAAGCCTTTATTGAATAAGGCAGGTAATTATTATCCGCCAACAATTCTTACCGATATCTCCCCCGATTCTCCCACAGCTAAGGAGGAATTTTTTGGGCCGGTGGCGATGTTATTCCGGGTTAAAGATATTGATGAAGCCATCAAAATTGCTAATAATACACCCTTCGGTTTGGGTGCCAGTGCTTGGACAAACCATAGCGAAGAACAACAGCGTTTAATCTCTGAAATCGAGGCAGGGGCTGTATTTATCAACGGCTTGGTTAAATCCGATCCCCGAATGCCATTTGGCGGTATTAAACTTTCCGGATATGGAAGAGAATTAAGCATTCAGGGCATACATGAGTTTGTCAATGTTAAAACTGTGTGGGTGAAATAATTTCGTTAGTTGTTGGTTGTTGGTTGTTAGTTGTTGGTTGTTAGTTGTTGGTTGTTAGTTGTTTGTTTTAAAAGCCACTATCAACTATCCACTAACCACTATCAACTATCCACTAACGACTATCTACTATCTACTAACTAAAACTTGGGGAATGACAATGGATACGGCAGAATTACTAGTCAAGTGCTTGGAAAATGAAGGGGTGCAATACGTATTTGGACTCCCTGGTGAAGAGAATTTGCACGTTTTGGAGGCTTTGAAAAAATCTCCGATTAAGTTTATCACTACCCGCCACGAACAAGGTGCGGCTTTTATGGCTGATGTCTACGGACGTTTGACGGGGAAAGCAGGGGTGTGTCTTTCTACACTTGGACCTGGTGCAACTAATTTAATGACTGGCGTTGCCGATGCTAACCTAGATGGTGCGCCAGTAGTAGCGATTACCGGACAGGTCGGAACCGATAGAATGCATATTGAATCCCATCAATACTTGGATTTAGTAGCAATGTTTGCTCCAGTAACTAAGTGGAACAAGCAGATTGTGCGTCCCAGTATTACGCCGGAAATTGTGCGGAAAGCTTTTAAACGAGCGCAAAGAGAAAAGCCCGGTGCGGTACATATTGACTTACCGGAAAATATTGCAGCCATGCCAGTAGAAGGTAAGCCTTTAGATAAAGATAATATAGAAAAAAGTTTTGCTTCTTTTGGCACTATTCGAGCTGCTGCTGCTGCTATTTCTCAAGCTACAAATCCGATAATTTTAGTTGGAAATGGAGCAATTCGTGCAAAAGCCAGCGATGCGGTAACTCAATTTGCTACTGACTTAAATATTCCGGTTGCCAATACTTTTATGGGTAAAGGGATAATTCCTTATACCCATCCCTTGGCTTTATGGACAGTAGGATTGCAGCAAAGAGATTTTAGTATTTGTGGTTTTGATAATACCGATCTAGTCATTGCAATTGGCTACGATTTAATTGAATTTTCGCCGAAAAAATGGAATCCCGATGGTAAGATTCCTATTATTCATATTGCTACAAAGTTAGCAGAAATTGACAGTAGTTATATTCCGGAAGTGGAAGTAGTCGGCGATATAACTGACTCCTTGAATGAGATTTTAAAGGTAGCAAATCGGGATGATAAAGACGCACCCTATGCAATTAAACTAAGGGAAAATATTCGTGCGGATTACGAATATTATGCCAAAGACGAAGCATTTCCGATTAAACCGCAAAAATTAATTTACGACTTGCGGCAGGTGATGGGGCCAGAAGATATTGTTATTTCTGATGTAGGCGCACATAAAATGTGGATTGCCCGTCACTATCACTGTCATAGCCCCAATACTTGTTTAATTTCCAATGGTTTCGCTGCTATGGGAATAGCAATTCCCGGTGCTTTAGCCGCGAAATTAGTTTATCCCAAGCGTAAAGTTGTCGCCGTAAGTGGCGATGGTGGTTTCATGATGAATTGTCAGGAATTAGAAACAGCTTTGCGAGTCGGTACGCCATTTGTAACGTTAATTTTTAATGATGGCGGTTACGGCTTGATTGAGTGGAAACAGGAAAATCAATTTGGCGAAGGTAATGCATCTTTTATCAAATTTGGTAATCCCGACTTTGTTAGATTTGCCGAAAGCATGGGATTGAAAGGTTATCGAGTTGAATCGGCTACCGATTTGATTCCCATTCTTAAAGAAGCCTTAGCCCAAGATGTACCCACAGTGATTGATTGCCCTGTAGATTATCGAGAAAATATGCGGTTTACCAGAAAAGCTGGGGAATTGAATTGTACAGTGTAAGAAATAGACATTAAATATATCACCGCGAAAAATGTAGAGACGTAGCAATGCTACGTCTCTTGTCAAAACCGAAAATTGTTATCATCACAAATCTTTATCGTCTCATGTTCGCTTTATTACTTATAAATAGAAAAACGTTTTTACTTGGCACGAGCATGCTAGGATAGTATGTTAGGCAAAGACAGGGCAACTACAAACTTAATTACAACTATTTATCCAGAGGTGATATAACTTAATATAGAATGGATATGATTTGCTGCTGAATGTATTATTTAATCTTGAAAAAAATCTTAGCAGATAGTTTTCTAAGAAAGCAGTAAAAAAAGGTTTTTGTATCCAATGGATGAAAAACGTCTCCAAGCTTACTTCGATATCATAAATCAGCTACTTGCGAATGCGAGCAGCGATGAAGAAGAAGAAATAACTTTAAATGCCGATCCCGAATACGTAGACGCGGGGTTAGTAGAGACGATGATAGAGGTAGGGCGGGGATTTTCTGAGGAAGGAAATGAAGATGCTGCGGAGTTTTTGATCGGTGCTGCAACTCAACTAGCTGATGCTCTGGGATTATCATTATCAGATTTTAGTGCAGAAAATCAAGGCGATTTATTAATCCAAGCGTTACTAGTTACCGAAGAAACCGAAGGCAACCCAGAAGTAGTATACCCTTTACTGCAAAATAATCTAGAATTACTCGATGACAAATTTGCTGAAGTATTACGAAATTGGGGAATAGATGCAATTTCTCAGTCAAGCGATTCTCAAGCAGAAGACATCGCTGCAACTATTGGTATTTTTAGCAGCTTGATTCAAGAATTCCCCTTGGGTAAGCGTGTTGATAACTTAGAAATTGCGATCGCAGGTTATGAAGTGGTAAATTCTGTATTTACTTCTTCCAATTATCCCGAACAATGGGCGGCGACTCAATATAATTTAGGAAATGCTTACTGTGATCGAATTCGCGGACAAAAAGCTGAGAATATTGAAAAGGCTATTGATTGCTTTAATGCCGCATTACAAGTTTATTCCCGCGAAACATATCCCTACGAATGGGCAATGATTCAAAACAATTTGGGTACTGCTTATAGTAATAGAATTAAAGAAGATAAAACAGAAAATATTAACAAAGCCATTGATCATTACGAAGCTGCATTGCAAATTCATACCCAACAAGCATATCCAGAAGAATGGAAAATGGCTCAAAATAACCTTGCAGCCCTACGTCAGCAAAAAGGAAATAAGTTTTAAAACAGTGACAATTAGAAGGTAAGAGGTGGGAGGAAAGAAGTAAGAAGTAAGGAGTAAGGAGTAAGAAGTAAGAAGTAAGGAGGTAAGAGGTGAGAGTTATAAATATAAATTTTTTGAATGCTAAGTAGTAATTGATAATTGAAGAAGCTCGGTTACAAAAATCTAACAATGGGGTTGTTGGCGTAATAACTGTTGGAAACTGAAATAATAAGTTAAATTTGACAATTTTTGATTCTCCTGACTACGGTGCAACTACTGTTAAAATCGAGCTATACTTACCAACATCAACGCTTTAACAACAAAAAACAGTCGCTGTGCAAACATTTGACTTTACTACTCTGAGTGCAGTTTGCAGCGATATCCGTGCTAACTGGCTACCATCACGCGCCGAACAAGTTTACCAGCGCGATCGCCACACTATTGCAATTGCACTCCGTACTCTTAAAGGGCGGGGTTGGTTGGAAGTTTCTTGGCATCCCCAAGCTGCTCGCATTCATATCGGCTCTCCACCACCGCGATTGCCAGATACATTTACCTTCTCTCAACAATTAGTTCACCAGTTGGGTGGTTTGGCATTAGTGACAATTGAGACAATATCTTCTTGGGAACGTGTTGTGGATCTACAATTTGCTCGTCGCCCTGGAGAGCAAGCTTTATATCACTTGTATGTTGAAATCATGGGCAAATATAGCAACGCGATTCTTACGGATGCCAGAAATACAATTATAACCGTTGCTCGCCAAATCAACGCACAAAAATCAAGTGTTCGCCCTATTTTAACCGGAGATGTTTACGAAAAACCACCCAGACTTACTACTACAATTCCTAGTTTGGATGAATCCCAACAAGATTGGCAAGAAAGGATAAGCTTAATACCCGGAGCAATCAAGCGTCAGTTACCTAAAAATTATCGCGGTGTTTCTCCCGCTCTGGTACAGTCAATGCTAAAAGCTGCAAATATCAGTACGGAAAGTACAACCGAGAATTTTACATCTGGAGAATGGCAAAAATTATTTGAGCGATGGCAAGAATGGCTTAAAGCTTTGCAATCCGAAAATTTCCAACCGGGTTGGACTCAAACTGGTTACACTGTACTTGGTTGGGGTGTAATTGAAACAACTGATGATATTCAAGAATTACTCAACCGTTACTATACCGACAACTTCAATCAACAGACATTTTCTCAACTACGGCACCAACTTATTCAGAAATTGAGTAATATTTTGGGAAAATTACGCACCAAAGCTCAAACCTTTGAAAAACGCTTGCAACAATCATCTCAAGCAGATGAATATCGCTCCAAAGCCGATTTATTAATGGCTTATCTGCAAGAATGGGAACCGGGGATGGAAGAAATGACTCTGGCTGACTTCGAGACTTCGGAGCCAGTAAAAATTAAACTACAACCCGATAAAAATGCCGTGCAAAATGCTCAAAACCTTTACAAACAGCATCAAAAACTGAAACGTGCTCGCGGTGCAGTAGTTCCTTTACTTGCAGAAGTGAATGCCGAAATTGAATATTTAGAACAAGTAGAAGCAGCAATTTCTCAAATTGACAACTACCAAACGTCTGAAGATTTGCAAGCTTTGGAAGAAATTCGCGAGGAATTGATTGCACAAAAATATTTAGAAGACTCCGAATATCGCAGACGTAGTTCTAATGATGCCACAACAAACTTTTATCGTCTCCAAACACCAAGCGGTTTTGATGTATTAATTGGACGTAACAACCGCCAAAACGATCAATTAACTTTTCGGGTAGCTGGAGATTATGACTTATGGTTCCACGCTCAAGAAATTCCCGGAAGTCACGTATTACTGAGGTTAAAGCCCGGTGCAATACCTGAAGAAAATGATTTACAATTTACCGCCAATCTCGCAGCTTACTACAGCCGCGCTCGTCAAAGCGAGCAAGTACCAGTAATTTACACCGAACCCAAACACGTTTACAAACCAAAAGGAGCCAAACCAGGAATCGCTATTTACAAACAAGAAACAATACTTTGGGGAAAACCGCAGCTTGCAAATAGTTAGTATTATCGGATTTCGCAATCTACCCATCATTTAGTCAAAGCCAAAGCTCATCATGGGCAAAGTATATTGAATTATTTTTAAAGATAGAGGCACAATATCCGTTTAAATATCTTTTTTTAGTAAAAACTCCAGAAAAATCTGTACCGCCTGTTACAATATTGTAAAGAAAGATTACCCAATGCGTTTTGGGGACGCGAAAACTTGGGTTTAACTTTATTGAGAAGACAACGCTAATACAAAGTCATAAACCAGCTGTGGGAGGCTGGTTTTTTTTTAATCGAAAGGCATTATATGTTACCTTGCCACAGAATTACTTCTGGCGAGTAGAATCACAATTGCAATTGGTTTTAATATTTATTTAACTATTTCGGCTGCCCTGGTGAATGGGTGTGATAAAAGTGAACTTAGAAGCTGTGGTTTGCAATAGTGAATACACTTAGTAAGTATTTTAATTATACCATAAATAAATTTCTTCTGTGTAAAAATCAGTTAATACCCTTAGCTGATTCCACCACTTGCGAGCTTATTGAATCACACTACTCCCTACTCAGTATTTGTGAAGTCGTCAATATATCTGAAAACTACTTTGACATACTCCCCAGCTATCAGGCGTGGGGATTCTGGGATCAAGCAAGCAGCAATCTTACGGCGAGCGCCCGAATTACATCGCCTAACCCGATGGTTGATGTCCCAACCATTTGAATATTCTTAGCTGCGTTGGAATCCCTTCCATTGACCAAACAATTGTCAATTCGCAATTGAAAAAAATAAAATTGAATAATTGTTTAATTGAGGAGGTTTCAAGCCCCTGAATTTATTTATGGATTTATACATTAGGAACTTTGCTTGGTTCAAGCCCCCGGATTTATCCGTGGGCATTAATTGCGAATTGCTAACTGCGAATTGCGAATTGGCTTGACTGACTGGCAGGATTGATACTCGAATCAGTTACTTTTGGTTTCATACCCACGATAATTCCAGCCAAGTTTCCTTTTTTACCTAGAACGGGGAATCCTAAAGTTACCGCCCAATTCCAAATATCAAGGCTTCCACGGTCAACTAACCTCCCTTGGGTAGATAAATCCCGGGCATTAGTGTATCCAACCCAACCTCCTAATACAAAGATTCGTTCGCGGAGCGTGTCCGTACCTTTATGTCGTCCCGGAGGGACTTAGGACATATAGCCTAGCGGCGGTGAGCCGGGCTATGAATATAAGTGGGTTTTGACGAGTTGATTGTAAGCCCGTCTCAACGCAATCGAATCAAGCGCAGCGGTAGTTGAATTCGCCCTCGCCAACAAGTTGATTCACCGCTATTAGACCTTCACTTGATAAATTTTTAGCATCCCTTTGTGTTGTTGCAAGACAGTCCGCAGGGAAGTATTGGAAAAATAGATAATGGAATAGTTTCAGTCAATGCCTACGGGGTGTACTGCAATATAACGGCAAAAAAATACTTTCGGGCTAGTCAGAAAACTATTTTTTGTTGGATAGATAAAATAATTTATTACTTTGAAAATCTTACAAATAGTGGTGCTATAGTAAGTATCAATAATTATTTTTAGCTGATAAAAACTCAGTATAAATACTCACTAAAATTGATAATTTTAGAGTTAGATATATACTAAATTGGTATTTTATTTTTTCAGAATACTAAGTACTGAATAACTAATCTTTTTCATCAATGTGTTCGGCAACAGATTGGTAAAGATTAAATACGTGACTATCATGAAGTTGATAAAATACTCGCCTACCTTGCTTGCGGTAACTTACCAAACGCATAATTCGTAAATTTCGCAATTGATGAGAAACAGCAGATTCACTCATTTCTAAAATAGCAGCTAAATCACTAACGCAAAGTTCTTTTTCTGCTAAAAGAGAAAGAATTCGTAAACGATTAGCGTCTCCTAAAAAGCTAAAGAAATCTGCCATTCTTTGAGCTTTATCGTGATTTATTAACTGCTTTTCAATTTGCACTTTTTTATTTAAATTTATATAGTTTGAGGACAAAGTATGAAGAAGAACAAACAAATACTTTTAATATAATTTTTTATTCAATAAAAAAAATCACTTATTCTCAAGAGTTACGAAGTATCGAACGAGTGAAAAACGTATTTTGAATAAATAAATGTAAGTATAGTCATAAATTTAATTATAGCGAATATTGTGTAAATATAAACATGTTATTAAACCCATATTCCGCACCCCATCTATTACAAGTTCATTTGTACTAAATAAGCACTATGTAATACATAGAAACTACAAAGCTCAATAGATTTTAAGAGTTAATAAGAATATTTTTATTAGCTGTAGTTTAGGAGTTGCTTCTCGTTTTTACAATAGGGATAATGCATTTACATGATTAAATAATAGAAATGACGGGAAGAAGTAATCTGTTTTCCCGGAAGACTAAGAATGTTATTAATACCTTCAATTGCACCGCTGCTAGTACCATTATCAAAGTAAGCAATAATTTCATCAATCCAACGAATAATAGTTTTCTGACTAACTGGAAAGTGTTTTTTCGCTTGATATAGCCACATACCGATTTTAAATAGTCCTTCTAACCAATCATCTGTTTCATCGAAAACAATTCGTATTTTCTCTTTTAATTCATGCATTAGTTTCAGTAATGAAGATATTTATTTAACTTGATATAGTTTATTTTTATATTCTTCATTTAAATCTTTTTCGTTTTTTTAACAAAGCATATTTACTTTTATTTAATCCATCTAAAATTTTTTATTGCTCTTGTTTTTAACTGTGATTTGGCTTTTTTAATAGAATTTTCTATCTTTCTTTTCTCTCGTTTTCTTTCTAAATCTAATTCTTTATTGATTTGTGTCATTACATGAAATCTATCTGCGACCCCAAAGGGGTTCGCCAGTCGCTCATGGGGGAAACCCCCAAGACCGTGCTGGCTCACAACTTGTGCATTTGAGATTAATTCATTAATTATATTTTTGTAACCTCGCCACAAGTCTATACTTACTTCCTCTATTTTCTCTAATACCTCTTCTCCCAATTAAGTAAGTCGGCACAAATAAACCCAACTATATTACAGAATGTAAACTGCCTCCAAAGCCTTATTACTACTCACTATTCACTATTCACTTGTTTTAATTACTATTTTTAACGCCAACCTACTTAATCAAATACTTTTCTAATTATTTCTTGTGTCCTTCCTTGTAAGATTGCAAGTAATTCAGATTTATCTAAATCTACTAATACTGCACAGTAATTCCCTTTACGCTTTACTAGAGCTATTTCATCGATACCAAGTCTTTTCAAGCATGATCGCGAAGCATGACGCGGTAGGGTCATATGTTTTTTGAAAAATGTATTATTTGAAGCGTCTTTTAACATTCTTTCTATTTCTCTTGTAGTCACATTTCCTTTTTCTACGACACTATGAATATCTGAATCTAATACTTCTTGTATTATCTTATTTGCAAGCCTTTTAGTATAAGTTCTTCTACTACTTACAAAATCTAATTCCTCGCTAAATGGTTTATTACATTTGTTACATTTAAATTGTCGTTTGTTTATTTATAAAAATAGTTGTTGTTCTCCGAGTGGTCAATATTTAATTATATGTCGTTAGCGAAGCGTGTCCCGAAGGGACATTGATTTTGATACAATCGATGACTTTTAGTTGCACAACGAGGACAAATACATTTTTTACTAACTGATTCGATTTGTAAAATTATTCTAATTCCTTTATGTTGGCGATGAGAGATAACTTTTATGCCTTCTAAATTAATCAGTTATGTTAGTAGTTTAATTTCCTTTTTTGAAGTCATCATAGTAAATACACCCGGCAGCTTACTTTTTATTATAGCTTTCAATAAATTTACAGTATAAAACTAACCAAATAGCTGTCTTTTTGCAATTACTTTATAAACTTATATTTAAGAATTGAACTATGATTCGTTCGCGGAGCGTGTCCGTACCTTTATGTCGTCCCGGAGGGACTTAGGACATATAGCGCAGCGGCTCCTGTGGCGGGCTATTAATATTTTTGGTTTTAACAAATTAATTTTCTAGCCCGTCAATCAATTTTGGATGGCGGGATTTGCGTTAGAGAACTGGAGTTTAGACTAGTTTCCGGTGCGAAACTCCTTCACCACACCCTCAAAATATACATTTTATGCAGAGCAATCAAAACCTCTATTCCCTACCACCACAACGCCAGTTATCCATATTTTTATTTATCAATCAGTTCTATTTTATACAAGAAAACTACTATAAGATTGGCGATTAGCGGAGCTAAACGCCCGAAGGGCGTAACGCTCCAAAGGGGAGAAGCCTGGGCATATCGTCCAGGGCAAACGTATCTAAATTTAGAGCATAGACTATTGACTAAAGAACTTATATGTGTATGAAACGATTAAATAAGGTTTACCGTCGAGAGTCTTTTGTCTACTTATAAGTTTTAAGTTAAAAATACAACTAAGTACTAAGCCAATTAGTATGGCTTAATGCGACTATTTTAGGTCTAGTTGAGAATATAGCCTTCTTAATGACAGTCCGGCGTTCGCCCTGGCATATCGTCCATGAAATGTTTTATATGGAGTTTAAATTAAAATAGATTAATAGCTAATATTTGTATGTTTCAGCAATATTTTCATGATTAAATGATAAGAGTTATGAATATCAAAAATCTCAAAAAATAGTTAATTTATTGATTTAATTTTTGATATAATCTCGACTCATAATAGTTAAATTATGAGCAATAATTCCCCAACCAACCCAACGAGAGAAACCTTCATAACCTCTATATAAACAGCGTTGTAACCCAAAACAACGTTTTAGAAAACTAATACGTCCTTCTACTCCGTTGTGCCAACGACGAGCTTTTTTAAAATTTCTTTTTCTTTCATGTTTAATTCGTTCTTTACTTCGATAACCACTTTTTGGTGAAATTATTTCTTTTACTCCTAAAGCAACAGCATAATTTTCATTACTTTGAGAGTAAACACCTCTATCTGTAGTAACTACTTTCGGTGGAGAACCAAAGTTTTCAAGGTGTTAGTCGAGACTTGGAATTAACTGTTGAGTATCATGAGGATTACCTTTTAAAATTCGATAGTTACTGATAATACCACCATCAATTTCATCTAACCATACTTTATGACCAAACTCAACATCAACATTAACTTTCCCTCGGCAGATTATATCTGTATGAGGTTCAAATATACTGACAATTTTTTCAGATGCTGGTACTTTTTCTTGATTTAAAACTCGTCTAACAGTTTGATCAATAACTTTTTGAATACGAGCCAGAAAAATTTCAAACTTGTCAAGTAATTCTTGTAAATTTAGTATATTTATATTTTTCAATAATATGATTATTTTTTTGGCTTGCTTAAATGATAATTTTGTGACTTCAATTAATTTTGAGTAAGCTTGTTTTCTTTTTTGGCTACCTGATTTATTCCTTGTTTTAGAAAGACTATCAATCTGTCTAGAAATTCTTCTAGCTGTACGGTAACGATTGCGAAAAATACTTGAGTTAATATTGATTGAATTTTTCAATAATTTTTTTTTGGCTTCTAGCAATAGACGACTGATAACTTTGACTCCATCTACTAGTAAACTATTATCCGAAGGGAAGTGAATATTCGCACAAACAACTGTGCCATCTGTTCTTATTTTTTTGCCTTTAGTTATTTGTAAATCAGTCGCTATCTGAGTTAGACGCTGATTAAATTGTTCCAATGTTTGTTTACAAATTTGATTTGACCATCGAATTAGAGTACTTTTATTAGGAAGGGGATGAAAATAAATTCTACAGAACTTCCTCAATATTAAACTTTCTTTTACAGTTGAAATAGTTAAAGTGCTTAATCCTCGCAAATGCTTTAATGCTAACATTCGTAATATAACTTCAACTGGAGTTGATTTTCTTCCAGTTTTAGTAGTATTTTGATAACGCTTTGATAAATCTAACTCTATTAATCTAAACAAATGTTCATCACTTAGTAATTTATCTATTATATAAATTGAATCATCCATCTCTCCTGTTAATTGAATTAAAACGTTAAATTCTTTATCAAATTCATATTTTTTACGTAACATTAGTTTTTGAGTGAGTGCAACCCTGTACAACTCAAAAACATAGTTAAAAATAATGAACCTTTTTTATATATTCAAAGATAATTATTAAATCTTCATTCTTCATTGCCATTCTTAACTATCTATTATTTATTACAATTTGCTTTTAATCAAAGGAATTACAATTTTATTGCTGATACACCGGAGACGCTGTTTGAGGCGATCGCCAATATTTCAGTTAGATTGTATAAAATAGAACTATAATGTAAATAAAAATATGAATAACCCAGGTGTGGTGGTAGGGAATATAGGATTTGATTACTCTCTAAGCGTGTATGTTTTTCAGAACGGTTTGGAGTTTCGCACCGGAAACTAGTCTAAACTCCAGTAGAGAAGCGTGTCCGATAGGACATCCGCAGGATTGGTCAAACTATTATTAGGGGGGGTATGCAGCAAGGAAGCCTTCTCCAAGCTTGATAACTTAACTTATCAAAAACTAGGAAGGTGGGCAAATCGCTGTCAAGGTGAATTTAGAATAAGACATGAAGAATTTAGAATTATGACCCCATCGATGAATCGAGGGGCCCCTCAACAATGACAGAACTGTTTGTTTTTCTCCACGGCCGGCTACCGTTCCGTTGTATCCAGTTTATTTTCCGGTCATTCAAACAAGAAAAGAAAATGAGTGGTAAATAAATACTGTCAAACCATAGGGAAAGATCACTCACTCGGTAGAAGCCAACAACTCAATCACCCCTTATCAAACCGGAAACTCCAATAGTGAGACACATAAAAGTTAAAGATGAAGCAAGCTTATTAAATTCATATAAATAGATTTTTTGACGAAACTATTGCCAAAGCAAAATAAGTTTGCTATATTCTTTAATCGTGGGTCAAAAAGCCTGCCGGGATAGCTCAGTTGGTAGAGCAGAGGACTGAAAATCCTCGTGTCACGAGTTCAAGTCTCGTTCCTGGCAT
>JBCCSG010000155.1:0-15366 GCA_039200565.1 Cyanobacteria bacterium P01_D01_bin.50 | reverse complement strand
TGAGCGATCAGTATGACAGTAAACAACAAAAGATTTGATTAAAGCATAGAGTTCAGTAAGATTGCATGCAGGGCTAAATATTTCCCTAGTTTAGCCTTCTGTATGAATCAGTTTTCAAGGAGAAATAGGCTTCTTCAATTGCTCTAAGTGACAGAAGCTTACTCCTAAACGCAAACTAAGATTTACTCTTGGCTTCTCGGCACCAAAATTTAATTATCTAGTACCTGCAATCCTGTTCTCAATTTTTCCAGCAACCAACCCTTCCGCTATGGTTGAGTACTCCTAAAGGTTTTAGTTGAGATGGTTGATATCATGTCAGATTAAACAGTTATCGTGTCTGTGAGGGCTGGTAATAGGCAATAGGTCAAAACAATTTTTTTGCCACTAGCCACATAGTAACAGGACTAAGGCTGCGCGTCACAAGAGTTAAGTAAGTAATTAACCGGACTTCATATAAGATAGAACTATTATAGTTAGTTCTTCAAAAATAAGAATGATAGCTCTTGATATTGCTATCTATTGAATTAGATAAATAGCAATTCCCTTGCAAAGGAATTATTACTTTCAAATATTTTTTGACGTAATTAGTACATAAAAATGATCGTAGTTTTATATTTCAAAGAGTAAAATAATTATAATATTTTAATTAATCAAATTATAATTTATCCTCACAAACCCTGGCTTTTTTCAGTTAAATACTTGATAATATTGTTGCGAATAATTTGTTGGTAATTAGATCATTTACAAATTTTTGGCACGTCAATAAATCGGAGAAAATGTATTGTAGAGGATAAATTGATGTTTGAAGAACAACACAAGATAGGTAAAGAACTAAAAACATTGATAATTATGGGTAATTGCCCATGTTGTGGTTCTGTAAAGATAAAGTATCGCGAATACCTCACAAATCGTACATTTGGATTTCAATGTTTTAGTTGTGGTTGGCAATCTCAATACAATTTAACAGAATTGAGAAAAGCTTCAGAAAATTGGTTTTCTATATAAAAAATTATAATTATTGGAGTTGATTATTAAATAAAAAGCTACCTTAAATAAAATTATTATCGTTTAAAATAACTATTTTTTTCTAAAAATTATTCTTGCTCTGCGGACAAATTAGAAACAAAAAAATCATTTATGATGATTAGAGAAGGAAGTTTAGTTAAAATACTCTATCCTAAATATGTATCCGAGTATCGTGGTATAGTTGAAGCTCCAGAAGATATACCAGGTCGTTGGATAGTTAGATTAGTAAATAATCCTTTTAATAATAGTGAAGAACCTTTACTTTTATCTTTAAGTGAATCAGAACTTGAAGTGATTTTTGATTAGTTTAGCTCAGAGAGCCTCGGGAAAATGTAAACAAATATAAAATTTAGGAATTACCTATAAATCCTAAAGTTGTGAGATTATTAGAGTCATGGCTTGGATAAATACTTTGCTGAATGTAATTCTACTTGGTACATTTAGCCTTGAAATAACTTACCTATGTTATGTCTACACCAGTTTCATCTCCATCAGCAATGGCAGCAGCAACCTCACTTGCTCTTTCATCTCTTCATATCCGTTTAGAAACTTTAGATAAAGAACATCAATGGTTGCTGAAGCAAATTAAGAAAAAACGCACCGAGCAGAAGAATTTTCTCGAGCAAATGCGTTCTGTGGCAGCGGAAATACATAGTAGATGTACTCCTTGTTTCCAAAAAATGGCATCTTTAGATGAAGAAATACACGCAGTTTTCGATGAAATTTTGAACGTAAGGAAATTAGGAAAGCAGACTAGGAAAAAAATTCAACAGATTTATCGTAATCTTCAAGTAGCAGGAATAATCAGTTTAAAATTTAATGGTACACAAGATTTTGTTGATGTAGAGGAAGAAGAAAATTATTTTTCCGATTCATCTGATGAAGATAGAAATCGAGAAGCACAGCAAGATTTTTCTTCTGCAAATAAAACTAGTGAATCGAAAAAGATTCGTCAGACATTTTTAAGATTAGCTGAAATTTTTCACCCGGATAAAGTCAAAGATAGCGATATCCAGATACGCCATACAGAAATAATGAAGGAAATTAACAAAGCCTATCAAGAAGGTGATTTGGCGCGATTGCTAGAAATTGAAAAATTGCACCAGGTAGAAGAATCTTTTTCCATTGACAGCGAGGATGATTTGACTCGACGGTGTAAAAAATTGGAACAGCATAATGAATTTCTTAAAACTCAGTATGAAAACTTGAAAAGCGAACTTAGACTAGCAAAGAGTACCAATGAAGGACAAATGGTTTCTGGTTATAGGAAAGCTGTTCGAGAAGGTATAGATCCTATTACTCAAATGATTGAAGAAGTAGAATCTGAAATTGAAGTTATTGCTTCAATCTGTAACTTTGTTAAAGATTTTAGAGATAAGAAAATTACAGTCAAAGAATTTATTTCTGGCCCTCCAATTTTAAAGCGAAGGAACCAAGAGATAATGGATGAAATGTTTGAAGAGATATTTATAGAATTTGACGAATTTTGAGATTTTTAAGCATAATTATTTAACCTCACCCTAGTCCTCTCCTTATTAAGGAGAGGGAAAGATTTAGCATAGCCAAAGCGAGGGTGAGGTTTTTATAAGTAATTAAGCTCATATTATAGATCCAGTTTTAGCTATTTCTTCAATCGCTTTATCAATCAAATTTTCTCCATCGAGTACCGTTTCAACTTGATTAAATTTTTGTCGTAAATCTGCTGCACCGTTAAAACCTTTGGCATACCAAGCCATATGTTTCCGTGCTTGATAAATTCCTCTATTTCCTTTATATTCCCATAAAGCTTTTAAATGTTCTTTAGCGCATTCCAAACGCTGAATAGTTGTTGGAGGAGGTAATTTATTTCCAGTTTTGAGAAAATAATCGATTTCTCCTACCAAAAATGGATAACCCAAAGTACCTCGCGAACACATTACCCCATCAGCACCAGTTATTTCTAAACATTTAATAGCCGATTCAACAGAAAAAATATCTCCATTGGCGATAACTGGAATATCAAGCACTTCTTTAACGCGAGCAATCCATTCCCAGCGAGCATTACCATTGTATCCCTGAGCGCGAGTACGTCCGTGAATAGTAATCATTTGCGCTCCCACATTCTGCATCCTTTTGGCAAAATCTAGGATAGTAATTTCCGCATCATCCCAGCCAATACGAGTTTTAACACTAACAGGAATATCTACCGCGCTTACAACTTCTCTAACTATTGCTTCAGCTACTTTAGGCTGTCTTAAAAGTGAAGAACCACCACCTTTACGCGTCACTTTATTTACCGGACAACCCATATTTATATCAATAGTATCTGCTCCCTCTGCTACTGCTTTTTGAGCCGCTTGTGCGAGAAAATCCGGACGACAATCAAATAACTGAATACTGATGGGACGTTCGTTTGTATCTACTTCCATGACTTTCGGTAACTCCTTGACGTGAGCTAATCCCGAAGCATGAACCATTTCTGTATACATCATCGAATCCGGCGCGTAACGGCGTACTAAACGGCGAAATACCATATCAGTAACGCCAGATAAAGGTGATTGTAAAACTCGGCTATTGACTTCCACCGAGCCGATTTTGAGAGGAGTTGAAAGTTTTGTTTTTAGTTCGGGGGAGAGCATTGTTCATTATCAGCGATCGACGATCAATTATCAACGATCGACGATCGATTATCAATTGTTCATTGTTCATTGATATCTGCTGTATCGATTTTGTAACTGGGATAAATTACTATTGCCCTTCAAGGATTTTTGGGTTTGTTTTGACGAAGGTATAAAGATATTTCTGAAAATAACCGTAAGTAAATTTCTCCGTCGGTTTGAAATTGGACTTCTAAAAAGTAAATCGGATTTTCTTGTCCTTGATGGGCATCCATTAAAATTTTGGTCTTCTAAAAAAATTTTAATGGTAACCCTTGAGTAGAAAGAAAAACACCATCGATTCAGAACACAGTTTGTTTTACCTCTAGAGAAGAGAACTGGTAAACATTTGCAGCTTGCAGTGAATTACCAATTAATTCAAAAAATATGCTGGGAAATTCTTTGAAAAGCCCGTAGAAGATGCTATCTGTTTTAACGCTGCTTCTTGCAAAAAAATGCTGCTGCTTGAATATTCTTCACGGTAAGATAAACCCTATTTTTTCATAAAAGACGGCAAACACGACTCTAATTTTACGGTTCACCCGAATTACTCATAGTATTAATTCCCATACATTAGACATTGTGCAAGCAAACACTGATTGAGCCATAAAAATCTATGAAGCATAACCGTCCAATTACGGGTTCGGGAAACCACCCTTCATTAGCTGGCTGCACGGGCTCAGTATATATAACAGATATATGACAGTGTAAGCGGAATAGCCAGTGGCTGAGAAGCCCAATTTTCTTTTCATATTGATGCCTTTACTGGCTGATTTTTTAGAAGCCGGTTATCTCAAAATTAAATCTTTTATATTCCCATTCATTGTTTTTGTAGTTATACGGAGCCAAAGCTAAGATGGCAAAAGTAGTTGGAATTGACTTAGGTACAACTAACTCCTGCGTAGCAGTAATGGAAGGTGGTAAACCCACGGTTATTGCTAATGCAGAAGGTTTTCGCACAACCCCTAGTGTTGTGGCTTTCGCTAAAAATGGCGATCGCCTTGTCGGACAAATCGCTAAGCGTCAAGCGGTGATGAATCCCGAGAATACTTTTTACTCGGTTAAGCGCTTTTTGGGACGTAAGTTTGATGAAATCACTCACGAAGCAACTGAAGTTTCCTATAAAGTAATTAACGGCAGCAACGGAAACGTTAAGTTAGATTGTCCCCAAGCTGGGAAACAGTTTGCCCCTGAAGAAATTTCCGCACAAGTTCTCCGTAAACTAGTTGAAGATGCTAGTAAGTACACTGGCGAAACCATTACCCAAGCAGTGATCACCGTTCCTGCTTACTTTAACGACTCCCAGCGCCAAGCAACCAAGGATGCTGGTAAGATTGCCGGTATTGAGGTATTACGGATTATCAACGAACCTACTGCCGCTTCCTTGGCTTACGGTTTGGACAAGAAGAGCAACGAAACTATTTTGGTATTTGACCTTGGTGGTGGTACCTTCGATGTATCTATTTTGGAAGTAGGTGACGGTGTATTTGAAGTACTCTCTACTTCCGGCGATACTCACCTTGGTGGTGACGACTTCGATAAAAAAATCGTTGATTACTTAGCTGCTGAATTCCAAAAGCAAGAAGGCTTAGATTTGCGGAAAGATAAGCAAGCTTTACAACGTTTAACTGAAGCTGCTGAAAAAGCTAAAATTGAGCTTTCTAGCGTTACTCAAACTGAGATTAACTTACCATTTATTACCGCAACTCAGGATGGTCCTAAGCACTTAGATACAACCCTGACTCGCGCTAAATTTGAAGAAATTTGCTCTGACTTAATCGATCGCAGTCGCATTCCCGTTGAAAACGCACTGCGCGATGCAAAATTAAGTAAAGATAATATTGATGAAATCGTATTAGTAGGTGGTTCTACTCGTATTCCCGCCGTACAAGAAGTAGTTAAGCGGGTATTAGGAAAGGAACCCAATCAGAGCGTTAACCCTGACGAAGTTGTCGCAGTTGGTGCTGCTATTCAAGCTGGGGTACTTTCTGGTGATGTTACCGGAATCTTGCTCTTAGACGTAAGTCCGTTATCTTTGGGTGTAGAAACCCTCGGTGGCGTAATGACTAAGATTATTCCTCGCAACACCACCATTCCTACCAAGAAATCGGAAGTATTCTCCACCGCTGTAGATGGACAAACTAACGTGGAAATTCACGTGCTTCAAGGTGAACGTGAAATGTCCAACGATAACAAGAGCTTGGGAACTTTCCGCCTCGATGGAATTCCTCAAGCACCTCGTGGAGTACCTCAAATTGAAGTTACCTTCGATATCGATGCTAACGGTATTTTGAACGTTACCGCAAAAGATAAAGGTACTGGTAAAGAACAATCCATCAGCATTACTGGTGCTTCCACTTTGGATAAAACCGAAGTCGAGCGCATGGTTAACGAAGCTGAAACCTTCTCCTCTACCGATAAAGAGCGCCGCGAGAAAATCGATCGCAAAAACCAAGCCGATTCCTTGGCTTATCAAGCAGAAAAGCAGTTACAAGAATTGGGAGATAAAGTTCCCGCTGATGACAAAGCTAAAATCGAAGGTTTAGCCAAAGATTTGAAGGATGCTGTCACCAAAGAAGACGACGAGCAAATTCAAAAGCTAATGCCTGAATTGCAACAAGCACTATTTACCGTCGGTAGCAATATGTATCAAGATGCTGGTGGTGGTGCTCCTGGTGGTGCTCCTGGTGGTGAGGCTCCTAATGGTGCTACTAGTGATGCAGGTGGTACTTCCACCGGTGATGATGTCATTGACGCTGACTTCACCGAGTCTAAGTAGTAATTTTACGGTGAGTATTTGATAAGTCAAATACACATAATTTAAAGACATGATGTAATTTGTAATCCCCTCAATTCTTGGAATGTGGGGATTTTTAATTATTTGTTAGAATCGCCCACAGGCTAAAGCCAGGGGCTATACTTACAAAGCCTGCCTGTGCAGGCTAAACCCCGGCGCATCTTCATAAATATTTGGTATTACTCATTACTCCTTACTTATTACTCATTACTTATTACTCATTACTCCCGACTTTTTCCCCTTAGATAACCAACCCAAACCTAAAACGCCCAAAACACCCAAAATACAGCTTGATTCTGGAACTGTTGCAATACTAACGGAATTAATTGCAAATGCACGATTAGCTTCTGAGGTGCGGAAAACTAAGCGAGAAATATCAGCTTCATCGCTTGTAACGCCGAGAAACACGGCTGAATTATCTAGCGCTAAAGAAGAAGTACCCGGAGTTGAAAAAGTCCCCAGCAAATTATTATCTTCATCAAAAGCAGAAACGAATACAGTATAGTTAAAAGTATCATCTACAGCAATTTGAGTACCAGCAGCTTTTACTGGCTCATCAAAAGTAATACTTAAAGGGCCTGAATTTCCAATAGCGGGAAAAGTTCCGCGTAATAAACCTGTAAATAAAAGATAATCACCACTAGCAAAGTTAGTCGGAATTCCTTCAGATTCAGGTAAGGTTTGAAATACAAATGGTGGAGTTAATCCATCTACTTGGGGAATTTCAACGTTTAATTCTAAATTCCTTTCAGATGTTGCCGAAAACGAGTTTGGTAGAAAATCTTCAGGATTAATAGAACCTGGAGTAAGTACTTTACCTAAACTTAACCAATCAACTTCGTCATTACTATTTAAACCATCTCTTTGAGAGATAAATGTAACTGCTTGAACTTCTGACGGAAGAAAAGTCATCAAGCCAGTAAATCCCGCAATGGAAAAAATAATATACAATTGGGAAGCTGAAAAATTACTTAATTTAGCAGTCATATTACTTATTACAGGTATTTAATTACACCTATTATCAATCATTATGCCATCTTTATTTAAGAAGATTTCGCAAAGTTCCTCTGTATTTACTCCCAGAGAGCGAACCTTACTACTTATACCTAGTGACCACCGACAAGGATTCTTTTTTGTCTTTACTTTTATGACAATTTTGGGATGGGTTGGAGGTGGAATTGCCAGTCTTGCTTTAGAAAAGATTTTGCGAGAAAATATACCCCCAGATTTTGGTCAAAATGAGATCCTGTGGTATAGAATTGCAAAGTTAATTGCTAGCAGTTTATTTGCATTGATTTTCGCTGCCGATCAATCCATTCCCCTGAGTAAATATATATCTGGTTGGTTTTGGATGCTTGCAACTGCGATCGGTTGGTTATTCGCCAATACTGTCTCTACAGCCTGGATTGCTTATATTTCATCTATTGCCGCTTCAACAAATCAAATATCCCCACAAGCAGTTACATTTTTTGGAATATTATCAACTGTTGCTTATATTGTGTCTGGGTTATGGTTGGGTTTATTGCAATGGTTGATGTTACGGTATTATATAAAAGATGGATGGTGGTGGATTTTTGTACCTTCTATTTCCTATTTATTTATTAGTATTTCTATTTTATTAGTTTCTTTTTTGCAAGATTTTATTCCAGCGATACACTACGATATAACTTTATTTTTGCTAAAACAAGGATTAACGGCTTTGATTTTAGGTGTTGTTCCAGCTATTGGTTTTTTGCGTTTGCGCAAGAACAATTATCAATGAATAATTATCAATTATAAATTATTCGCTTTCGAGATGAACTGATGTCATGCTCTGTCAAATTTAGTCCGCAAATCAACTAGATTTTTCGATTAATTAAACTTCTTTTCTTTCCTTTTTCTTATTATTAATAATCAAGAATTTGGCATTTACAATTAGGAAGGCACACAACATCAAAGAAATAAAAATTGAAAATAACAGATTATTTAATTCTCTAAAACAAGCAGAAATAATAAAGATAGATAACAAAGCATTAAAAAATACAATTCTTAATTTATGTGATTTCAATACTCTCCCTTTCAATGCAACCAAATTTTCTGATATGATTGCCCAATCATCAACGATAAAAAATAGCCCCCAGGTAACTACGCGTAGCTCTAAGAAAGATTTAGACAGAAAAATAAAAATCCAAAGTAATAACGTAACTGCACCATAAATTAAATTTTGACTTACTAGAACCACATTAATATCATCTTCATCCATTACAGAGCTTATTTCTTGCAAGCCGAGATAACTAACAATGGTTTTTTTCTGATTATTCTGATTATTTCGCAGTATATCTTCCCAAAAATTATATAAACTTTTTAAAAAGTTAAATCCCAATAATAAACTTGTAATTCTTAAAGCTAAAGTACCTTGAGATATTTCATTTCTATACAACTCTAAACTCCAAAATTTTTGTAATATTAAATTCAATAGAGGATAAATTACTAAAAAAGAAGAAATAGATACCCCTACACCGAAACAAAATAGTACAAAAATATTTAAATATATTCCATCTTGGGGACCTTGTAAATCCTCTCTAACAGCTAAAATTGCCATTACAATCAATAATATTATCCCAATTCCAAGACTTATCTTTGTACAAATACTTAGTCCTATTAAATAATTATTTTCAATCATGGCAATTTCATCTAGATTTTGAACCCGAACGTCTCAGTATTTTTAATGAATTATAGCGCTTTTGGGTTGAGTTCAATACATTCAAAACCGGAGCCCTGTGCTTACGGACATCCCTCTCCAAAGTATTGGAGAGGGAAAAAGGATAAATCTAGTTTTCGTCATCACCTTCACTGTTAACTGTTCACTGTCAAAACCCCTTCATTTGCATCCAAAGTTGCGATCGCACCTACAGGTAAAGCGGCGTTGGGTGCCTCATGTCCAAAAGGTAAATTAGAAACAACGGGAATACTTAGCTCGCCGAGTCGATCGCGCAAGACTTCATCTACGCTGAAACTAGGAGTATTTGGTGCAGGTTCGCAATTAGTAAAGTTTCCTATAGCAACTCCAGCTATTTTTGATAAAGCACCGCTCATACGCCATTGAGTTAACATTCTGTCGATGCGGTAGGGTGCTTCCCTTACATCTTCTATTGCTAAAATAACGCCATCAAGTTCTGGTTGCATTGGCGTACCCAAAAGATGTGTGGCTACGGTGAGGTTTGCTGGCAGTAAATTACCGCTAACAATACCTCCTCCCCATCCTTTACCTTTTAAAGCCTCTAGGGATTTACCTTCTACTAAATCAAATAATCTTTGTGTTGACCAAGTTGGTTCTTCAGCTAAAGTAGTCATTACAGGTGCATGAACCCCACAAATACCTACCTTATAAAGACTCCATAATAAAGCCGTAATATCGGAAAAACCAATTAGCCATTTGGGAGAATGGGTATCGGGAATTTCTTGATCTTGCAACATCCACGTCCATTCTTCCAAAATTCGCGTACAGCCAAAACCACCTCTAGCACAAAGAATACCCCGACATTCTGGATCCCGCCATGCTGCTGCTAATTGACTGCGGCGTTTTTCGTCTTTGCCTGCTAAGTATCCCCATCTATCTTCTATTTCTGGGATTACTTCCACTCGATAACCACGCTCGCGCCAAATTTCTACACCACGATTAAATGCTTCTAATTCTCGCAAAGCACCGCTAGGAGCAATTACTCTCAATAAGTCACCAGTTTGTAAAGGTTGCGGTATAACTAAGGTTTTAGAGTGTTGAGTTTCTATTTGCATCGATTGGTTATTTGTACTCTTATTGGATGGGGAAGTTGTCAACCGCTATGCGGAAGTCAAAATTCGGAAATCAGGCAATTTTGGATTTTGGATTTACGATTTTAGATTGTCCCCGTGGGTGAATTTAGGGGCTTGGGGAATTTTCGATTTACGATTTTAGATTGTTTCCATAAATAAATTTAGGGGCCCCTCAACCATTCATAATCCAAAATCCTGTTGGGTAAAATCTAAAATTATTTCGGTCAAAAGTCATTTGTAACTTGTGTTTCCTAGTTCACATCAGTTCAGTTTTTATCCGTAAAAATGAGGTTAAAAAAAAAGATTAACAATCCCAAATTTTTCCGATTTTAAAGTCGAAAATTCAAAATGTCGATAAAATACCTATCAAAATGCTTCTTCATAGAATTCTCTTTGTGCAGCATTTCGACAAGTTTTACAGTTAATTTCACTTAAACGCTTTGTTACTTCTATTAATCCGGCGACACTATCTGGTTGCATTAAAAAACCCGGTTTCACCATCCTGAATAATAGATGCAGAAACACCCCGACTATCGTCTATTACTTTTACTCTACAAACTCAAGCTTCAATTGCTACATTCCCAAATGATTCGGCTCAAAGATATGTCATGACTATTGCCTGACAATCACCGCTTGCTGTATTTTCTTAGTAGACAAAAACCCTAAATATTTAAAAGGCACATTTGGGTAATCTTGCTGGATTTTCTACCAGTATGATTCATCTAAAATTTTACCCATAATCTTTAAATAAATGTTAGTACTATTCGCTACAGCTTATGCATCTTCTAAAGTTTTTTTCGGGAGAAATACAGTTCAATCAAGTTAATTGCTGTTTTGTTTCCCAGCAAAAGTAACAATTTAGAAGTTAAGAGTTATGAGTTTTTAATTTTCAATACCCTATGCCCCATACAAATTTAAATTTCTTGTTCCTCAGATGGTAGAGTTGGAATACGCCTCATATGAGAAATCGCATATTTTGCAACTTGTTGCACTTCTGGGTCTTCATCTTCCATTGCCATCGCAAGCATTTGACTAATTTGAGCCATCATGTCATAAATACGAGTCAAATCGCGAATGGCATTTTTCCGCACGTCGGCACTTTCATCTTGCATTGATACTGCTAAAGCCCGATTCATTGGTTTAAGAGTGCGAGTACCAATTTCTGCTAAAGCAGCCAAAATTAAACTACGTTGCTGCGAGTCACAATGAATCATTTGTTCTACCAATGGCTGAATTGCCCGCGAGTCTCCTTTTTGCCCTAATTCCCAAATAGCTTTACGTCGTTGGGTAGGATTGGAGCTTTCTAAGTCTTGTATTAATTCATCAACAATGTTTGCTCTGGCAAGACGGGAAGTTTTTGCTGCTGGAAGTAATTTTTGAGATGGTGTAGCTGTTGATTCTAAATTATCAAAACCATTATTGGGTATGTATCCTTGTTCCTGGTTGCTATTTACAATTTTGCGTGCAGGTGGTTCGATTAGATCTGTATCTTCTAAATATTGTTGTTCTTGAGTGGTGTTGGCAAATTTATCTCGGGATGGTTGAACTAATTCAGTATCTTCATCCAAGTAGATTTCAGCATTGTTTAATTTTCGAGAATATAACCATTTAACTATATAGAACAATACCCCCCCACCAGCCAATACTCCCAAACCTATTAAACCAAATTGAATCAAATTATTTGGTGATGATTTTTCTTTAGAAGGTTCAGAAACAGGTTGTGGTGTAGGAGTAGAAATCACACTACTGTGTTTTGCTAGTTCCGTTTTTAATAATTCCCTAGTTCGACTTCCCGCAATACCATCTGGAAGTAAACTCTTGTCTTGCTGAAATTTAGTTACAGCAATACGTGTAGTTGCACCAAATTCTCCATTGGTAGTGCCATCGTAATAACCCAATTTTTTCAACTGGGTTTGCAGCACCTTTACATCTTCTCCCGTACTACCTATTCCCAGGTTAGAGCGTGGAGTCTTGTCTGAGGTATTAGCTTGAGCAATTTCTAATAAAAACGGTGTCTTTTCATAACCAACTGCAACCGTGGGATTGATGTCAAATCCGCAGCAAGTTAGATAAGTAAATATAACTATAGGGTAATGGCATCGCCTCATACAGAAAATTTCAGCAAGATAGCAGTTTATAAGTTATTGGTATAACCATAACTTTAATATACTTAGATGTTAACTTTTATCTTGACAAAAAGCTCGAAGAGCAAATAATTAATCTTATTTGCTCTAAATACACGAGTTTTATGGGTTTTTCCGATTGATATGGCAATAAAATCTTTTATTATGGCAAAATTTCCGATTCTGACTCTCTTATTTTGATTTTCAAAGGTTTAAGCTTTTTATCTGATATTTGTAGCGCGGGTAGTATAGTTTTCTCTGATAAGGTTTGGCGCGCGCTCTTATTTTCTAGAGCCTCACGTTGATTGATTAGATAAATACTTACTAAAGTTATCGTGACTCCTACCCATTGTAAAGAAGTCAAGAATTCATTTAAAAATATATTACCGAATATCAAGGCAAATACAGGAGTGAGAAAAGTTAGAGAGCTTAAACTAGTCAGATTTCCGCTAGAAGCAAAGTAGAAAAATAACCCATAGGCGATCGCACTACCAAATATAGTGGCATAACCCAAAGCTAGCCAATCTGATGGAATTAAATTCTGAATTTGTTGGGATTCAGTTGTCGCCGAAATTCCCCACAATGGTAAACCACCCAATACCATATGCCATCCGGTAGCTGTTACAGCATCGGCATGGCGACTTACAAATCGAATCATTACTGTTCCTAATGCCATACTTAAAGCAGCTAATAGCATTAGTAATTCGCCGCTGTGAAAGAATGATTCAAAGGTAGGAAATGTTAATTCGCTGGAATTAGAAAAAATACTGAAAATTAAATCATCGGGTAATCCAATAAGACTAATGCCTATAACACCGAATATTAAACCTAAATAACCATATAATCCGATTTTTTCCGCGAATAACCACGAACACATCAGTGCCACAGCTAATGGTTGAGAATCAATCATTACCGAACCTAAACCTGCATCGGTTCTAACTAATCCCTCTGCTAAAAAACCTTGAAACAAGGCTCCATCAACCAATCCAAATAAAACAATCCATAACCAAGCTTTCCAACCTTTGGGTTGAGGTTTACCCATAAGTACAGCAGCGATCAAAATCAATATCCCTGCCGGTAATATTCGCATTCCCGCCAGGAAAAAAGGTGTAGTGTGGGGAATTACTCCTTTCATGGCTACCATCGCCGTACCCCAAAGGAAAAAAGGCGAAATTAAAAGTAATGGTTTTAAAGGTAGGGAATCCGGGGGAGCACTTTGATTTAACTGCATGGGATTAGCGAAGCCTCGATTTACGCAAGCAATATTTAACTAATATTAACTAATTATTGCGTTTCATGAAGGAAATAATACTTATTTTTAGATAGGGAAAATTGGCATACGAAGCAGCATAGGGAATTGGGTATTGTTGATTTACGTACACTTAAATCTAGTATTTACTAAGTGATATAACTGCTCTTATAATGTATATTTTTATAAATTAAAAAGCTTCAGCAAGTGAAAACCATGAGAAAAGCACTTTTGGTCATATCCACAACAATAAGCGTCTTGCTTCTAGCAGTTATCCTAGTAATTGGTTTGCCTGTGAAAAAGTCGTTGGCTACTTACCAAAACGACTTACAAGAGCTACAAGGAGAATTTGACATGCAACTACAACGGAGTTATCAGCTTGCCGTAGAAGATGCTGCTGATGCTTTAGAAGATGAAATTTACAAGGGTTTGTTGCCGATCGTTCCAGATAATCCCGATCTAAAGTGGCGAGAAGTAGACGGGAAGCCCCAAGTATTAATGGTCACTTGGAGTTCCTGGAATGGCTATGATGAAAAAGTTGGTCAAAAAATGCAGTTAACTAGAGAAGTTTGGACTACTGCTGTACCAGAGTTACAAAAGTTTGCTTCTCAACTACAGCTGAATGAAAATAATTTAAATGTAAGACTGGAGGAATATTTGGGCTTACCTGCTCATAACGGTAAAACTAAATTCGTCCAAATGTGGGTTTACCCTAAAGATTTGTATCGCCCTTGCCCTGACTCAGAGATTGACGATACTCAATGCGACTTGGATTTTCCCAATCCCGTTGACGCACAACATGAGGAATGGATAAATAAACAAATAATTAATTCCTATGGTGAAAAGGGTTATCCTTGGACGAGATTAGGTTACACCTACGACTGGGGAAGGATTGGTACAGAAATTGGAGCTAGTGAATTTGTAGTTCGTGCAGGTGCAGAGGTTGATATTGATTCGGTTATGAATACCGTTGATTATGTTCGAGGTTAATCAAGGTGAGAAGTAAAAGGTAGAAATAAAAAATTTAGGCGTTGCCTACTCAGTTTATGAATTTAGATTCTGAGACGTTACAGTGTAACGTCTCTACACTTGCCTTTTAACTCGTGGAACCCGGGAAATTATTAGTTAATTTACTTTTTTGATTGAGTAATTGCTTAACATCATCCGGTAATTTTTCAAAATCTGCTTGTTTGATTGCTTCTTTAGCAAGTTCAATCTGTATTTCAATAGCAATATCTTCAAATTTCATTTCCTCATGGTGGTACATTTCTGTATTGGGAACCCACCATTCGTAAATTACATTTAAATCGGAATAAAGTCGGCATTTGACGATTTTTTCGTATTCTTCGCCGACTTTTCCTAAGTATCTAGCAATTTCAATTTTTGTCATTTGATTTATCTTTATAGTTTAGGAATTATGCAATTGAAAGGTTATGTTTAAATCGCAATTATTCGTAATATCAGAATATACCAGTTGCGGTGATTTCTATAATTGATTAACATCTAAAGCAATAATTTGATTTGGTGCTAACATTCCACCAACTTTTACTACTTCCAATTCTCCAGTTTCTTGGGGTTGCTGTGCTTTTACTAATGCGATCGCTTTTTCTAAGTCAGTTGCTTGTGCAATATAGAATTTTTCTGCCGACTTGAGAACCCAGATTGGAGGAAGCCAAGTGTTTCGGGGTTGGAGTACAGCTAAATGTATAGCAAGTTGGGTATACTTTATGGTTTGTTCAATAC
>JBCCSG010000154.1:0-15493 GCA_039200565.1 Cyanobacteria bacterium P01_D01_bin.50 | reverse complement strand
TGAGTAAAATTAACTAGAGAATTATGTTCAATCATTACTCCTTTTGATTTGCCAGTAGAGCCGGAGGTATAAATTATATAAGCTAAGTTATGAGGTTTTACATCCCTCAAAGGAGCTGATTCGCTCTCTTGAGATACTATCTGCCAGTCTCTATCTAAACAAATTTTCTGCGCCTTATTTTCTGGTAGTTCAGATAGTAGATTCTCTGTAGTTAATAAAACGGATACCTGGGAATCATCCAGCATATGGGATAAACGCTCTTGAGGATAAGCCGGATCTAAAGGTATGTAAGCACCACCTGCTTTGAGTATGCCTAAAATTCCCACTACCATCTCTAAACAGCGGTTGATGCAAATACCCACTGGGGTATCTGGTTTGACTCCTAGAGTTTGTAGATAATTTGCAAGCTGATTTGCTCTATTATCTAACTCTCGATAGGTAAGTTGCTGCTCTTGAAATTCTACAGCTATAGCATCTGGCGTTTTGGCTGCTTGTTCTTCAAAAAGTTGATGAATACATTTTTCACGAGGATAATCAAATGCTGTCTGATTCCATTCTACTAAAATTTGGTGACGTTCCGCTTCGCTTAAAATTGTCAGATCTTTGACTTTGCGATCGGGATTTTCAACGATAGCTGTAAGTAAATTCTCAAAATGCCCAACCATCCGTCTTATGGTTTGCGGCTCAAATAGTTCTTGATTGTATGCTACCGTTCCTTTCAAGCCTTCTTCTGCTTCAACTAGGAAGAAAGATAAATCTAATTGAAATTTATCAACGTCAATTGGTAATGGTGTATCTATTAGAGGAGCATCTTGCAAGCTAAACATGACTTGAAAAATGCTTGAATTATTTTGATTCTCTGTAGTAGATAATTTTGCTATAAGTTGTTTCCAAGAAAAATCTTGGTATTTCAAATCTTCGGTTACTGCTTGATTTAATTTTTTTAATAATTCAATAAATGATACATTTCCAGATACATTAGTTCTGAAAGCTAATGTATTAAAATCGGAATTATCAGTTTGGGTAATATATGAACCAACAATGATATCTTCTTCACCAGTATATTTATAAAGTAGACATTTGAAGGTAGCTAATAAAGTTGAAAATAATTTATTATCAGACCATTGACTTAAAGTTTTGAGAGATTTACAAAGCTCTTGAGGAAAAACAAAAGTTTCTACACCAACACAATAATCTCTACGATCGGTTCTTAATTTATCTGTAGTTAGTTCTAAAACTGGTAGTCTAGTGCTGAGTTTTTGCTGCCAGTATTCTAAATTTGTATCAGACATGATGTGTAGTTTTTAGAAGATGCATTGATTGTCTGTATATATATTTTCTAACATAATTATTATTAAATATCTTTAGAAAATATACTTAAATAGTAATTAATATCAAACATTAGTAAGACTTATTGTATTAATTATTCAGCCTTGCTCAATTCAGTTATGAATTTGATATCTCGATATAATATATCTTATCGAGATAACTAAAAATTCTAAAAGAAAAAGAAGTAATATCCATAAAAGGTCACAAAAAACTGGACTTTGAAATCATCAATATTTAAAAGTAGATTCATGTTGTTAATATTTTTTGACGTTCTGGGGGTATTTGTACAGAAAATGCGACTGCAACATAAAGAACCCAAAAAATATCATTTTGTATCATCAAGGTAGTTTCACTGATATTTGCCAGCAACATATAAGTCATATATGTTAGAGGCCAAAATCCTTCAGATGTTTTAGTTACTCGCAGCCAATACAATGCTTTGGGTAAAGTGATAGCCAAATATCCAAAAATATATATTAATAACCCGATTAATCCTATTTGTAACCACAAGTCTAAAAAGCCATTATGTGAATTAGGAGGAGTCCAACCAGTTGCTTGCCAAATGTAGAAAGAAGGAGTATCTGGGCCATACCAGAATGCACCATAACCATAACCTAAGAAAGGCTTTTGTCCAATCATTTCAAAGATATAGGGCCACATATCTCCACGACCAGTAAGTGTGGTATCTTTACCAAGTGCTTTGAGTATAGCTTCCGTAGTTACAGAGACAATTACATAGAAGATTGTACCGAAACTGACCATTGCAATCGTGGTAGGTACCATCAAATTATCTCGCCATCGAAAAATTCTGAAAGATATAGATGCGGCGATTAAACATACTCCATTAAGTAAAGAACTTGTTGAACTCGAACGTACTAAAAGGATAAAAGCTAAACTAAAAGCCATCCAGAATAGCCAACTATATTTTTTAGAATTAAAAGCCAACAGCAAAAAGACAGTAATACCTGGAACAATAACTTTACCAAGAGTATTTTTATGGTTATAAATACCTCGCCATCTTCCTTCATGAATTCCACTCATAATACCCCAATTAGGAATCGCTGCAATAAATACAAAGCTGAAAATTACAGCAATTCCATACATCCAACCTAAAAGTTGTAACTGTTGTTTGATGGTGTACCGTGAAGCTATATATATTCCAAATAAAGTAGTCCCAATTATAGCAATTCCACGAGTGAAAGTTTTTTTAGGAAGATAAGACCATACAAAAGAGAAAACAGCAATTCCTACTAATAGGAAAATAATTTTTTCTTTCTTCATTACCCGTATGACTTTTTTCCATCGAAGGATAAGTAGAAAAAAAGTTATCAGATAATTAAAAAAGAATAGTACTAGAATTAAAGAAGTATTCGTTTCTCCAGAATCGTCTCCTTCATTTGCTCCATTAGATAAAATAACAGTTAATGGGCCTCCCGAATAAAGCAGTAAAGATACAACTGTAAATGCCTCTTCGGTAAATAATAAAAATTTTCTCATTATTATCACCGATAAGTATTTTTGAGATAAATTGCTTTACGATAAATTTCGATTGTTTGAGCGGCAATATTTGACCAATTCAAATCATCTTCACAACGATGTAATGCTGCAGTTCGTATCTGATGTTGTAATTTACTATCTTCTAATAAACGAATAATCGCATCAGCTAAAGCAGAAACGTCTTTAGGAGGAACTAATAATCCATCTTGTTCGGAATAAATCATTTCTGCCAAACCACCGATTTCAGAAGCAATAACTGGGGTACCCATCGCATAAGCTAAAGATGCAACACCACTCTGAGATGCTTCGATATAAGGTAAAATTATTGCCGTACTGCGTTGAAAAAGACTTGCAACATCTTCTGGTGGAATATATTGATTGAGAACTTCATAATGCTGTTCGTCGCAGCCATTGGGAAAATATAGTTGTAAGTCATCTCCCTTGCCAGCAATAATCAATTTGACTTGAGGAATGCGCTCTATAATTGACGGCATTGCTTTAAGCAAATAATTCAAGCCTTTGTAAGCCCAAATACGTCCGTAAAACAATAGCGTATAAGGCTCTCTGACTGTATTATTATCAGAGGCTAATCGCTGATATAAACTACCTAATTCTCCATGAGGAAGAACGCATACCCGTTGTTTCGGAACTTTGAAATGTTGAACTAGAGCCTCTTTAAGTAAATTGGCATGAACGATTAGCTGTTGCGATCGCCAAAATGCAATCCGTCGAGTATACTCAGAACCGATGACGTTATCTTTGTCTCCAGGGTGACGGAATACGTCATGAATAGTTGTTACTAAAGGAGGCATTTTGTTAAGCAACAATGTTAAATCGTACCAAGGATCGTTAGTTTCCTGAACGTGCAATACATCGGGTTGTATATTATGGATAATACGAATTAATTTACCCATTGCGGATAAATTACGAGGATCGCGTATGCGATATTTATTAAAAGTAATTACTTTAATCCTTGGGTCGAGTAAATCTTGTGTTTGTGCTGTTAATTGTTGCGGATGAATTAAGGTTAAATCAACATAATCTGCTAAAGCGTTAGCTAATTGAACTGTATATTCGTAGAAGCAAAAATGTAATAAGGCTACTTTCATTTTTAATGTATTTACCCTGATTTTAATGACAGATTCTCTATTGATTTTGGTAGAAGGTTATATTAAAACAATATAAAACCGATTTTATTGCTTATTTAGTAAGTCCTGATGAACCGTGTTATTTTCGTCTCAATAATAATTGAACCATATTATCATTAGATTTATAGACAGTATAAAATCCTAATATTCCCACGATTGAAAAGTAACTAAATGTTGCGATCGCCATAATCCACATAATATTTAAGCTAAATTGTTGCAATATCAAAAAAACAGGTATCATTAAAATACTTACAATCAGAGGACGGTAAATAGTAGACCATAATTGTAATGAGAATAATCGCCTATAAACCTCATAGACATAAATAAATAAAGCAACAAAATCAGTAAAAATTACTGTCACTGCTGTACCATTTAATTTATATTGAGAAACAAGTACGATACTGATTAAAACATCTAATATAGTCGTAATAAAAACTTGCCAAAGATTAACCTTTTCAAATCCATTTGCTACTAATAAATAACTCAGTGGTGCTGTAAAGGATGCAGCAAATAATCCCAAAGTGAAAACATTCAGAGCAAATTCTGCTTCTGCAAAACTTGGGTCATGATAAAGTAAAACAAGTAAATCTTTACCAATAAATGCAAGCCCCACAATTAAAGGTAAAGCTACAATTAATAATATTTCTATAGTGATTTGTGTAATTTGGCGCTGACTATCTTTTCCCGAATCAATGGCTTTCGTCATTTTTGGAAACACAGCTAAAACAAGACTATGAGAAATAATTTGAAAAGGCTGCATTAATTGTGTAACTGCACCATATAGCCCTACAACTAATTCACCACCTAATAAAGAGAGAATAAAAACCTGAAGTCTGTAACCGAGAACTGATATACCTTCAATAACTATAAATGCACCAGAAGCTTTAGTAGTGTCCCACATAAACTTCCAGTCCAATCGCCATTTATATTGAATGAATTGTGTTATAAAACACCATTGAATTAGAAATATTAGGCATTCCGAAGCTACCATAATTGCTGAAACAATACTGATGTCATGTTTTAGATTCATTGCCCAAATCATCACTATTACGCGTAATATATAAACTGGTACCGTACTAATAGCAATGAGGTGCATTTTCTCTTGTGCCTGAAAGATAGATTCAGTCACGTTGGAAAGAGAAAATGGGATAATAGCTAAGCCTATAACATAACAAACTATAGAAGTATCTTCCTTGTAAGGAAGAAGATATACTACAATCGCCAGTACAGCATAGCCAATGACGCTAAATAAAAATTGTAGAAAAGTGCCGCTAATTAAATAAGATGGAGTTTCCGTAGGATTGCGTGCCAGTTCCCGCGTAAACAACGTTTTGAATCCTTGGGAAGCTAAAGTCATGAAGACATAATAATAACTAAAAGCAAGCATATATTGCCCTAATTCATAAGCTCCCAAAATTCGAGCAATCGATGCAACTAATATAAAAGTTGTAATACTCTGGGTTAAGCGATTTAATAGTAAAGAAAAAGAATTCCCTAAAAGCTTGCGTAATCCTTTCATTGATAAAATGCACCCTTAAATAACAGTTAACAGTGAGCAGTGAGTAGTTAAAAGTGAACAGTTAACTTTTATTGTTTATATATGGTGTATATTGGAGTAATTAAAATGAACTGGGTGAATCTCATAATTGATGGCTGATAACTGATAAAATTATTTTTATTTGATAACTTCTTGATAAGAACTATCTTGAGCCGAGTATTTTTTCGCGTAATGGAAATAGCTACTGGATTCGTTTTCCGGAATTAAACCATTTACTACCATACCCAGTACATTTTGTCCGGAACGTTCTAAAGCCTCTATAGTCGTGTTAGCATTAGCAGCTGTGAGTATTCCCGGACGTGTTACTAATAAAACACCATCTGCCATTTTGCCTAAAGCCAGAGCATCTGCTCTGATTACTAAAGATGGTGCATCAATAATTACAAAATCATAAGTATTCTTAAACTCTTCAATTAGGGATTCCATTTTTCTCGAATCCAGTAGAAACAGAGGATTAGGAGTCATTACTCCTGCTGTTAATACATCTAGACTAAGCATTCCTCCACTTACAACTGTTTCAAATTCAACTTGACCGATGATGATATCGCTTAATCCTTTGGTGTTAGTGACACCCCATAAATTATGCTGTATAGGATTTTGCATATCTGCATCTACAAGCAATACCCTCTGTCCTAGTTGAGACATCGCCGCTGCTAAATTGGCTGAAACCGTAGATTTACCTTCTTTTGGAACAGAACTTGTAACTACAATTACTTGTAATGGTTTATCCGAACTAATAAATTTCAAGTTAGCTTGAAGCATTCGGTATGCATCTGCAATTGGTAAGTCGGGATTATCTCTTACGGGTATATGGGGTAAACTTGGTGCATTGGTATCCTTGAGATTAAGATAAGATTTCTTTCTCAAGGAAGGTATAGTGCTAAGTAAGGTATATCCAAATAGTTTTCTGATTTCTTTAAGGGTTTTAACAGATCTATCTTTTAATTCAAGTAAAACAACTATTGCTGTGGCAACTAAAGTTCCTAAAGCACCTCCTAAAATCAAAAACATGATTTTAGTAGATTGCATGGACTTCCTAGTAACAAAAGCAGGTTCAATTATGCGAGCATTACCAATATTCTGGTTTTCTGTAACTCTTACTTCCTGTAGTTTTTTTAACAGATTTTCATGAGTGATTCTAGCTGTTTCCAGTTGTCGCTCATATTTTTTTTCTTCTTGTTCTAACTTAGGTAACGTATTAATTCTTCTTTGATGAATTGCTAATGCTTTTAATAAAGAATTTAGGCGATTTGTTAGAGCCACACTTTCGATTTCCGATTTTGTCAGTTCCTCCGTTAGCTTTTGCTTAACCTCACCTATCTGCAAATTTCGGGCATCTATTCTAATATTATTTTCAGTTAATTCTGCAACTCTGTTGTTTAATAAATTTTGTAAGGCATCTCTCTGACGAATTAAATCTCCTACTTTTGGATATGTGGCGAAAAAGCGAGTTTGGGCTAGTGCTAAATCTTTTTCTACCTTTTGTAGATTTTCTAAAACCTGTTGTATCCCAGTAGAACTTTTCAGAGTATCAGTATTTATCGCATCCTGGAAATTCATCCCGAGTTTTATCTCAAGGCTCTGAGCACGAGCTGTTACTTCTGCTAAAGCTATTCTTGTATCAGTAATTTTAATCTCTAATTCTTTCTGAATGCCTACAGCGCTTCTAGATTCTTCTTCTAAAGAAATTACATTATTTTGCTGCTGAAAGCCACGTAAAGCTTGTTCTGCTTGACGAACTTTCCTTGCTGTTTCGGGTAACTGTCTAGCTATAAAATCACCAGCAGCAACGGCAGCAGCTCTATTTGTTTGGATATTATTTTCTATATACAGGTTCATTAACTCATTAACAACTGCTCCTGATTCTTTAGGATTCTTACTTTCATAAGAAATTGCTAAAACATCAGTTGCTGGAATTGCTGTAAGCTGAATAAGTTTTGCAAGCTTCTTTGGTTGAAGCGGTACACCATTATCATCTTTGAGATTTAGTTTTTTAATTGTTTTTATTAACAGAGGCTTGGAACTAATTACTTCTATTTCTGTATTTATAGGGCTACTTTTTATATCTAAGCTTTCCAACTGTCCAATTTGTCCTCCTAAGCCTGTTAAAGCAGAAGTCTGGTTTATTTTTTTTATCAAAAGCTTACCTTGAGCTTCAAAAACTGGTTTTTTGAAAGAGCCTAGTACTGCTGCGGCTCCAACTGAAATTGAAAATATAAGTGTAGCCGGTATCCAACGTCGCTTAATGATGTACCAAAACTTTCGTAAATCTAAATCTACAGATTCTCTAGATTCCATAATTAATTATTATTCAAATCAATAAAAATTTTAAATTGATAAATTAGAATAAAAAAATTTATTACATAGCTAGAAGCATCAGTAATTTTTCTTTTTAAGCAATTTCATTTATACTGAAGCTTAACTTTACTTGAGGTTCTTACTCTACCGGAGAACTACGGAAAATTTTATTTATTGCTTTACCAGCCAATCTTCCAAACCCTAAACTAGTAGTTCTCAATACTTAAGTATATTAACGTAAACTAATAAGCATTATCAAATATGTTTTGTATATTTCACATGTCTTGATTTTCTAGATTTTTTCGATATTATCTCATATAATATTTATGTTTATACTGATATTTAAAATCTGAAAAAAATAGATTTACTTGGAAGATGTTTAATCAAAAAAGTTTGTAATTATTGCGGAATAAATCAATGTTTAGATATTAATTATCAAAACTATAGAATTTAGAAACAACTCTAGAAAAGTGAGTTTGAGGGAATCTAATTGTGTTAAGTCTTTTATTTACTTTTTAATCTGCCATTTTGCTTAATATTTTCTCAACCTTGTATATCACTTTAATCTAAATAACGTGACAATACCGTGACTGACTCCTGATAAGTAAGTCGGTACAAATAAACCGAAGCTAATAAGCTTGGGTAAATTACCCTCCTTCCCCTTACTCCTATTTCCTATTGCCTTATCGTAATTACTATTTTCAACGCCAACCTACTTAACTCTTAACTCATCACTTTCTACCCCCACACAAGCATTCACCAAAGGCAATAACGAACCAAGTTGCTCTTGTCCGTTTACCGCTAACTCGCTGTGACACAAATAAATTTTGTCGGATACCCGTGCTAATAAATCGGCTATAATCCTTTGCAGTCGCTCTTCTTCTGCTAATGTTTCATCTTCAGCAGTCCAAGGCTGACCAAATCTTTCTTGTAGAAAGAACATTGAACCAAATAAGGTTGCAGCACCTCCTTTTGTCCACAATGGCGATCCTGCATCTAACCAAAAATGCCAGCGATGGGAATGACGTAGGGAGCGATATTGAAATATTGTCGCTAATGTTACTGCATTTGCTCCCGGTCCTATGGGACGTATGGGATAAGGACTGGCGGTTATAGTTCCCTGTTGCAGTAATCTGATAAATTCGGCAATAGTTTTTGTTTTAGGACTTTCAAGCTCTTCCCTTCCCTGCTCTTCTACCAAATACTGCGAGGAATCATGAGAAATTTCCTTAGAAGAAAACTGTTTTAATCTAGTATCAATTTCCCAGTAATGTTGGGCTGTTTCCAGTAATTGCCGCAGAATTGCCAGTTGTTCGTAGTTAGAATAACCAACATCATTCATGAAATATTCAATGGCATTATACAAAAAAGAAACAGGAGTGGGAATTAAACGTTTTTCGTAATTCGAGCGTTGTTGCTCTAACCACTTTAATATCTTTCCATAGGCAGTTGTGGCACCGTAACCCAATCTATCCCATCTTTCAAATGAATCGACATTTAGTAAATTGGGATTATCTGGATGGGGTTTAAAACAGTAATCGGCAATTAATCCAGCACGTACTGGATCTATATAATTCTTATTATTCGGTTTTCGAGTTAGTACTACCAACATTTCTGCGATCGCACAACGATCTACTAACCTTCCCAAACCGGGATAAACTAAGGTTAGTAAAGTCAGTAGAGCACGGATAAGCGGCGAACTGATTAAAGGACGTTTATCTTGAAGCGAATCAACTATAACCCCTCCTTGACGAAGTTTTTCGATCAAAGAATAACGGGCTAGAGCATCTAAACCGGGAGCAATTATCGCTATATCTTTTGGTTCTACGATCCCAGATTTTACCGTTTCGATTATCGTCTTTGCCGTTTCTTGCAATAATGAGGCGCGGGAAATCGTTTCAATAGACTGTACCGCAGTTGGTAAACTCGAAAGTGTCATGGGTTCGATAACCAATTGCGTCATTGGGCGTAACAGCATATCCGACAAGGATAAAATAGGCGGTTGAGTTAAGGTTTCGATCTGACAATGTTCTGCTAACCCTTCCATATAATTCGGATCTGCTCCTAATCCTAAACGCACTATACCATCAGGGTTATAACTAAAAGCTCCGACACCACCATCAAGAATTTTCTCGAATAATTGACGCATCACAGCGGGATAATCCTGTACGTCATCCGCTAAAACTGCTTGATAGCGTTTTTTTAGCCGGGAAAGATAATTGTCATCCGATAATAAACTTTGTCCGTAAAGTTCTGTAATTATTCCGTAGGTTAAAAAGCCCTTGTCTAAACACCATTTTCGCCAATCTAATAATAGAGAACCAATAAATTCTGGTTCTAAATTAGTAAAATTATTTTGTTGTGATAATACTCCCGTTAAAATTTGAGGAATATCTTGACAACGCTTTCCACTCAAAGCTGCTAATTGTAGCAAGTCAAGAATACGGCGTACGAAACGAGACTCGTTCATGCCAATACGGAGCAACATTTCTGGTTCTAATCGCGATCGCCATTGCTTAGTTGCTAATTCCTGTTCGGTTTCCGGACGTAATCTCACCGGAAATTGTGCTTTTAATTGCAATGATTCTATCAGAAGGGGCCAAAATAAAATTACTTCATCTTGAAAAAAACCTAGAGGTGTTTTCGCTATCAGTGGATATTTACCCCAAGTAGCAGTAACAATTTTATCTGCTAATTCCCGGCGATTATCCCCATTCGCAGCAAACACCAAAACTCCGAGTTCATTATGTTGGGAATACAGACTTTTTGGTATGCTAGGGCTATTTTTTTGCTGTGGCTTATCAGTATAAAATCTTTGTTGATTGCGATCGCTATCGTCTACCCAAATACAAAATTGCTGCACTAAACGTTCAGTTTTACCACTACGACTGGGGCCTAAAACCCAAAGAGAATGATTTAACACAAACCGTCTCCTGATAATTTTGTTAAGATACCGAACAGCGTTAACGTAAGCTTAATAACCATTAAAAAAAGTTGGATAACTATTGAAATGAACAACTTTTCAGTTCGCCAAAAAATTTATTCATATTTAGTTAAGGTTTATTGTTGGTACTTACGAACCCAGGAGCGTTCTTTAGATGAAGCTTATAAGGCCGCATTACAAATTAAAGCAATAGAAGATGAATATTTTAATGGTAAAAAAATTGACAGTTCGATAGTCGGTTATAGCAGTAGTGTCATAGATTATTTTGAGTCCGATCTCAAAAAGTTTTTAAGAATTGTACGGATGAGGTTGACGGAGTTTAAAGCTACTCGTTATTTTCTGAATAAATCAAATGCAAAAGAAGCATCGAAGTTTGATGTTGAATATCTCAGTCCTGAATTTATTTTAGAAAAATTAAGATTTATTGATGAAATAGTTAATAAATATACTATACCTATACTAGAAGAAACTTTAACCCAAGAGTTTGCAGTTGAACCTTCTGATAGCTCTGACAAAATTATACCAAGAATTGAATCGGAAATAGTTCAAGCGAAAGCAGAGGAGTTAGCGAAAAATCAATCTGGCTCGAGCCCTAAGGGTAAAGTAAACACTACAGGTGTATTACCTCGTTCAATTTTCAATACATTCAATCGTTTACAAGTTGAGTTAGACCCCAATGCCGAACAAGATGTTGTGGATAAATTCCGCAAGTCTCAAAGAAGAACTATTATATCAGTAAGATTCTTATTATTATTAATCATAATACCTATTTTAACACATCAATTATCCAAAGCAATTGTAGTTAGTCCAATAGTTGACCATTTTAGAAATGGGGAACAATCTCAATTGTTTCTGAATTATGAAATGGAAGAAGAAGCGATGTTAGAGCTAGAAAGGTTTGAAGAAAAAATCAAGTTTAAAGCTATCATTAATAGCGCTCCTTCAACAACTCTATCTGATATTGATCGACAAATAGAAGAACAAGTAAAAGAAAAAGCATCAGAGATTGCAGAAGAATATCGCGATCTGAGTGGGAATGCAATCAAAAATGTTTTTGCTGACATCATTTCTGTGATTGCATTTATCTGGTTTATGATATTTAGTAAGCGAGAAATTGCTGTTTTAAAAGAATTTTTTGATTATGTCGTATATGGTTTAAGCGACAGTGCCAAGGCGTTTATCATTATTCTATTTACCGATATATTTGTTGGATTCCACTCCCCTCACGGTTGGGAAGTGATCTTAGAAGGGATATCCCGTCATTGGGGTTTACCAGCAAATCACGAGTTTATCTTTCTATTTATTGCCACATTCCCAGTAATTTTAGACACTATTTTTAAGTACTGGATTTTCCGTTATCTCAATCGTATCTCTCCTTCTGCTGTAGCTACTTATCGTAATATGAATGAATGATAAATTTAGAATGCCCGAATTTAGAATGCCCGAATTTAGAAAAATATTAGGGGTCTAGAGAAAACCGATTTTTTGAAAAAACTGGGTTTCTTAATTCTCATTCCTCCTTTTAAATCAGTAAACTCACTCTACCCGTTACAAATTGAGTGTCAATAAGATGTATTAGATTATATTTAATTCAATTTACTCAATATTTAATTAAATTTGATAACCATATGAATATTGAATTACCTTTGGTTCTCGAACAACCACAGGTGAACCTATTTATTCCTAAATTGCGGTTTTTGACCGAAAATCCAGAGTTTCACCCCATAGTTACAAACTACTACTACGGTGAGTGCGTAAAGGGGCGCACCCATTCCAAAAGCATGAAATCCTTATCCTATAATACTTTTGACTTACTACCTTGAGACTTCCGCGAAACAGTACTACCCCCGTTCAGCGCGATAAGCTCGCGATATGCCGAGCGTCATGCCTCCGGCATATTGCATTCGTATATTGACCTTTATAGTATAATTGTACTATATTTTGATGCAAGGGATAGATTAGAAATAAACTAAAGATTTTAGATAATGATAAATACAACCTACGCATTCGACCAAGCTATTTTACCCACGGGAAAATCTTTAAAAGCTAATTTATTGTTACGTTTTCGTGCCTCGGAGATATCAGAATCTCCCCGACGTAACCTTAATCTCTCGGTGGTAATTGACCGCTCTGGATCTATGGCTGGTGCTCCTTTACATCATGCTCTCAAAGCTGCTGAATCTGTTGTAGAGCAACTGGAACAAGATGATATTCTCTCGGTGGTTGTTTATGACGATAGGGTAAATACCGTTATTCCACCCCAATCGGTAACCAATAAATCAGCGTTGAAAAATTCTATAAGTAGAGTAAGAGCAGGAGGTATTACTAATTTATCTGGTGGATGGCTGCAAGGTTGCGAACATGTGAAACGGGAACTTGACGGGCACCCATAAGAATTTTTTTCTTCTAAAAAAATTCTTATGGGAACCCTTGACCCCCAAAAAATCAATCGGGTTCTTCTGTTAACCGACGGTCGGGCAAATATGGGAGTTATAGACCCCCAAATACTCACAGCAACAGCAGGACAAAAGGCAGAAGAAGGTATTACTACCACTACATTAGGATTTGCTCAGGGTTTCAATGAAGACCTGTTAATTGGTATGGCTAGAGCTGCTGGTGGTAATTTCTATTTTATTCAGAGCATTGATGAAGCAAGTGAAGTATTTAGTATCGAGTTAGATAGTCTTAGAGCGGTGGTCGGTCAAAATCTGCAAGTGAATGTAGAGTTGGCTGATGGTGTCAATCTTGTAGATACTCTGAGTTTGGCTCAAGTTGAACGAAACAATTCTGGTCAACCTGTTATTTCTTTGGGAGAACTTTACGAAGGTGAAGATAAACTTTTAGGGTTAAGTCTAGATATCTCTGATGCTCCCATCGGTGATTTACCCATAATGAAATTGCATTACACTGCTGATATTGTTCAAGATAATGTAATTCAAAGCGTATCGGGTACCTTAGATGTTGTCGCTAAAGTCGGTACATTTGAGGAATCAGCTTTGGCTTCTTCCAGCGATGTCATGCTCGATTTAAGTCGTCTAACAATTGCTAAAGTTAAAGAAACTGCTCTCGACCTAGCAGAACATAGTAGACATTCTCAAGCAGAACAAGCTTTGCGGAATCTGGTAGAAGATTTACGTAATAAAGGCTTAAACGAGAACTTTGAAATTGCTGAAGAGATAGACCAACTAGAATATTTTGCAGGTCAGATTGCACAAAGAGCTTTAGGTAACGCAGGACGTAAAGAACTGCGAGACCAAACTTATCAAGCCATGAGCCGCAATCGTAGCGATTTAGAGAGTCGTGGCGTAACTGCGGGTACAGAAATCTACGCAATGCCTACAGTAAATGAAGTAGGTTCGGGAATTGAATTATATTGCGTGAGGGAAAAGGGTAAACTGCGGATTAAAGTAAAGTCTGATGGTTACGATTCAACTAAAAACGTCCAATTCCCGCGTTCAATTCGAGCCGAAGGTGCGCGTTATATAGCTGAAGCTGTAGAACTTTCAGCCAATGGAACTTTTTATAGAGTGCGTGGAAAAATTAACCGTTTTGCAAAACCCGGTGAAACAGATATCTTCGCAGCTCCCAGACAATCAAGACGAACTGGTAACGCTAAAGCTTCCAAAGCTCCCCCCAGCGCAGCGGATTTAGTAACCACCAACGCTGTAAATGATGGAATTCTGGTTCAATGCGTTAAAGATGGTAAAAAGTTGCGCGCTAGGGTTGTATCAGATGGATATGAAGCTGATTGGAACATGCGCTTTCCTCGCTCAATTCGGGAAGAAGGAATGCTTTATGTTGTTGATGAAATTAGAACTGGTCCCGATGGTAAGTCTTATATTGCTTGCGGTGATATTAAGCGGTTTGTGCAATCTGTTTGATTAAGAATAAGAGGAGGGGAAGATGAGTAATGAGTAATAAGTAATGAGTAATAAGTAATGAGTAATAAGTAATGAGTAATAAGTAATGAGTAATTTCAATCTCACGTTTTTAAACGTGGGTTTTTCTTTGTTCTTTCTTCGTGAATTGAAAATCAAACTTCGCTAAAAACTCAAATCTACTTTTATATAACTTAGACTTTTCAAAAAACAATAACTGATAAAAATTTTGTATTCATATTCCTTCACAAATTCGTTACTCAACTTTACATAAAAATTTTTATTGACAGAATTCTCAATTAGTCAACGAGATTACAAGACTTTCCGCCAAAACCGTGATATTGTATTTTGGCGGAAGCAGTTTAGTTAAGTTTCAGCAAATCGATTAACTAACCTGTTAATAAATAGCAATTAGCTTGATAAATTACTGTTTTTTATACTACTTGGCATAATACAAAACAAATTTAAACTAAAAAATAAAATCGAATAATATTAAGCAATGTAAATTTTATTGTGACCTAAAATACAAAAAAGAGTCTATCAAGATACTGATATTGACAAGAAGAGCTTTATGTAGTCGTGTTTTTTGGTAATTATTTTCAAATTGTCAATGTGAAAGCGAAAATATCAAAAAACAACTTTTCAAGTTAGAGGAAAAACAATCAGGAGAGACAACTGAAATAATTCGGATGATAAGGATTTGATATTAAGCTTCAATTAAAGGATTGTAATCATCGGGATTATTAAAACCAGCAATCCAAGCGGCTGCTTGATGACAACTTTCCATATAAGGGGGAACCCGCAATATATGGATGTGTTCAGTAGATGGACAAATCACCTT
>JBCCSG010000153.1:0-15561 GCA_039200565.1 Cyanobacteria bacterium P01_D01_bin.50 | reverse complement strand
TGTGATATAACTTGAGGCTGATGGTAATTGAGAGAAGTATCTGGTATTTCTTGCGCGGATGAATCAAGAGCCTCTAAAACCTGTGAAGCTGATTTAAAGCGATCCAAGGGTGCATTGCTAAGCATTTTATCTAAAATTTTGCCAAGATGGGAACTAACATTTGCCAAGTCTAACCATCGCAACTGATTAGTGTAAGCATCAAATAACTCAGTTGCATCCTTTTCTCCGGTTAACAACAGAATAATAGTTACAGCCAAAGCGTATAAATCCGTTGAAGGAAATACTTTTCCTCCAGACATTTGTTCTGGCGGCGCAAATCCTAGCGAATATATTCCGGTAGAAGAATTACCAGCCCCATTGGGGCTGTTTGTTACATGCTTTACAGCACCAAAATCCAGTAAAAAAAGTTTACCGTCACGATTGCGCATTATATTAGAAGGTTTGATATCTCGGTGGATAATACCTTTACTGTGAACAAATTGCAGTACCCGGAGAATTGAACGCAGCACTAACAATACTTCTGATTCGGAGAATTTGCCCCTACGCACTAATTCTTCTTCTAAGTTTTCTCCATCAATATATTCCTGTACCAGATAAAAAAATTGGTCTTGCTTATTTTCTTCTAAGCCAGGAATTATAACTGGGAAAAAAGCAAATAAATCGGGAATTTGCTCGTGTTGCGAGCCTATTTCCTCTAAAACTACCGCTTCTCTCTCAAATAGATCTTCTGCAATTTGTAGTTGATTTGGACTCAAATCTCCTGCTGGCAAAAACTGCTTTACTACGCATTTTCGCATTCCTGGAGTATAGCGATCGCGCGACAAAAATGCTGCTCCGAATCCCCCCCTTCCAAGCAGCTTTATTGGTAAATAACGTCCGGCTAAAATTAAAGGCATTCCACAAGTAGTACAGTATTTTTGCTGTGCCGTTCTTAGAGTTGCGCTATTATCTAAATCTACAAAATGGTTCTGCGGACGTGGACACTGAGGACGAGTACAGTAAATTTCCATTTTTTGTCTGTAGTCACGAGCAATTTGTCAACTAGTCCAACGGTGAAATCCTATTCAAATAGTCCCACAGAAATATTTACACATAATTTTCTCGACTTAACAAGTGTTACAACTCCCGTAAATATGCTTGGACTATTAACTTACTTGTAAAAAAATAGCGCAGCCTCTAACATCTATTCAGTAATGACGCTCCTATATTTTTAACAAGGCTGCGCGATTTTTTCAGGTTCCGTCTCTTGACTGTAAAATAAGTTAACTCGCTGCAATACAAGTATTTATAGATACTATAACTACCTATTACTTAAGGGTTGTCTCGGAAATTTTGGTCAAAGAAGTGTGTAATCTATAGGCTATTGAAAGGGGATGGCGGCAGATTTTTGACATAACTTTAACTTTGCTTAAGATTGGATGCCTCTACTTCTAAAGTATTTACCGATAAGGAAGTATGTGATGATTTCAACATGTCTATATGCCATCCGGGTGCGGCAAACTGAGGCAGTATTTCTCGACTGAAGGCTTCTGCAGCTTTGGACTTGTAGCGATTGGGATTAAAAATCAACCACAGCGTCCGCTTGACCACAACATTATCAATCGGAGTAAAGTGAAGCATTCCCATTTGTAACTCTTTGGTAATGGCACTAGTTGAAACAAAAGCAGCTCCCAAGGAGGATTGAACGGCATTTTTAATTGCTTCAATGGAATTAAGTTCCATTTCGATTTTTAAGCGCCGCGTGTCGATGTCATGGCGTACTAGAACTTGGTCTATTACTTTGCGAATAGTTGATTGTGAATCTAAAGCAATGAATTGTAGTTTGTATAAATCTTCTTTTTGGATCGTTTCAAGTTTGGCGAATGGATGAGATGAAGGTAAAATTAATGCCAACTCATCCTCAGCGTAAGGAATCTTTTCTAATGAATCAGCTAATTCTGTAGGAATTTCACCGCCGATAATTGCCAAATCGACTTGTCCGTTAACTACACTCCAGGCTGTGCGGCGAGTGGAATGAACGTGTAATTGCACCGCCACATCTGAATATTTCTGTCGGAACATCCCAATCATACGAGGCAAAAGATAAGTTCCCGTAGTTTGAGAAGCACCAATAATCAAAGTTCCGCCTTGAAGATTTTGTAAATCCTCAATAGCACGACAAGTTTCTTGACACAGACTAAGGATTTTTTCCCCATAATTCAACAGTAAGTGCCCTGCTTCAGTCAACTGTGCCCGACGACCTCCACGGTCGAATAAAGGTACATCTAATTGTCTTTCTAAGTTTTGTACTTGCAAACTCACAGCTGGTTGGGAGACATAGAGACTATCAGCAGCACGCTTAAAACTCCCTTCTGCGGCAATAGCTTTGAGTATTCGTAACTGGTCTAAAGTAAAAGGAAGGTCAGACATAAGGCTCAACCAACGAATTTAAAAGGAGTAATATTGGGAATATTCGGGCTTTCATCGCTTTAGTTATTGAGATTTGATTTTGGATTACTCTTGCCTTGGTAAACCCAATTCTTTTAGACCCAACTAACTACAATACTTGTAATTGATGCGGGTTCTATGTTGAGTTGGGCTATAGGGCTGCCACCATTGGTTTAATCTACATTTAATAAATAAGCCAGAGCAAAGGCAAGAGCAGGTTTTCCCACGGTATGAATGATAACAATGGGTATTAAACTTGGAGGCTTTACCCGACACAGACTGATTTCACAACATCTTGACCAAAATCCTCCATTGCTAACTTTGTGGTATTGGTTGTACTGGATTTAATTTTCTTGATTATTACTTTATCTATGTATACTGTTGTGCCGAATTGGTTCACCTCCACTCATTGTGTCATGCTGGGACTGTTATTGACTTTTGCAATTGCTCATAGTGGAGGAGCAGCCCTGCGGGAAAAAGCAGAAAAGCTTATAGGAGCAAGGCTTTACCGGATTTTATTTGCACTTATGAGCTTAGTGTTAGCTGTAATACTGATTGTTTACTTTTTTAACCATCGTTATGATGGCTTGCAGCTTTGGCAGGTACAAAATGTGCCCGGAATACAGACACTTGTATGGGTCTTGTCGGCAATTTCTTTTGTATTTTTATATCCTGCTACATTTAATCTACTGGAAGTTGCTGCTATCTCCAAGCCAGAAGTTCACCTCTATGAAACCGGAATTATTCGTATTACTCGCCATCCGCAAATGGTAGGACAAATAATTTGGTGTTTTGCTCACACTTTGTGGATCGGCACTACTTTTACAGTGATTACCTCCTTCGGCTTAATACTGCATCATTTGTTTTCTGTTTGGCATGGCGATCGCCGATTGTATTCCCGTTATGGCGAAGAAGCAGAAAAAGTGAAGCAACGCACTAGTGTGATTCCTTTCGCTGCAATTTTTGATGGTCGTCAATCTATCAAAAGTGAGGAATTTTTGCGTCCTGCTTATCTTGGAGTTACAGTATTTGTGCTTTTATTTTGGTGGTCTCACCCCTTTTTGCTGAGCTTAACTAGTAGGGTAGAATGGTAAACCGACTATTGCTCAAATACTTACAGCCGCAAGCATTTACTAAAAAAATATTGAAATTTGAAGACTCATCAGTTGCGACTAATTCAATGTAGGATAAATTCAAACAGCTATGTGAGGGGGTGTTTTTTTGAGTGAGTAGAGATTAAATAGTAGTAGTTACCTTTATTTATCAACCTACTTGACTCAATTAACACCAGTTTCATGACGGGAGGTTATATTGGATGACGGTAGCTTTCATCAAAAGCAAAAGATTAAAACACCTATAGGTGTGCGATCCTCAACTTGAGTCAACTTTTTGTCATCAAAACATAACATAAATGCTATGTCAGGGATTCAAGTGTTGAGTTTTACTTCACGTATAAAATTTAGGAGTCTGGGGTTAATATAACCATTTCACAGCCTAAGTTAGGCAACTGAACTACATTTTGGAAAAGGGCTAAAATTTCTACCTATAAATGCTCAAAACCTTCTGTAGCTCCTACAAACAAGCCATAAAGAAATTTTACGGGAGTTAAACTAGTCTCATAAAAGATACGCCACCTCTAAATCGGAGGCAAAGTTAATTTTAAACTCCTAGATGTTTCCAGCAACAAAATTTAGATGGGTTACAATTTCCAAAAAAAATGGCCAAGCTATTTCAATCGCCGTATTGGGCATACCTAAAATTGCGGCTTACGGAAACGCTCCGCTTTTATCCACAGGGTGCGGCTAAAAGAAACCAGCTAATTAGTGCAGTATCGGCCATATCATTTCCATTGGAAACACTCCGCGAACATAAATTTGTCATAACTTGGCAAAATACGGCTCCATCTCGGGGTTTAACGGGAAATAAATTTTCACTCGGGCTTATACCCGGAAATAAAATTTAGAGGCTTCCGCCCTTCGAGTTAGGGAAAAATAAACGTCACCCAAAGGCACATCTTATTTCTTTGTGGACATGTTTAGAAAACTCTAGAAATATTTGCTGGCAAACAACAGTCAGCGTGAGTATGGCTAAGACAGATGATATGAAAACCATTAAGTTCGAGAGGCATCATGGTGTTGTCGGTTAGTGAACGGACATTTACAAAAGAAGTTTTAGAATCTCAAGTTCCAGTTTTGGTCAATTTTGAAGCACCTTGGTGTGGATTATGCCGCATCATAAAACCTTTATTATTGCAGTTTAAGTCTCAATGTGGTGAAGAAATTAAGTTAGTTGGAGTTAATGCAGATGATAATTTTAAACTGTCTACCACTTACCGATTAAAAACACTTCCGACTTTGCTGTTGATTGAAAACGGGATCGTAAGACAGCGTTTGGAAGGTTTTAGGGGTAGAGAAGACTTATTTGCGGCTTTGTCCGAGATCAAAGATACCTATACAAATTTATCCCAAATTTACGGCAGTAGAAAAACAGCAGAGCTAGGTTGCTCTCCCATAAGGCTTGGTGCTTAAATCAGTTGGATTTATCACAATTTGATTTATCACAACTTAACTCTAGCTATCCAAAGCCAATAAAAAATATTTTTCTTTTGCACGAGCAAATAAGAAGGTTTTTTGGTCAAAGAAGTTTCTAATACTTACCATAAAATAAACTTGAGCGATTAGTTTGTATTTAATTATGGATTCAAGCAATAATCCCTTAAGAAAAAGCAAAAATTTTCTTATTGCTGGGTGGACGAGAGAAACTTAACAATCGCTGTGGACTAGATAGTCAATGCTTTATGGTGATTTTGCAATTAGACTCGTTGTGAAATGGGAATAAACTTCCCTTATAAGGAGAAGAGCGTCAAATACGAGAGATTATTGGCGAAAATTAGCAATAAAAATAAAACTATTTTTAATTACCCCACCCAAATACTATCGGGTGGGGTATTTTATCCTAAATTGTCTGTGTCACAATTATTAACAGTTCCGACCAGGACAACTGCGGCGCGGCTAGATAATTAAATTGGACGGAGGGCTTCCTCTGTCGCAGCGATTTCTTTTCTACTTCGTAGCAATGTTCTAAGTTAGTGGAGAATTCTAAAAGTAGGCATCAGTGATGGAAGTAATCTATCAATATGCTTGGCTGATTCCAGTTTTACCGCTCTTAGGAGCGATGCTGGTAGGCTTAGGCTTAATTTCGTTTAATCAGGCGACCAACCGCCTACGACAGCTAAACGCCGCATTAATTATCTCTTTAATGGCAGCAGCAATGGGGCTGTCGTTTAGTTTGTTGTGGAGTCAAATTCAAGGCCATGCGACTTACACGCGCACCTTGGAATGGGCAGCAGCTGGTAACTTTCATCTGACTATGGGCTATACTGTCGATCACCTGACAGCAGTTATGCTGGCGATTGTGACCAGTGTAGCTCTGCTGGTAATGGTGTACACCGATGGCTACATGGCTCATGACCCAGGCTACGTCAGGTTCTATGCCTACCTGAGCTTGTTTGGCTCCTCAATGTTAGGTTTGGTGGTCAGTCCTAACCTGGTGCAAATTTATATATTCTGGGAACTGGTCGGGATGTGTTCCTACTTGCTGGTTGGCTTCTGGTATGACCGCAAGTCAGCAGCAGATGCAGCTCAAAAAGCCTTTGTTACTAACCGCGTTGGTGACTTTGGTCTGTTATTGGGTATTTTGGGAATTTTTTGGGCGACGGGAAGCTTTGAGTTCGAGGTCATGGGCTCACGCCTAGCCGATCTCGTGCAAACAGGTGCTCTTAGCAACCTCTTAGCCGTTATTTTCGCTATTTTGGTTTTCTTAGGCCCAGTGGCGAAATCAGCTCAATTTCCGCTGCATGTCTGGCTCCCGGATGCAATGGAAGGTCCTACCCCCATTTCTGCCTTGATTCACGCGGCAACAATGGTGGCGGCGGGCGTTTTCCTCATTGCCCGGATGTACCCGGTATTTGAACACGTTCCGGCGGCAATGACCGTAATTTCTTATGTCGGCGCATTTACGGCGTTTATGGGGGCAACAATTGCCATCACCCAAAACGATATTAAGAAAGGTTTGGCTTACTCTACCATTTCCCAACTTGGTTATATGGTGTTGGCTATGGGAGTAGGCGCATATACTGCCGGTTTCTTCCATTTAATGACCCACGCTTACTTTAAAGCGATGCTGTTCCTCGGTTCCGGTTCGGTAATTCACGGAATGGAAGGAGTTGTTGGTCACGATCCAGTTCTGGCTCAGGATATGCGAGCTATGGGTGGATTGCGGAAGTATATGCCAGTTACCGCAATCACCTTTTTAATTGGTTGTTTGGCAATTTCCGGTATCCCACCTTTTGCTGGTTTCTGGTCAAAAGATGAAATTCTTGGCTCTGCCTTCGCAGTTAACCCATTTTTGTGGTTCATTGGTTGGTTAACTGCCGGAATTACCGCTTTCTATATGTTTAGAATGTATTTCATGACATTTGAAGGCCAATTCCGGGGTAAAGATGAGAATATTTTGCAGCAGTTGAAAAATTCCGCCGCTACAATTCTTGTAGAAGCCGAAGCTGCTCCCAATTTTGGTCCAGGAGCAATGAAGCAGGGAGAATTGGAATCTACCCATGACGACCATTCTCACGACAGTCACGGACACAGCGATACACCCCATGAATCTCCGTGGACGATGACCTTACCTTTAGCGGTTTTGGCAATTCCATCGATGCTAATTGGTTTGTTAGGAACTCCTTACGCAAACTATTTTGAGGAGTTTATCTATCCACCCAGCGAAACCTTAGCCGAAGTGATGGAAAAAACTGCGGAATTCGATCCCACAGAGTTTTACACTATGGCAGGGATTTCCGTTGCGATCGCCGTTGCGGGAATTATCTTGGCTTTGTTGATGTATCGAGTCAAAAAAATCGACCCAGCAGCCATTGCAAGCAAAATTCCATCGCTTTACAAGCTATCTCTCAACAAGTGGTACTTTGACGATATTTACTATCGTGTATTTGTTCTCGGCTTGCGTCGGTTAGCCAGACAAGTATTGGAAGTTGACTTCCGCGTTGTCGATGGTGCTGTTAACCTTACCGGGCTTGCTACTCTTTTGAGCGGTGAAGGTCTAAAGTACATAGAAACTGGACGCGCACAACTCTACGCCTTGATTATCTTTGGGGCTGTGTTGGGTATGGTAATTTTCTTTGGTGTTACCTGATATAGAAATATCGTGTGTCACGTTTCTACTTGTGAAGAATTAGATTAATGGGGGTGAAGGCAGATAAATTAGTTTCTCTGCCTTCATCTTTTTGGAATTTTTGTTAAATCAAGCGGAACATTACCGCCAAATCAAAAAAAAACTGCTAATTAATAGCTAGTAGTTGATAGCCAAAATTTATAATTCCTTCCTAACTATTTCAATGAATACTGCTAATTTTCCGTGGCTAACAACGATTATCTTGTTGCCCATCGCAGCATCGTTGCTGGTTCCCATTATCCCCGATAAAGAAGGTAAAACAGTACGCTGGTTCTCCCTGATCGTAGGGTTGATAGATTTCGCGCTGATTGTTACCGCTTTTTACACTCAGTATGACTTCTCAAATCCTGACTTGCAATTAGTCGAGAGTTATGCTTGGGTTCCCCAACTAGGTTTAAATTGGTCGGTAGGGGCAGATGGCTTATCAATGCCCTTAATTATTTTGACCGGATTCATTACCACGCTGGCGGTTTTAGCTGCTTGGCCCGTAACTTTTAAACCCAAGTTATTTTATTTTTTGATACTAGCAATGTACGGTGCACAAATTGCCGTATTTGCAGTTCAAGATATGCTGTTATTTTTCCTAGTGTGGGAACTCGAATTGATTCCGGTTTACCTCCTATTGTCAATTTGGGGAGGTAAAAAGCGGCTTTATGCAGCCACTAAGTTTATTTTGTATACCGCTGGTGGTTCGCTATTTATCTTGCTTGCATCCCTTGCAATGGCATTTTACGGCGATAACGTTACCTTCGATATGGCAACGTTAGCGGCTAAAGATTTTCCCCTCAAAATGGAACTTGGGTTGTATGCAGCTTTCTTGATAGCCTACGCTGTCAAATTACCCATCATTCCCTTACATACCTGGCTACCAGATGCCCATGGTGAAGCTACAGCTCCGGTGCATATGTTGCTGGCAGGTATTTTATTGAAAATGGGTGGTTATGCGTTAATTCGGATGAATGCCCAAATGCTTCCCAACGCACACGCTTATGTTGCACCAGCATTGATAATTTTGGGGATAGTAAATATTATTTACGCCGCCTTGACATCCTTTGCTCAACGTAATCTGAAGCGGAAAATTGCTTACTCTTCAATTTCCCACATGGGCTTTGTGCTGATTGGTATTGCTTGCTTTACTGACTTAGGTTTGAGTGGAGCGGTACTGCAAATGGTTTCCCACGGGTTAATTGGAGCCAGTTTGTTCTTCTTGGTTGGTGCGACTTACGATAGAACCCATACCTTAATGCTCGATGAAATGGGCGGTGTTGGTAAGAAAATGGGTAAAATCTTTGCCATGTTTACCACTTGCTCCATGGCTTCCTTGGCATTGCCAGGAATGAGCGGTTTTGTGGCAGAGTTAATGATATTTGTCGGTTTTGCCACCAGCGATGCTTATAGCAACACCTTTAAAATCTTTGTGGTTTTCTTAATGGCAGTTGGGGTGATTTTAACTCCGATTTACTTGCTATCAATGTTGCGGGAGATTTTCTACGGCGAAGAAAACAAAGAGTTGATTTCTACTCAAAAACTCATAGATGCTGAACCCCGCGAGATATTTATTGTTGCTTGTTTGTTGATTCCGATTATTGGAATTGGTTTGTATCCCAAGATTTTGACTCAGGTTTACGATGCGACAACAATTCAATTAACGGCAAGATTGCGCGATTCCGTACCAAGTTTGGCTCAACGAGAAGTGCCTGCGGTTTCCATGACTGCGCCGGAAATTGGGAGTTAGTTTAGTTACAAAATAATTTTTATTTGATGGAAGGATGGGTTTGAAACCTGTCCTTTTTTTTATGGGTTGGTGATCGAAGAAAAAAACCGGCAATAATGCCCACAACAACGCCCGCAGGTTAGAAACCTGGGCGGCAGTTGCTACAACGGAACGCCAGTTGCTACAACGCGGGGAACCCGCGCAACGCACTGGCTCGGGAACCTCCGCAACGCACTGCCTTGGCTACAAATACAAAGCCCGTGAAGACGGGCTAATCTAATAGATATTTCTTGTAGGGTGCTGTGACGCTTTGATCATTTTTGTTGGTGGTTATAAGTTTTATCGCGTCACGCACCATCTGCAATTTGTGCTAATTTTTTTTTATTTCAATATATATAAACTAATGTTTTCAATCGCACATACTATTTAGCGTTTACACTTCAGTATAATTGATTTCTTTACTCAAATTTTAAATTCCTGCTTTTGAAAAATGTTGATTAGTTAGTTTATTCGGTAACTCTACAAATAAGGTTAATCTTCGTTCGTAGAAAATATTTAGATAATCATTTCTCAAAACTAACTTTAATCAGGAGCAATTTATGATTCCACTAATATTGGGTGCTGCGGCTTTTACTGGTGCTTTGGGTATTGGAGCAGGTGCTTCAGGTCTTTATGATATGAATGAAGCGAAAAAGATTGGTAAAAATGCTCAAAGAGATTATGAAGATGCTGTTAAATATTTGAATGCACAAAGGGAAAAAACTAATCAATATGCACCAGAGTATGGTGAATTCCAAATGGATGTAGTAGTACATACAATTGGACGCTTTATTAACTTTATTGAGAAAAATATTGGTAAAGCTAACAATGCTCAAAAGGAATTTTTAGAAGGGTTGGATGGAATTTCTGTCGAACAAATTAAAGAATATAAAACAGCAACAATTGAAGCCGAACAATTTTTCAAAGGAGGTATTAAAGCTGTCGGAGGAGCAGCAGCTGGATATGGTGGTGCAATGAGTCTCGCTACTTCCGTAGGAGTTGCAAGTACGGGAACTGCTATCTCTGGTTTAAGCGGTGCTGCTGCGACAAATGCCACTCTTGCATGGTTGGGTGGTGGCTCACTTCTTTCTGGTGGTGGCGGAATGGCGCTTGGTTCATTTATATTAGGTGGAATTACTATCAGCCCGGCTTTAATGATTGGTGGTTTTGTAGTTGCAGGAGAAGGGGAAAAAGCCTTAACAAAAGCACGAGAATATGAAGCGAAAGTGAATAAAGCAACTGCTGAAATTGATGCAGTGAGTAATTTTTTAGAACAAGTTATACGGCGGATTTACGAGTTAAGAGATTTACTTGAATATCTTAATCACCAAGCAGTTTTAGGACTTAATAAACTTGAATATTTACCGTATTTAAATCCAAATCGCGATGCAAGTAAATTTCAACAGGTAGGGCTACTAATAAAGGCAATTTCAGAAATTATGAAAACTCCTGTTTTAGATAGCGAAGACCAGCTTAATCCTTCTAGCGCAACAATCACAGCTAAGTATCGTAGTCTGTGAGGTAATAAAATATGTCAGTAAAAAAAATCAAAAACTTTGCGCTGCAAAACATTAACCCTGTTGAATCCGTTGAAAAAATGGTTTCAGCTTACACGGAATACCTTACAATTGCAGAACTTGAGCGTACTAAACGCCGTGATATTGAAGCTTGGGAAAAAGAAGCGATTACTCGAATTAACGCTCAACGTGATTTATTAATGTCATACCTCGATCGCTCTTTTGATGAACGAGCCGAAAATTTTCGCGCTTTATTCGGTGTAGTTGATAATGCTCTTGTATCGGGTGATAACGAACAATTAGCTTTTGCTTTAAATTCAATTACAGAAATAGCTAAATCTAGCCCTTTTAAAGAATTTGCTAATTTAAATAACGTTCGTGCTGCACTCAACGATCCAAACCATGTATGGGAATTTTGAGTTAATCATAAACATAGTTGGTGCGTGACGCTATAAATAAGCTTTTTAGTTGAATCTTGAATCTCTCGAAGCGTCACGGGGTTCCCATTAAAATTTTTTTAGAAGAAAAAAATTTTAATGGGTTCCCGTCACACAAGGGCAATAAAGGGGGAAGAAAATCTACACCCCTTTTTGCCTCCCCTACAAAAAATATTCATGCGGAGCCCGTGCAAACGGGCTTGATTTTTATAGCCCCAGGTTTCCAATCTGCGGGTGTTTTTATTTGCTTCAAGACTACATTGTAAAATTTACTGATTAAGGCATAACATTGTGTACTAGTAAATTTATAGAGTAATTTTTTTGCTTTATGCTTTAAGGGTTTATTGTTTTTTTATCTCTATGAATTTACTGAAGAATAAGCTTAGCGTTGGTATATTACTTATAAGTATTATCGGGAATTTAGTATTTTTACCCAGTGCTGAAGGTAGTGCAAATAGTAATCTGGCTGTCACAATTAAGGGACTTAAAAATCAAAAAGGACAAGTTTGTTTTAGTCTCTTTTCTAGCAGTCGCGGTTTTCCCAGTAGTAACAAACGTGCTTTACAAGCCAAATGCGTCAAGCTTGGTGATGCTTCCGCTAAATTAAATATTCCTTCCTTGAAAGCAGGAACTTATGCTATCGCGATTTTCCACGATAGCAATGGAGATGGTAAACTTAATAGAAATTATCTCGGTATTCCTAAAGAAGGTTTCGGATTTTCTCGGAATCCTCGAGTTATTACAGGTCCTCCTAAGTTTGGCGATTCAGCAGTTTTTGTGGCTGGTTTTAGTACTGATATTCAAATTAATGTGAACTATCTTTTTGGTAGTAAATAGAGGATTTTGTGTTGTAATGATTTATTGTCTCTTCTTTAGTATTACTCGCAACATTGTATATTAGTTCGGTCATTGCTAGAGATGTAGCAATGCTACGTCTCTACATTTATGGTTATTAAATTTTTTATTTTATACAGATTATTTTTTCTGTAGATGTTTTTGGTTTATCTTAAAATCATCTACTGCGTGCATGTTATCTATATTAATTTTAATTTACTGATGAAAAAAATTCAGGTGGGTATTCTGTTTCTGAGTATTATCGGAAGTTTAGTATTTTTACCTAGTGCAAATGGTACTGACAACAGCAATCTAAATGTGACAATTAACGGACTGAAAAATCAGAAAGGAAAAGTTTGTTTCAACTTATTTTCTAGCAGTCGCGGTTTTCCTAGTAATAAGAAACTTGCTTTGCAATCTAAGTGTATCAATATCAAGGAAACTCCCTTACAACTTAATTTTAAGTCTTTAAAAGCAGGAACTTACGCTTTATCTATATACCACGATGCAAATACTGATAATAAATTTAACCGCAACGCTCTAGGTATGCCGGTAGAGGGTTTCGCTTTTTCTAGAAATCCTCAAGTGCTGACAAGCGCACCTGATTTCGGCGATTCTGCAATTTTTGTGGCTGGTGAGAATATGAATATTGAAGTCAATATGAACTATTTAATGGGTAGTTAATACTGCAATCAAAAAAGAAGAAAGAATAATTAATATTCCTTCTTCTTTTTTCAATTAACGCACCCGACAAAATTTTCGGTTGTTATCATCTTGGGGATGTTGCCAAGAGTAAGCAAAATGGCTGATACCTTTGATATATGGCTTGTATTTACTCAAATCTCGCATCTGTACTTCTAAAGGTGGGCGATTGCTTACCGATTTACCCCAAGCTCCTGCTAAGGCTGGAATTATTTGGGTTCCCGGTTTAGCCATGCTTAATACTCGCCTTACTTGAGAAACAATACAACTGGTATTGCCGCATTTTCCGTAAGACATCGGGTGCCATTCTAAGGAATTAGGAAATCTATCCCAAGGTTGTAAACGAGAATCGTAACCTTTTCCTACTGTTTGGTTACCGCCAGGGAAAAATACTACCCCTGCGGGAACTCCTAACTGCTGCGCTGGGTAAGCTGCGAGTGCAACAAAATCCAAAATTCCCTGCATGGCGTGAGCTACAGAAAGTCGCCATAATTCTGATTGCAGCAGAGGTTGTCTTTCTTGTGGGGAAGCGATCGCTTTTTGTTCTATGGGTGGAGTACGCCCTTGCCACAAGGGTTCTCCTTCTTGGGGATACTGTTTGTCAATTCGAGCTATATCTGTTGATGTAACGTATCCTTTGCTTAAAAATAACCGAATTAATTGTAATCCTTTGTTATTCAGCGCTCGTTGAAATAAAGCTTTTCGAGTAGATTTGCTATACAACCATAAATCTGTAACTCTAGTGGCTATAGAATCTTTACCTGCTTGACGTGGATAGCGCACGTAATCAAATAGTATCCCATCTGGACGACGGCGCATCACCTCCGTCACCATCCGATAGTAGTCGCGTTTCGCTTGTAAATTATAAGGATCGATAAATACTTGAGAGCTATTATCTACTACATATAAGCTAGTTTGACCTTTTCCATTCCGGGCGATCGCCTCATCTCTATCTTTACGTTGGGCATAGGTATAGCCGAAGTTAGTGGTAAACATCCAGGAATACACCTTTAATCCCCGTTCGCGGCCTTTTTGAATCGCTTGCGCCAATAAATCAGTATTTTCCTGACCTTTACTACGAATTACTGACGGCCAGGCTGTACGATTCGAGCTTGCTGGCAACAGTACTCGCCCATCATAAAAAGTTTCTACATAAACTTGGTTGTACCCCTGGTTGACAATTTTATCCATAATCTTGTCGAGTGCCCCCGCTCGTACATCACACGGATATAAGCGCAACCAAATGGCTTGAACTTGTGGCCAGGTGCGTCTGCGACAGTCTTGTACTGCTTGTGAGTGTTGTCTCACTAATTGCTTGTAACTCGCTGCTGCTTTTTGATTCCCTTTTTGTGCTGATACACGTAACTTTTCTTTTTTTCTGACTGCGGTAGATGATATGTGACAATATCTGGTTACTTGTGCGCTTGCTGGCTGAATTTTTAGATAAGGAACAAGCAGACTCGTACCAAAAATTACTGCGAACAATTGTCTTAAAATTAACTTTGGCTTGGCAACATTCAAGGCACGCTTAGACATATTCATTAAATAAAATAAAAAAAGTAACCAACCCCAATACACTTCTATTAGGTAACGTGTATTTTATTACATAATTTAGCGATCGGAGGTTTGAAGCCTCGATTTTATAGACTTTTAATCTACTATTTGTGTTGCCGTATATCCTTATTCGATTTTCAGAGAAATGTCAATACTAGAAATTTTAAGCAACTTTTGTGTTTCTTTTATTGCTTATCCTCCATTCCGTAGCATCCACAGGTAGCTATAATACGTTGGTTTTTTCGGTGAGTAAGTTTCTTCCTTTATTTTTAGTCACCGATAGAATATAGTAAAAAAGTACTATTAATGTAAATAACGGAAGATATACAAAGGTTCTCTAATTTAATATTAATAAATTGTTACGGTTAGTAGTTGTTTGTTTGACTTCTGTAGGACTTACGCGACTAGCATATTGTCCCCGTAGGGTGCTTGTACACTGACTCCCAACTGAACCTATTAATGAGGCTTGTAGTGTCAGGCACCCTCAGAGCTTTGTGACACGCAGCCTTAGTCCTGTTCTAACTACTAACCGCGACCTAAAAAAAGATATAGTAATTAATTAAGCACCACGCTTAAGCGCTATTTCTACTCGCTTGAACTCTTGTTCCAAACGATTTTTGAGCTTTTCGGGTACGGGACGGTTGGGATAGGAACTGTAATGTCCAGCTAAGGAGTTAAGAGCAGTTCGCATAGTTGTAAAGGAACTTAAACCAGATACAGATGGATTACGCTGATAACGAGCGGCAAACTCATTAATCTTTTTACGCGCTTCTGCTTGAACTGTTGCTTTATCCGATGCGTCGTCTGGTAAAGCTAAGGCTTCTCTCAAAACTCCAACTACATTTAGAGTGTCTTGCCGATAATCCCCAGTTAGTTTATCTGAATTACCAGAACACCCAGTCAAACCTATGACTACAACTAAAATTAAGGCAAGTAAACGTGACCAATAGCGGTTCATATCCATTGTTTGTGAACAAATACTTAAATCAACGTCCATCGTATCCTGTATTTGTATCCTGGGGATCATTCTTGAAGAACCATGAAGGATTCAAGATGAATAATCAAAAACGAAAAAGTAAAGTGATTTTCTTCA
>JBCCSG010000152.1:0-15571 GCA_039200565.1 Cyanobacteria bacterium P01_D01_bin.50 | reverse complement strand
TTAAATTTGATTGACTAAAATAGTAATAAATGCACAAATAAATATTAAAATGTAAGATTCGTCCAGGCGTGTAATTCCTCACCATGACCGCTACATCCCAATCCCCATTCTCTCCCGCAGAAATAGCCTTTGAAGGCATAAAACCCGAAGAATACCAAGAAATTGTTAAAAGATTAGGTCGCCATCCCAATAAAGCTGAATTGGGAATGTTTGGCGTAATGTGGTCAGAACATTGTTGTTATAAGAATTCTCGACCTTTATTAAAACAGTTTCCCACTACCGGAAAGCGCATTCTCGTAGGTCCCGGTGAAAATGCTGGTGTTGTAGACTTGGGTGATGGTTTACAACTGGCTTTTAAAATCGAATCCCACAATCATCCCTCCGCAGTAGAACCCTTTCAAGGAGCTGCTACCGGAGTAGGTGGTATTCTCAGAGATATTTTTACCATGGGTGCGCGTCCCATTGCAGTATTAAATTCACTGCGTTTCGGTAATTTAGAAGATGCCAAAACCAGAAGATTATTTAGTGGTGTAGTATCGGGGATCGCTCATTATGGTAATTGTGTCGGCGTTCCTACAGTAGGTGGCGAAGTCTATTTTGACAGCGCTTACTCTGGCAATCCTTTAGTAAACGTAATGGCGTTGGGTTTAATGGAAACGCCGGAAATAGTTAAATCCGGTGCATCAGGTATTGGTAATCCGGTGTTGTATGTCGGATCTACTACTGGGCGCGACGGTATGGGAGGTGCGAGTTTTGCCAGCGCAGAATTAAGCGACGAATCTTTAGATAATCGCCCTGCGGTGCAGGTTGGCGATCCTTTTTTAGAAAAATCTTTAATTGAAGCTTGTTTGGAAGCCTTTAAAACCGGTGCAGTAGTAGCAGCGCAAGATATGGGTGCGGCAGGTATAACCTGTTCTACTTCCGAAATGGCTGCCAAAGGTGGTGTCGGCGTGGAATTCGATTTAGATAAGATTCCCAACCGCGAAACTGGAATGATTCCCTACGAATATTTACTCAGCGAATCTCAGGAAAGAATGTTATTTGTTGCCCAAAAAGGTAGAGAACAAGAATTAATTGATATTTTTGTACGTTGGGGACTTAATGCAGTAGTCGCAGGAAAAGTAATAGAAGAACCCATTGTACGGATACTTTATCAAGGGGAAGTCGCAGCAGAAATACCCGCTACAGCCTTAGCAGAAAATACCCCAATTTATCACCGAGAATTATTAACAGAACCTCCAGAATATGCTCGTAAAGCTTGGGAATGGACACCAGATTCTTTACCGGCTTGCAATTATGAAGGCATTGAAATCAAAGGCAAATGGCAAAGTTGGAACGATATTCTTTTGACTTTACTTGATACTCCTAGCATCGCTTCAAAACATTGGGTTTATCGTCAATACGACCATCAAGTGCAGAATAACACCGTAATGTTACCCGGTGGTGCGGATGCCGCGATTATTCGCTTACGCCCGGTTGAAGGAGAGGAGGAGATAGGGAGATGGGGAGATGGGGAGATAGGGAGAGAAGAAACTTCCAATCCCCAAAAAGGTGTTGCGGCAACGGTTGATTGCAATTCCCGTTATGTTTATCTCTCGCCTTACGAAGGTGCTAAAGCTGTGGTGGCGGAAGCTGCACGCAATCTTAGCTGTGTGGGTGCACAACCGGTGGCGGTGACAGATAACCTCAATTTTGGTAGTCCAGAAAAACCGATTGGTTATTGGCAGTTAGCAGAAGCTTGTCGGGGTTTGGCAGAAGGTTGTCAAGAATTATCTACGCCGGTAACTGGGGGAAATGTTTCTCTTTACAACGAAACTTTAGATTCTCAAGGTAATCCCCAACCAATTTACCCGACTCCCGTTGTGGGAATGGTGGGATTGATTCCCGATTTAAGCAAAATTTGCTCTCAAGCTTGGCTCAAGCAAGGCGATATAATTTATCTTCTCGGTTTACCAATTCAATCCCAAGTTGAATTAGGAGGCTCGGAGTATTTAGCTACAATCCACGATACTGTTGCAGGAATTCCCCCAAGAGTTGATTTTGACTTAGAACGTCGAGTACAACAAGCTTGCCGCGAAGGAATTCGTCAAGGTTGGGTGCGTTCCGCCCATGATTGTGCTGAAGGTGGAATTACTGTTGCTCTTGCCGAATGCTGTATTAAAAGCAATCTTGGAGCCGAGATCAAATTTGAAGTACCAGCAAGCAATTCCCAAAGATGGGATGAAGTACTCTTTGGCGAAAGTGGAGCAAGAATTATTGTTTCTGTTGGGTTCGCCGAACAAGAAACTTGGGAATCCTACTTACGGGAACAATTAAACGACAATTGGCAAAAACTTGGCAACGTCGGAAACTCCCAGACAGATTTAAGGGTATTCACCATTGATAATAAAACTTTAATAAACGTTACGATAGAAAATGTAAGCAATCGCTACCATCAAGCAATTCATGGACGTTTAGCTTCAAATCAACAGTTCAGCACTCAACTGACAATTGAATAACTGGCAACTCAAGATTAGTATCACTGAGCATAAATACTGTACTGTGGTAAATAGATGGTTAAGATTTAATTAAATTTAATCTTGCTGTCCAAATTCACAATCCCAGTGACTTGAGTGGAACCCTTAATTTTTTTCTTCAAAAAAACTTTTAAGGTAACCCCCGACATCATCATCAGGAGCATAGCTAGCATGATTCCCCCAAATTCTAAAGCCGTCACTTCGGATAAACACGCCCAAATATCGAGCAATCAAATTAATAATCCACAAGATGAACGTCCCGACAAGCAAGAAGAAGCTTGCGGCGTTTTTGGTGTTTATGCACCATTAGAAGACGTTGCCAGACTAACTTACTTTGGATTGTACGCCCTCCAACATAGAGGTCAAGAATCCGCTGGAATTGCCACATTTGAAGGCAAACAGGTACACCTACATAAAGACATGGGTTTAGTATCTCAAGTCTTTAACGAATCTATCCTTGATGAATTACCAGGTAATGTAGGTGTCGGTCATACCCGCTATTCCACCACAGGTTCTAGTCATAGAGCAAATGCCCAACCAGCAGTTGTCGAAACTCGTTTGGGTGAGATAGCTCTGGCACACAATGGTAATTTAGTCAATACAACGCAGTTACGCGACGAATTGCTCAAAAAAAGCTGCAACTTAACTACCACAACCGACTCAGAAATGATTGCCTTGGCGATCGCCGAAGAGATAAATGAGGGTGCAGAGTTATTAGAAGGAGCGATTAGGGCTTTTCATCGTTGTCGAGGAGCCTTTAGTTTAGTTATTGGTAACAGCGAAGGCATAATGGGCGTGCGCGATCCTAACGGTATTCGTCCCCTGGTAATTGGAACTTTGGAGGGTAATCCAACACGCTACGTTTTAGCTTCAGAAACCTGTGCTTTGGATATTATCGGCGCAAAATACCTACGAGATGTAGAGCCAGGGGAATTGGTTTGGATTACCGAATCAGGTTTAGCATCCTTTGAGTGGAGTCAAAAACAAGAAAGGAAGCTATGTATCTTTGAAATGTTTTACTTTGCTCGTCCAGATAGTATTATGAACGAGGAAAGCTTGTATAGCTACCGCATGAGGTTAGGGCGACGATTAGCAAAAGAATCTCTTGTGGATGCCGATATTGTTTTTGGGGTTCCAGATTCTGGGATACCAGCTGCAATTGGTTTCTCTGAAGTTTCGGGAATACCCTATGTCGAAGGGTTGATCAAAAATCGTTACGTCGGACGAACTTTTATTCAGCCGACACAAGCAATGCGCGAATCGGGTATACGCATGAAGCTTAATCCCCTCAAAGACGTGTTAGCTGGTAAAAGGGTAATAATAATTGATGATTCAATCGTGAGGGGTACAACAAGCCGTAAATTAGTAAAATCATTGTATGAAGCGGGTGCAAGGGAAGTACATATGCGAATTTCCTCTCCTCCAGTTACCCATCCTTGTTTTTATGGCATAGATACCGATAATCAAGATCAACTAATTGCTTCAAGCAAATCAGTACAAGAGATTGCCAAACATCTAGAAGTAGACAGTTTGGCATATCTTAGCTGGGAAGGAATGTTAGAAGAAACCCGACAAGATACCAATAGTTTTTGTTCGGCGTGTTTTACCGGAGATTATCCTGTACCAGTACCCGAAAAGCTCAAGCGTTCTAAATTAATGTTAGAAGAGGTAATGGTTTAATAATTGCACATTGAATAGCATTTTTTAGAACACTATAAATTATTGATTTCCCAGACGTAGCATTGCTACGTCTTTTTAATTATGCAAAATTACAAATTTCATATATAGCGAATTCAGTTGAGTGCAATACAGTAAAAACCTCACCCCGCCCTCCGGGCACCCCTCTCCTTACTAAGGAGAGGGGATAGGGTGTATTCCATCCAAGTGAAAAGCACTATATTTTTGATCGAAATAGCAATTAGCTTACAAATAATTCAATCGTAAAAGTTTCTGTACTGGTTATGTATGATTATGAGATTCTATTCATTTTGTAGTTTTATAGACTCAAATACGAGTAAAACAGATACGGTATAAAAATACTGAAGTATATAACTATATTTTTTTGATAATAAAATATCAATCTAATTATTAATCACAAATATAAATTTTAAGCTGAATTTAAATTGATTTAACTTTTATCAAATAAATATTTAAGTGTAAATAGGAAAACTATGAGATGAGGAATGATATTGATACACTAAAAAAATAGTTCTCTAAAAGTTAGGATAATTCCTTGATGACAAATTTCCACTTGAACTCTAGAATTGTTGAATTTGTACAATCCTTATTGAAAAATAAGTTTACTCGGTTACTAATTGCACTTGTATTTTTATTGTTAACTCCTGTATTTTTTCCCAAAAAAGCATTATTTATATTTTTCTGCTTGCCAATTTATCTATTAATTAAAAAGTGTATAGATTTTGAGCAAATATTCAAGCCTGAAACACATTTTTTATACTTAATATTTGTTTGCTTACCTGGTGTGTCTTATATTATTTCACAGCAACAGCCACAATTTTCACAACCACAAATATTCTGGCTGAGAATTGCTATTTTGCTTAACATGATATTTGTATTGGAATCTATTATACAGTATACTCATCATTTCTTGATTAAACTAATTGAAAAAAAAGATGATACAAAAAAAATATTTGTTAGGGAAGAAAAAACCGTATTAATGTCTGATAATAACGAAAATAAATTTAATTACGACATTATTTATGGCAGTATTTCAATTTATTTATTGTATGGAATCTTCTTCTTTTTTCTATATTTAATAATTGGTGTTTCTCAGGAAAACGCATTTTGTTCACCTAATGTTTGTATTTCAAAAGTACAAATAATCAAACAACCATTTGATTTAATTTATTTTAGTTTTAAAACTTTAACTACCGTAGGTTATGGTGATATTTACCCAGCACATATTGCTGCTAAAATTGCTTCAAACTTAGAAGGAATTCTTGGAGTAATGTTTCCAACGATATTTATTGCTAGATTAGTTGATGGAAATTTTCAAAAAATCTGATAATGACGAGGGTTAATATATCTGATTTAAATTACTTCCTTGAAAGTGGGGATTGGTAATAGAGTCAGCTATATAGCAATCCGAAATGATTCGTAAAATTATGAGTAGTGCGAGCCGCAAAACTCGTACTAAAATTTTAGATATAACGGTTTTCACGCTTATTGCAATACAAATTTGACCTCACCCCCATCCCCTCTCCTTAGTAAGGAGAGGGGTGCCTAAAAGGCGGGGTGAGGTTTTTAGGGAGAGGGGTGCCTAAAAGGCGGGGTGAGGTTTTTAGTATGTTGGATTTAACTGAAATTTGCGATATTAATAATAATGGTTGATTGTACTTCTTACACACCAGAAAAAAGTTAAAATCAAACTAAACCAGCCTGTCTTTTTCAACCATGACAGCCATAACTATTAACTTTGATAACATCGTCAAACTCACCGACGAGCAATTTTACCAACTATGTCGCGATAATCCCGATGTCAAATTTGAGCGCAATAAATGGGGAGAAATAATTGTAATGTCACCAACGGGAGGAGAAACCGGAAGATGTAATGCTAAGTTGACTACTCGCTTTGTTATATGGAACGAAGATACTCAACTAGGAGAAGTATTCGACTCTTCTACCTGTTTTAAACTTCCTATCGGTTCCGATCGCTCTCCTGATGTATCTTGGATTAAATTAGAAAGATGGAACGCACTTACTCCAAAACAGCGAGAAAAATTTCCTCCTATCGCTCCTGATTTCGTTTTAGAATTAATGTCCCCATCCGACTACTTAAGCGATACTCAACAAAAAATGCAAGAGTATATGGAAGCGGGAATAAAATTAGGTTGGTTAATCGATAGAAAAACTCGCCGCGTTGAAATTTATCGTCAAGGAAAAGAAGTTGAAATATTAGATTCCCCTGCAACTTTATCCGGAGAAGACATTTTACCTGGCTTTGTTTTGGATATGGAATTTATTTGGAAGTCAGTAGTTAGTAGTTAGTAGTTAGTAGTAATACGCCAAGGGAACTTTGCAGGCTTAATAACGAGAACAAAAAGTTATTTTCTACCCCCTCTACCCCATCTACCCTATCTACCCCATCTATACCTTTACCTGGCAATTTGATTCAGTTGAGGAGCAGTAAGTAGTGAAGAATTTAACTTTGTAACAAAAATTCAATTGTAGGTAATAAAGGATCTGTTACCATACCCAAACCATTAAAACTCCATTTTTGAAGTACAGTTTTTAGCTGAGTACCTGAAACAGATTCTACACCAAGACGGTCAGCTAAATCGCTAGCATGAGTATTAAGATAGCTCAAAGCATCAAAATTTTCGCGAAACACCAGCACGAAAGTAGACGCATCATCTTCATTTGGACGTGCTGCTAAATAACGGCCATCAGCTTTAGATCTAATTAAATAATATATTTCCGACAACATAGAAAGAGTTAGTGGTTAGGAGTTAGGAGTTAGGAGTTATCAAAATATCTGTAGTGGGAGCCGAAAAGCTCCGTTTTTATTTCTCCTAATTATAAATTCCCAATCTCCAATTTCCATTCACGTATAAAGGCATGGGGGTATACTCCAAATTAAGATTTTCCTAAAGTAATCCGAGGATCGGCAACCTTAAGTAATAAGTCTGCTACCAAATTACCAACAATTAATAGCACAGCACCCATGATCAAACTAGCCATTAATACATATAAATCTTGAGAGCGTACTGCTTGCAAAGTTAATCTACCCAAACCTGGCCAATTAAAGAAAAATTCGGCAATAAAAGCACCACTTAATAAAGCTGCTAATTCAAAACCTAATAAAGTAATTAAGGGGTTAATGGCATTGCGGAGGGCGTGAACGTAGATAACGCGGTTTTCTGGCAAACCTTTGGCACGGGCTGTTTGAATGTAATCTTGACGCAATACATCCAATAATTCACCGCGAGTAATACGCTGCAACCCAGCAAAACTGGTAATACTTAAGGCGATGGTGGGTAAAATCATGTGCCAAAGAATATCCATCACTTTTCCCAAAGGTGAAAGTTGGGCGTGATAAATGCTTGTCATACCTCCTACAGGAAACAAGGGAGCAGTAATTTGAGCAAAAATCAGTAACAACAAAGCTGTAATAAAGCTGGGAAAACCTTGTCCTGCATAGCTAATTACTCGTAAAATCTTGTCAGTTGTGCGGTTTTGTTTGACAGCAGCTACAATCCCTAAAGGAATGGCGATCGCCCAAGTGCAAATTAAGGAAGCAATGGCTAAAAGTAAAGTCGCTGGTACTCGCTCCCATATCAATGAAGCAACCGAGCGCTGATAGACAAAACTGGTTCCAAAATCTCCTTTAGAAATAATTCGCCACAGCCACAGAAAATATTGTATATGCCAAGGTTTATCCAACCCAAACTGTTGTTGGAGTTGTTGAATTCTTTCTGGAGAAATTTTGGGATTTTGTCGTAGATTATCTAAGTAATCCCCTGGAGCCAATTGAATAATAATAAAAGAAACTACCGACGCTAAAAAAATTGTCAGCAGAGCCTGCAATAGTCGTTTAATAATATAAAGAAATGTTTCGTTATTTGCTAGCTTAAGGAAAAAATTTTCCCCATAGTTTTTAGACGTTGTTGTAGCCATATAGCACCTTAATTATCAATATTCAAAGTCAAAACAGACTTTATTGGAGGGGGTAGTGTAAAAAACTCCTAACTCAATAACAGACGTAGCAGTGCTACGTCTCTACAATTTTTCTAATATTCAACAAGAGTAACAATCGGCACTTCTGGTAATTTTTTACGCCCTTGCAATTCTTGTAGCTCGATAATAAATGCAAATCCTACTAATTCACAGCCAACTTTCTGAATTAGTTTTGCAGTAGCACAAGCAGTTCCACCAGTGGCAATTAAATCGTCAGCAATTAAAACTCGGCTACCTGGTTGTAAAGCATCCTGATGAACTTCTAAAGTGTCCGTACCATACTCTAGTGCATATTCGATTGCATAAATTTCTGCTGGCAATTTACCTTTTTTGCGCACGGGAATAAAACCAGCTCCTAATTTATAAGCTAAAGGTGCCCCGAAAATGAATCCTCGTGACTCCATCCCCACTACAAAATCTGCCGTCATCCCGGCATCGATGCATTTTTGTGTAAATAAGTCAATAGTGTATCTTAACCCTTGGGCATCCCGTAGCAAAGTAGTGATATCTCGAAATAAAATTCCGGGTTTAGGGAAGTCAGGAATGTCGCGAATTAAAGATTTCAAATCCATAATATAGAAAAGAAAAGTAAATTAAAGCACAGTCTGAAAAATCTATCCAAAATCTTGGCTAGAGAAAACTTACTGTGGGATGGTCATCAATTTACCAAATTTATTCGCGCTCATTGCCTCTAATTTTTGGAGGTAAGACTAACCTCCACCGTTTTTTAAGATTGTTTTTAACATCTTTTTACTGTATGAGGACTTGTGTAACAGCGTCGGGTAAATTGAAAAGAGTGGGTGCAGAGCAAGGGAGTAAATCAGTATTCTTACAAATGACTTTACTTATTAAGACACGGCAGAATAATTGAATTAACAACAAGATTACTATAGAGTTAATACTCTGCTTGAATACAGTCTTTAAGTAAATTCATATATATGGTTATTGCTACAAATTGTTTATATTAGCTGTAAATAAGCTCCTGTAAAGGTTTAGGCTATAGTGGAGCTAACTAGATGTCTGGCAAACGCCCTTGCCCTGAATGCTGTTCTCTAAGCGACCTTTTCATATCTTTTTGACAAGGAGATAGAATCTACAGCAAGAACCGAAGTTGTAATTATACTACCATTTTTGCCAAAGGTGAACTAAAAATGCTTTAAAACTTCAAATTTCGGTATACGGAAAGCTTGGATAACAAAGAGTAATTAATGTATATATCAGGCAGTTGGATTACTGCTCGGCGGCCAACAAATTTTGATGAAGGCTACCATTGTTTAATTGTTTAATTAATTTTACCGTCATTTTTCCCGAAAGCAGCCCTATAAGGAACTGATAAATGAATGTTTCCGCACCTTCAACGCCGTTCAACAGTCCGGCTGAAAAAGATTTACCGATGATTTTGGAGACGCTACCAGATCCCAATCTGGAGGGACAGATTTCTCCCCGACGAACTCGACAACAAATTGACTTGATTTTACTGGCAATTGAAGCTTTGGATCTTGGTGGTAGTGAAGCTATTTTGACATTTGCTCAAGATTTAGATCTCAAAGGAATTGTCAAAGATAGAGTCAATTTATGGCGAATGCGCAGCACGAATCCTTTACGAAGAGCTAGTATTCGCCGACCTTTAACCATTATGGAAGCAAAAGCTTTGGTGGTTATTGCTTGCTATTTAGCTCGGCGATTAACAGTTGTTATCCGTCAATTGTTAATGATATACCAGCAGATGGCCGATAAGCAGATTCCTTTAGAACAAAATTTGCGTCTTTCTAATTATTTAGAGCGATTCCGAGCGCATTTCAGAAGTCGCATGAATAAGAGGCGTGCGGGATTAATGGGACTTAATTCTGACGAAAAATTAAATGAACTAGCTGTCAGTTTATTAGGGCAGCTACTTTTCTGTACGGGAACAGCCGGAATGCAGCGCTTTTGGATTAGTCTTTTTGATGGTGAGGTGGAATGAATATTCAACGTAAGTATAGTTTACCTAATTGCACGCTACTTTTAGAAGGTTTAAGCGACGCTTCAAAAACTACACAGTTTCAGGAAATGCGCCCGGAACTGTCTATTTTGGTGAATGCAGAATGCACTTTATCTGGTTATACTCAACCCCTAGCGGGTGGTAGGGATTTTTTTGAAAGTTTGGTTAGAACAGTTAGTGCTTATGCTCAAGAATTTTTGAGTCACATTCCTAACCCACAAGCTCACAATTCTGAATCCGAATTAGTACAGTTAGAAAAAGTTAATAATAATCGCCACAGATTGAGCCTGCGTTCGGATATTCCTCAAGGGAATTTGAATAATGGTGGCAATGGTAAACAAACAATTGAAATTAATTTAAATTCAGTACAGTTGTTTGATTTGGTTGAAGCTGTAGATCAATTTTTTGCTGATACTCAAACTTTACCAGAATTAACCCTCGAACTACAACCAGTTGCTAGAGCACATGGTGCTGTTCATGGTGTTTTACTAGAGCAAGCAGTACCTGCAACTGTTGGACTTTCCAGTTTGGCTGCTGCTGCGATCGCTTTTAGTTTGATACCAGCACCAGAGTTTAAGGAACCATCTCAAGTCTCCTCTGAGGCTAACTCTACCACCGAAACAGTTAATCCTTCCGTTCAACCTACTCCCGAAGCTAATAAGCCGACTGCTAGCCCGTCTCCGGCTCAGACACAATCTCCCAGTTCCCCTGCAATAGTTCAAGATTTAGAAAAACTTCTGGCTTCAGCCCCCGAAATCAAAAAGGCATCGCGATTGCGTGAGTTGAATCGTCAAGTATACAAACAAGTAGATGAGGCTTGGAAGAATCGTCAGGGATTGCCATCCGATTTAGTTTATCGTGTGGGCGCTGCTGGGGACGGTGCGATTATTGGTTACAAAGCATTAAATGAAGCATCAAATGCCAATTTTGAACAAACTCCCCTACCGAAAGTACGTTACAATCCTGCTAACAGTGGTGCGATCGCCAACGAACCAATTGCACAATTTAGAATAGTTTTTAGAAGAAACGGAATTTTGGAAATTAGTCCCTGGATCGGATACATTAATAAAAATTATAAAATGGGGACAAATATCACTGACACAGAGCAAATAGCGAATCTAAACCAAAAGCTATCCACAAATCTGAGTCAAAACTCTTCTGGAAATAAGACCTATAAAGAAGTTTTAAAATATCGAGTCGCGGTGAAACAAAATGGAAATATCGCTGACTATGAACCGCTAAATAAAGCATCCTTTGAAAATTTTCGACAAACGCCTATTCCCAAGTTATTCCAAGGCGACAATACTGTTAATACAGCACAAAAAGAACCTTTGGCTCAATTTCAGGTTGAATTTAAACCTGGTGGAGACTTTGAAATTACACCCTGGCGAGGATATCGATAAATTAAGTCAGAAGTTTAGAGTTAAGAATTAGGAGTCACTTAAATAAAATTTTCCTTAATTTTATTTTTTAACTCTATAAGTCAGATAAAAAACGGAGGCTAGCGTGCCACTTTTCTTAACTCCCCAACCAGAGCAAGTCGTGAACCAATTTAGTTCAAAATGCCCGATTATTGGCAATCAAGTTAGTTCCCCTAGAAACTAAGAATCCCCCTTTTTATCAAAAAGGGGGGTGCCGAATTCGGCAGATTATCAAACTTTTTACCTAATATCTCATAACTATTATTTTACAACTTTACTCATATACTTTCCCCAAAGTTGAGCGGCTTGAGCACTGCTACCAGAAGTAGGAGAATTATCATCATTTCCTAACCAAATACCCGTAGTAAGTTGCCGACGGGGAATGATACCAATAAACCACAAATCAACGTTTTTGTCTGTGGTACCGGTTTTTCCACCTTCCCCAAATCCGATAGCAGCAGCGCGCCCTGTACCATTTGTGATTACTCGACGCATTAAAGTAATCATTGTATCGGCTATTCCAGTTTTCAACACGCGTTTGTTAGCTTCTCGATCTTGATCGAAAGAATAAATTACTCGACAAGTTTGTAAATCTTTACGATCGCGGCAATCACTACTGTCAAGAATTCTTTTGATGGCATGGGGACGATTCCATACACCCCTATTATTAACAGCGGCGAAGGCACCAGTCATTTCTAATACAGTGGTTTCGCTTTGGCCTAATACTAAGCCAGGAACTGGGTTCAGTTCCGAACGTACTCCCAAACGTTTCGCCATCGACACAACTTTATCCAACCCAACATTCTGAGCAACTCGCAAAGCGATGGGGTTTTCAGAAAGAGCAAATCCGGTAGAAACAGTTAAGGGAGCACTACCACTTCTACAGGGCTTGTACCGAATACCCTGCCAAAGTACAGAAGCGCAGCTATAACTTCTTCCCGTAGAAATTCTGTTTTCTAGAGCAGCAGTGAAGGGGAAAAGTTTAAAAGTGGAACCAGGTTGTCTTTTGGCTTGATAAGCGCGATTAAACTGAGTAGTTCTAAAGTCGCTACCGCCAACCATTGCTTTGATTCCACCCGTACTCGAATCAAGAGTTACGATCGCTCCTTGAGAAAAACCAAAATTTGCTCCAGCAGTTTTAATATGGTTTCTTAATGAAGCCTCTGCTTCACTTTGAATTTTGGGATCTAACTGAGTTTCAATGATAAAATTTCCTTCAGCCGCTAAATCCTTTCCCAAAATAAATTCAAGTTCGTTAAATACATAACTGTAAAAATAAGGAGCAATTCTTTTCGCTTGGCGCTCGCAAACCCTGGAGCTGACTTCAATTGGCGAGCGTCTGGCGCGATTATACTCATCTTGTTTAAGATCGCCCATCTCTCGCATTCGCTTCAATACGCGATTGCGATAGCCTGTGATTCTACGTTTGCTTTGAGCATCTCCGCAGAAATTAAAACCATTCGGAGCCGGTAAAATTCCTACCAAAGTAGCGGCTTCTGCTGGTGTTAACTGTTTTGCTGGTCTGTCAAAATAATATCGTGCAGCATCTTCAAAACCAGAAGTATTTACACCCAAATAAACCCGGTTTAAATAACTGAGTAGAATTTCGTCTTTACTGTAAAACGCTTCCAGCTTTAACGATACAATCGCTTCACGTACTTTACGTCCTAAAGAATCCTGTCTACCTACATAATTTCGGAATAAACTACGAGCTACTTGCTGAGTAACCGTACTGGCTCCTTGTTGTACGCCACCACTACGAGTATTTATTAATACGGCTCTTAAAATACCATAAGGGTCAACACCGAAATGCCAATTGAAACGGCTATCTTCCGAGGCCACAACAGCGGAAGGTAAATAAGGACCAAAATCGGACAGTTTTTTCAAATCTATGTGAGAAGTAGTTCGAGGTTCTTGTAGGGGTGTTTCACCATCCCCAGCGTAAACTACTACTGGTCCTTGAGTAGCTGCTGGTAAAGGCCGCACGGAAAATTTGAGCCATTCTATACCAATTACTAGCATTAGTAAGGTACTGAGTGCAGCTATTCCATAGCCACCCCAAGCCGCTGTTTTGACGTAAAACGGTGGGGGATCAACATATTGTAAACGTACCGAAGCAGCAAGTTCGGGTGGTCCTAAAGTCAGAACATCACCATGGCGCAGTTCTAAAGAATCTAATCGACGTTTACCTCGGTAAATACCATTAGTTGATTTTTCATCTTTAATGATAAAAACTGGCTTGCGTTGAGATGAATCTCGCGATAGGGACAGGTGAATTTGGCTGACAACCGGATTCCGAATCACAATGTCGCAAGATTTTGAACTGCGACCTATCATATAGCGATCGCCAAGCAAGGGGTACATTTGAGCCTGAGATGCCCCAGCATCCTGTACCCAAAGTTCTGGTACTCTGGCATTAGGCTTGAGCGCCAGCTTGGAAAAATCAACCCGAGCTTGAATTGTCTGTACTGCTTGAGTCAGTTGACCAAGCAAGGTTTGCGGTTTTTTAGGAGGTTGGGGGGAACTCATGGGCTATTCACACCACGGTTATTATTTAATCATCGGGTAATAATCGGGCAAAATGTTGCCCTAAAATGCTGTCATTTCATCATTCTACTCATAAGCATATATGAAGGTTGGCAATACTGAATTGTTCCAATATGTATATGATACAAAAACTGTACTTAATAATCTTATTTGTACGGTAATGTTTTTCACAATTTAACGCTTACAGTTGATTGATATTTGATTACTCGATTTTTTTTAAGCGTTTGTTTTTTATTGCTTAAGAGCTTCATATACTAATAGGACAACAAGTACATTCTGATATATATGTCAACTAACGAGGAGCTGATAAATGATTAAAATTATACATTTTTGTCTTCATAGATATATAAAGTTGAAAATACACATCTCCATTTAGACAGATTTTATAAAACCATTTGTTTGATTTAATGAGCGGTGGTATTACTTTTGAGGAGTGGATAATTATGAAGGGCAAATTTACAACCCTTATCGGCACAGCCTTAACTCTAGCATTAAGTAGCACAGTTGCAGTTGCTCAATCCACTAAATTTCCTAACCGAGACTTCCAGAATTTTGAAGAAACTACAGAAACTTCAGAATCTAATGAGTCTCTTGTTGCAGCAGCGGATGAAGAACTTTCGCCAGAAGCAATGAAAATCTTATGCGAGCGTTTTCCACTAAATTCTCGCTGCGGAGGTACTAACGATCCAACAAACTCTCCAGAAGAAACAACTACAGAAGAAGAAATTACCCCTTCTGAAGAAAACTTTTCTCCAGATAATAATATAGATACAACACCAGGTGCTCCTCTTCCTGAATCTTCTGAAGAAATGCAACCAGCACCAGGTACTCCTTTTCCTGAATCTTCTCCAGAAGGCATCAATCCAATGCCTGGTAACGAAGAGCTTCCCAGTGCGGATGATGCTCCTACCAACATGGGTCATCAACTAAGCCAAGCAGAACAAACGATTATCGAATGAGATTTTGGGGCCGTTGCCATTAACCCGAAAGGTAAACCTTTGTAGATATATCTTCAATCATTGGAGTAATGTATTGGAGAATTTTATTGTTATTTATGACTCCTAATCCTTAACTTCCGAAATTCAAGCTGTTTGTGTGCATGATATCCAATTCAAGCGTGATCAAATCCTGTTCACTGGCGAACTTCAGGACAAACTTATATTTGAGCGCATTGAGAAGATCATTTGTACAGACAAATAGTATCAATTCTTCATTACCAGGAAAAACACACTGGTCACTTTTACTAAACATGACGAAGCTTACCAATTTATAGTAGAAGAAACCAAACCTTACCGTCTTTGTGATTTCAGCGAAAGTCAGTATTGAAAACCTTTCCAATATTCTAAAATAGTTGGATTGTTTTTCCAGGTGTTACCTAGTTATTTGATTGCTTAAATTTCCAATTTTCC
>JBCCSG010000151.1:0-15607 GCA_039200565.1 Cyanobacteria bacterium P01_D01_bin.50 | reverse complement strand
ATGGAAGCAAATTTGAGCAATTCCCAGAGTATTCATAGCTTAAAATATGGCGATCGCGATATCAACGCTCAAAAAGTAAAATCTGTTTGGATGCGCCGCATTTGGCAGCCTCAAATAAGCGAGGATTTAGCTCCACAGTTTAAAACAGCCTGCGCTAGAGAAGCAATGGCAGCTTTGAATAGTTTTTGGGATAGTCTTAGAGAAGTCTTTTGGGTGGATGATTTACAGCGAATTTTGGCGGCAGAAAATAAGCTACGTCAACTCCGGGTAGCAAAAGAAGTTGGTTTGGTTATCCCTTTGACTCTTGTGACTAATAATCCTCAAAAGGTGCGAGAGTTTTTCTCTGATGTAGGAGGAAAAATGATTACCAAGTTGTTAACTCCTATTTCTTATAGCATGAAAAGCTCTCCCTTCTTTTTTTATACGAGTGTAGTTAAAGAAGAAGACTTGCTTGATATTGAGGCATTACGTCATAGCCCCATGGTTTTTCAAGAGCAAATACCTAAAATAAGGGAACTACGGGTGGTATATGTAGATGGAAGTTTATTTGTAGGTGCTCTGGATTCTTCCAATTACGCAGCATCTACCGTTGATTGGCGAAATGCTTCTGTAGGAGCCTGCACCTGGGAAAGTCATGAATTACCTCGTGGGGTAGCTTCTAGTTTAAAAGCTTTTATGGCAAAGTTTGGACTGGTGTTTGGAGCTTTTGATTTGATTGAGACACCATCTGGAGAATACGTATTTCTGGAAGTTAATCCTACAGGAGAATGGGGAATGTTAGAACGCGATTTAGATTATCCTATTAGTACGGCGATCGCAAATGCGCTTCTTCGGGAAAGATAATTGGGGGTATTGAGTTAAAAATTATTTTTTTGCTGACTTATTAATTTTAATATGCTGATTTGATCGCTGTCCAAAATCTAAAAACTAAAATTCAATGACTGTTTTAATCATTACTCATAGTAAAGATAACGAAAGTATTCCTTTAGTAATTAAGGCAATAGAATCTCAAGGAGGAAAAGCATTTCGTTTTGATACAGATAAATTTCCTACTGAAGTACAGTTAGATGTTTACTATAACTCTGGATGCGAGCAAGTCATACTAACTTCAGAAAATGAGAAACTCGATTTTAATGAAGTTTCTGCAGTCTGGTATCGCCGGATTGCGATCGGAGCAAGAATTCCTAATACAATGGATAAGCAACTTAGACAAGCCTCAATCGGAGAATGTCGAGCGACTATCCAAGGTGCAATAGCAAGTATTAAGGGTTTTCATCTCGACAGAGTGGCGAATATCCGTTTAGCTGAAAACAAGCAATTACAACTGCAAGTGGCGCGAGAAGTCGGTTTAGATACTCCTCGCACTTTGATTACGAATAATCCACAAGCAGTAAAAAAATTTGCTCAAGACTGCTCTGAGGGTATTATTGCTAAGATGCTCTCAGCATTCGCGATCTATGATAATCTCGGAGAAGAAAACGTTGTCTTCACTAATCCTGTTTTATCCGAAGATTTAGAAAATCTAGATGGACTAGATTTGTGTCCGATGACGTTTCAGGAAAAAGTTCCCAAGGCTTTAGAATTAAGGACAACTATTGTTGGGAAACAAGTATTTACGGCGGCAGTTGATTCCCAAGTTTTACAAACAGCGCGTTATGACTGGCGACGAGAAGGGATTGCCTTAATCGATGCTTGGCAGCCTTATAATCTACCTCAAGAGGTTGAAAACAAACTTCTGCAACTAATGGCTTACTTCGGCTTAAACTATGGTGCAATTGATATTATTTTGACACCCGACAATCGCCATGTATTTCTAGAAGTTAACCCCGTGGGAGAATTCTTCTGGCTGGAAAAAACTCCCGGCTTACCAATATCTACTGCTATAGCTCATACTCTATTGACTTTTGAAGAGACACACCCATCATCACAATTTTCTTTTCCAGAAACAAGGAAAGACAATTTATTTGCGTCGTCGCTTTAACAACACGCCAATAACTCCAGTAGATACAAGCAAAGCCAGATTAATTGAAGGCTCGGGCGCTTTAACTGCAACTCGATTTCGTTTAACTTCTATTAATGCCAAATTTGTTTCATCAGCAAAATAACGCTTATACTCCCCTTCAACAGAAGCCATCAAAGATTCTTGATTACCACTAAAATCACGATTAGAGTCTACTTCCCTTAAATTCACATTGTCACTTTTTTGTAATGCAATAAAATCATTATCGCCTTCAGTGACTAAATTTCCTGTAAGCCTAAAAAAATCTAAAACATTATTTTTTTCAATGTCAAATAATAAGAAGGATATATCTCCACTCGTGCGAGCATTTTCTGCTGGAGGATTATTAATTGATGTTTGTAAATTTAAATTCGCTAAAAAATCAAACGAAAATTTTGTACCTGCTTCTATATCAAAGTTACCTCTAATTGCAGATAGACTTTCTGCTAACCCTAAATAATTTTGATTTTCACCAAAAGCCAAACTCAAATTTGTATTATTAGCAGATACTGGATTTTCTAAAAATACTGCTTCTGCATTAGCGATCGCTGTTACAGTTCCACCTTTTTCAAGGCTAAGAGTATCTGTATCAGAAAAAATCACTTCAAATGTAGTGATTTGACTAAAATTTTCAAATTCTACCCGTGAGTTAGAAGAAGCAAACGTAGTAGCTTTACTAGGTGAAATACCGAAAACAGAGCTAGCTAAAATTGGGGTAACAACTAAAAAAAAGTTTTGAATTAATTTTAAGTTTTTGTTCATCTTATTTTTGAAAAAAATTTACATCATCAATTCTGCTGACTCATTTCATTAGTAAAAATAAGCTAAAAATTGGAAATTTATAGTAATATATTAATGCTGTCAAGCACATAGATAATATATTGCCTCTGCAAAAAATATTTGTTGAAACAGAAACTATAATTATAAGTTTCTAAAAGCCTGAAACTTTAACTAAAGCACCCTGTAAGTATAATTCGTAATTAGTAATTTTTAACTTGTAATGAATTTCCCATAAATGGAATTTAGGGGCTTTGATAGAGTATAGTTCACGGATGAATCCAGGGGCTTTAAACCGAAAAAAATACTCGGTAATTGATAACTATATCACTTGACTTACTATACTAAAGTATAAACACTAGTATTTGGTAAAGATACTGTGAATACAGTTTAAAAATTATGTTTGTATTCCTGGTTATTGCTAATAAAGCACATAGCAGCGATCATTTTTTGCTCTTCTAAAACCAATAAAGGCAATTGAAGCAGTTTCATTTGAATACAAAACCCCTTGCTTTATTTCAAAGACAAGGGGTTTGATGATTTTTATTAGGTAATATCTATGCGGGAGCCAACTTTGGATAAAGCTGACGTAATAGTTATTCGATATTGTACTGAAATGATTAATCGGCTTTATCGCAAGGTATACCCTGTTTCTATTGAAGATTTATGATACAAAGTGACCAATACCTAATATAAAAATTTAATACGAACAGCCTGATGAAAATACTACAGGACTATTACTGAGTGTATTGCAATTTAGACAAGATTAAATTGATTTAGAATGCTGTAGGTTGTTTTTCAATTACGAAATATATAACTCACAGCAACACTATGATCGAAAGACTTAGAATACTTGCTACCATCCTTAGCCTGAGCATCAGCACTTGCAGAGGCATAGCCAAAAGATGAAAATTTATTTTCATAGATTTTAGTCTCAGTTTTAGCAAGGGTACTAGTATCATCGCCAAAAGCAGCAGCATCGGCTTGAGCTAAAGCTATTCCCCCACCAGCAAAGGTATTTGTATTTGTGTAAGTTTTTACTCCTCCAATAATCTGATTATCAAATTCAACTATTTCACAAATTTGCAAGTCAATGATATTCATGAATTCTATTATTTTTATCTACATCAAAATAATAACAATAAAAATATGACCACGACAACTAATAATATTGACTTTATTAAGGTTTATATTTGGATATAAATAAGTCTAATTAAAATTAGACAATCAAGTTTAATTCATAATACATAAATATATTAGTATTTATAATATAATCAACAGAGCATAGTAAATATTTTAAGTCTAAAATAAGTGATAATTATTGAAAATTCGACAAAAAAAATAATTCAGTAATTTTTTGTTATTTAAACTAGTTTATAAATATATAAATTTAAATTGCAAATTGAAAAATGTGAAGATTGTCACAATATCCCATTGGTGTGTAACAATACCAGCTTTGTGATTTCGTTCAACTTCTTCCACACAGTACACCAATAGCAATAATGCGGTATGGGCTGTTTGAATTTAATAATTTGATAGACCAAGCTGAATATTTTGTATGATTGCTTTATGTGTTTTTTTTTATAGCATATTTTCCTTTTTAAGGATAAAAATCATAACACTCTTGAAGATTTACAACCTCTCTAATCCTCCAGTTTTGAGTAATTGTTTTATGTGTTTTTGATTTAAGTAAGTCGGCAAAAATAAACCCAACTATGTTGCAGAATGTAAATTGGCAACTCTATGAGTTGATGGGCACCCATGACGATTGCACATCAACCTTCATTACCTACTTATTTCCGATTAATGTAATATTCAAAAAAATATTGATAGAAGAAAACCCCGCTTTTTTCAATAAAGCGGGGTTTAATATACCATCGAGAGCGATTAATTACTCGCTTGAGGTTTTGGGGAGTCGGGAATGGTAATATCTATAGGTGTTACCTGTGATGCAAGTCTTGTTAGTGGGGGATTAATAGCAGTTTGATTTCCCACTACTAGAAAAACTAAATTTTCTGGCTTAAGATGCTCTTTTGCGACTCTTAATACATCTTCTACAGTAGTACTTTCAACTTGTTTTTGATAGGTAAACAAGAAATCAGACGGATAACCGTAATATTCGTAGCGCATCAACCGTGATAAAGTTTGAGCAGGATCTTGGAAATTGAACACAAAGGAATTCAAAGTAGATTCCTTGGCAAAGGCTAATTCTTGAGGCGTTACCGCTTGAGTTTGAATTCGCTTAATTTCTTGCTGAATCGCTTTGACGAATTGTACTGTAGCATCTGAGCGTGTTTGTCCTCCCGAAATAAATATTCCAGGATAATCAAAACGAGAGCTCCAAAAACCGTACACTGAATAAGCTAAACCTTGACGCGATCGCACTTCATTAAATAATCTTCCACCAAATCCATTCAAAACCCCATTCATGACATCTAATTCGGGATAATCGGGGTTATCGAATTTGCCACCGATATGTCCGATAAGTACATTACTTTGAGTTAACTGTGGTTGATTAACAAAGAAAACTCCACCCATTTTAGCTTGGGATACTTCTGGTAATTGTGGTTGTTTGAAATTAGGTTTAGCTTTCCATTTACCAAAAGTTTCCTCAATCAAGGATTTCATTTTTGTAGAATCAAAATCCCCTTCAATACCTAAAATTATATTGTTGGGGTGGTAATACTTTTGGTAAAAATTCACCAAATCATCGCGAGTAATATTATCGAGAGTTGCATATTCGGGGATGCGGGCATAAGGGCTATTTTCGCCGTAAATCAGTTTATTAAATTCCCGTCGCGCGATATCATCTGGACTATCATTACGACGAGCAATACTACCCTTGATCTGGGTTTTTGCTAACTTTAACTGATTTTCGGCAAACGCTGGTTGTTGTAATACTTCAGCAAATAAGCCAAAAACTGTATCTACATCTTCGCTCAGTGCTTCAAAAGCAGCACTACCTGAAGTGCCACCAATCACAGATTCTACCGATGCCGCACGTTGTTCTAAAATTTGATTCAGTTTATCGGGAGAATGTTTCACAGTTCCCCCACTACGCATTACTGTACCCGTTAAGGAAGCTAAACCAACTTCATCCACAGGTTCAAAACGAGAACCAGTATTAATTAGCGCCCTACCATTTACCAACGGCAACTCATGGTTTTCCATTAAATAAACTATCATGCCGTTGCTGAGTTCATACCGTTCGTATTCCGGTAACTTGATTTCTCCCACCGGTTGGAATTCCAGATCGGTATAATGTTTTGGGGTATACTTCCCTTGAGGTATTACTTGTTGCGCCATTGCACCAGACAAGTTAAAACTTACCAATACAAAAGCAAAACAAACCAGTAACGAGTAAAGCAGTCTTTTCACTTTCTTCTTGTACCTTTTTCTTTTAATCTTCATTCTCCACTCCATAGAATAAAGTAATTAGTAATTGGGAATAGTTAAGAGTTAGGAATTAGGAGTTGTAGAGACGTAGCACTGCTACGTCTCTTATTGAGTGAGGAGTTAGGAGTTAGGAGTTAGTAGTGAGGAATTTTTCTCCCCATCTCCTCCTCTCCCCCTCTCCTCCTCTCCCATTTCTTAACTAGCCGATTTCTTGGGCAACAACTTGCCAACAGTGCGATTTTCTGAGACAAAAGTCTCCTGTGACACCCGGATAATATCTTGCGCGGTAACAGCTTCAATTTTTTCTAATTGTTTAAACAAATTCTTCCACGAACCAGTTTTGACTTCATATTCTAATAATTGCTGTGCCATGCCCATATTAGAATCAAGGGAACGCAACAATCCGGCACGGGCATTGGTTTTGACTCTTTGCAATTCTTCCCCAGAAACTGGCTGTGTTTTTAAAGCTTCAATTTGCTCTCGCAGCGCCGTTGCTACCTCATCAACGGTATGCCCTGGTGCAGTAAGAGCATAGAACAACATCAAGTTAGGATATTTATCACCGGGAAATCCACTAAATCCTTGAGCGGCAAGTGCTAATTGTTGCTTTTCTACCAAAGATTTATATAGTCGGGAAGTACGTCCATCACTAAGTAAACCACCGATAATGTCATAAACTGCATTATCCGGATGGTTTAGACTTGGACGATGATAACCTTCTAAATACCAAGGTTGAGAAGGTAGATTTAAAGTAAATTCTTTTTCCTGGGTTTGTTTTGGTTCCGTTGCAATTGTCTGCTGTGGTTTCGATTTGGCTTCATAACGCCCAAAGTAAGCTTCCGCCATTTTTCTGACTTCAGCAGGTTTTACATCTCCGATGACAGCAACTGTAATCTTACTTGGTACATAATGCCTATCAAAAAACTGCTGCACGTCTTCTGGAGTCAAATTGCGGATATCTTCGTCATAACCAATTACTGGACGTTTGTAGGGATGTTTTTGAAAAGCAATGTCATTAAACTTCTCAATCATTTGTCCAATGGGTGAATTATCTACCCGCATTCGTCTTTCTTCTAAAATTACATCTTTTTCATTGTAAAATTCGCGTCGCAATACGGGATTAAGAAAACGCTCCGACTCCAAAGACATCCACAATTCTAATTTATTAGAAGGAAAACTGTAAAAATATTTAGTAGCTTCTGTAGAAGTAGTAGCATTTAAACCCACACCTCCGGATTGTTCAACAATTCTACCGAACTCATTTTGCTTGACAATTTTGTGAGCTTGCTCCTCGAATTTTTTAAACTGAGCTTGTAGTCTAGCAACTTTATCTTTTTCTCCGGCTTTATTTGCTTGTTCAATTTGAACTGCTAGTTGATCTAACTTATTGAGCAACTTTTTTTCTTTTGCGTAGTTTGAAGTACCAATTCTATCGGTTCCTTTAAAAGCTAAATGCTCTAAAAAATGTGCAACGCCTGTCTTTCCATCAGGTTCATCCACACCACCCACATCAGCATAAGTTAAAAAAGAAACAACTGGAGCTTGGGTTCGTTGCAAAACAATGAACTTCATGCCATTATCTAGTTTGAACTCTGTTAAATTCTCAATTACCCTATCTAAATAAGGTTGAATCGAAGTTTGAGTTGATAATGGAGTCGAAGTCTGAGCAAATGCGACTCCTGGTAAGAACTCCCAATAGAAAACTAATGCTAAAAATAATGCAATTAACCGAACGTAAAAATTTCCCATAATTCTCCTTTCTAACTGTGCAAGAATACCCATGTTGGGGCAATATATAAAGAAAAATCAACTTTATAACGATTTATGCCGGTAGTAAACTAGGGTTGGATTCACTTTCCATAAGCGCTTTTTCGCTTATCGAATGGTCAATTTCTCTTCCAAACTGGAGCAGTTGCTTTAAAATATCTGAGATCTGTGAGGGCTGGTAATAGGTAAAAACAATTTTTTTGCTAGTCACCAAACTTCATATGACAATTAAAAACCTATATTAACGCCTTTAGAAATTGAGAATGATACCATCTCCCCATCCTTCCACCTGTTGGATTAGTAATTACCAAGCTCAATGTAGAGCGCAAACAACATCCAGTCGAATTATCTACTCTCTCAGGGGCACCCATAAGAATTTTTTTAGAATCAAAAAATTCTTATGGGAACCCTTCACCCGATACATTTAAACCTACAAAACACATATAAATTCTCAACACTTAATCTTATATTAAGGATTTGCCGCTTATGGTACTTAACGTTAGACAATAATGCTACAGATGCAGTTCCGGAGAACTCACTATAACTGATATTATTATGCGAGCTTTTAAATCTCCTCCCGCCGAAACACAAACACGTAGCCGTATTTTGAGTGCAGCACAAAAGTTGTTCGCCGCTCAAGGCTTTGACGGTACCACTACCCGTGATTTAGCACAAGCCGCCGGTGTTGCTGAAGGAACCCTATTCCGTCATTTTGCCAATAAAAAGGCAATTTTGGTTGAAGTTGCAACCGCCGGTTGGGTAGATATTCTCACAGATTTACTCACCGAATTAAGCGAAATGGGTAGCTACAAAGCCGTAGCTCAAGTCATGCGCCGTCGAATGTGGAATTTACAAAAAAACGCCGACATGATGAAAGTTTGTTTCATGGAAGCCCAATTTCACCCCGAGCTACGCGATCGCATTCAAAAAGAAGTTATTGATAAAATGACTGATGTTGCCGAAGCTTTCTTTCAAACGGCTATGGATAAGGGAATCTACCGCAAGACAGATGCGAAACTCGTCGCTCAGGTGTTTCTAGGAATGTTTGCCGTAGCAGGATTTTCCCATAATACCCTTATGGAACCCGACGCTTCCCCTCAAGAAAAACAGAAAATGGCAGAAGGGCTGGCTGACATATTTCTTAATGGTGTATTAGAAAAAGAATAATAAGTTATTGGTTATTGGTTGGTGGTTAGTGGTTATTGGTTAGTGGTTATTGGAACAACCATCAACTATCAACCATCAACTATCAACTAATTAATTTAGCTTGCCCAATCCATTGTTGCACTAGTTCAACGGCAGGACATAAATCCCGTCGCTTTAAGGTTGCGACTTGCAAACGCAAAATTTGTTGGTGCAAACGATGAGGAGGAGTATTCGCCAATTGTATCGCCGAAGCAATACCAGCATGAAGCAACAATCCACAGTATTGGATTCCCACGCTGGGAATTCGCGCCAAATCTGCTAAAGCAACCCATTTCTTCACATACTGGACATGAACTTGTAATTTGTGTGCCAGTATCAACTTTTCTTCTAAAGTTTTCCCTTGTGTTACAAGAGCTAAAGTAGTTGTAAAACCACAATTTTTTAAATTATCAACTTCATCTTGTTTTAATCCTGGTAATTCCTCGATTTGCCAGTCTTTCTCTTTAATTCCGCTAGCTCTAATTTTCGGTTTAGGAAACATATTTCAATTATCAGTTAATACTAAGAAGTAATAAGTAATGAGTAAGAAGTAATAAGTAATGAGTAATGAGTAATAAGTAATGAGTAATGAGTAATAAGTAATGAGTAATGAGTAATGAGTAATTAGTAATGAGTAAGAAGTTTAGCAGTTAAATTTCCCCTTGTCTCGATCGCACTATCTCCCCTTCTCCCTTTCCTTTCTCTCCCCCTCTATCCCTTTTCAAACTATGACACAAATCTCCAAATCCAACTTTCTTGCAGAAATTTTACGTCAAAGACGGGAAAAATTAACTCAATTAATTGATTTTCCGGCAATTTTATGGTCTGGAAGCCGTAGCCCGCGTAATTTTGCCGCTAACCCTTTTCGACATCGCCCTAGCAGCCATTTTCTCTACTTTGCTGGATTACCTTTAGAAAATGCAGTGATTCGCTTGGAAGCTGGAAAACTGCAATTATTCATGGATAATCCCCCAGCAAGTAGCGCCCTTTGGCATGGAGAAATGCCTAAGCGCGATCGAATCGCTGAAAAAATTGGTGCAGATGAAGCTTATCCAATGGTAGAGTTAAAATCATATTTGCAAGATGCGGCAACGATCGCCGTACAGGATGCAGCTTCATGGACGCAACAGTCACAATTATTAGATAGATGGGTTTTACCGCAACGTGCGCCGGAAAATATCGATTTAGAATTAGCTAAAGCTATTGTCGAATTACGAATTACTCACGACGAAGCCGCATTGACTGAGATACGCAAAGCTGCAGCCGTAACTGTAGAAGCACATAAAGCCGGGATGGCTGCCACATCCACAGCTAAAACTGAAGCACAAGTAAGAGCCGCGATGGAATCGGTGATCATCGCTCACAATATGACTACTTCCTACAACAGTATTGTTACCGTGCGCGGGGAAGTATTGCATAACGAACATTACGAAAACTCACTGCAACCTAATGATTTACTACTTGCTGATGTTGGCGCAGAATCTCCTATGGGTTGGGCCTCTGATGTAACTCGTACTTGGGCAGTTAGCGGTAAATTTTCATCTACCCAAAGAGATATTTATGATGTAGTTCTAGCGGCACATGATGCCTGTATTGATAAAATAAGTCCTGGTGTAGAATACGAAGATATTCATCTTTGTGCTTGTAGGGTTATTGCACAAGGTTTATTAGATTTAGGCATTTTACAAGGTAATGTTGAAGAGTTAGTAAATGTAGATGCTCATGCTTTGTTTTTTCCCCACGGTATCGGTCATTTATTGGGTTTAGATGTACATGATATGGAAGATTTGGGAGATTTAGCAGGATATGAACCCGGAAGGGAAAGAAGTGGTCGTTTTGGTTTGGGTTATTTGCGTTTAAATCGACCTTTACGTCAGGGAATGCTGGTAACAATTGAACCGGGTTTTTATCAAGTTCCGGCGATTGTAAATAATGCTCAAAACCGCGAATCTTTTGCAAAATACGTCAATTGGTCACGTTTATCTCAATTTGCAGATGTCAGGGGAATCCGAATTGAAGATGATGTTTTAGTTACTGAAAATGGCAATGAAGTTTTGACAAAAGATTTACCAACACAAGCAGATGATGTGGAACGATTAACTATCTGAGTAATTCAAAATCATAATATCAAGACGTTGCACTACAAAGTTTTTAGGTATTGAAATTTGTTATGAGAGCCATGCAAACTAAAGAAACTACAATCAATCTTCGTCTTTGGACAGTTAAAGAATATCATCGGATGGCAGAAGCTGGTATCTTTGATGAAGACGAACGAGTTGAGCTTTTAGAAGGTAAAATTATTTGGATGAGTGCGATCGGAACAGCACATCGTTCTGCTGTAGGAAGAACAGACTATTTATTAAAAAAGATTTTAATGAATCGGGCTTGGGTATCAATTCAAGATCCAATACAATTAGATGATTATTCGGAACCTGAACCAGATATTGCAGTTGTAAAAATTGACCCATTAGATTACGCTGACCACCATCCTACCCCTAATGAAGTTTATTTAGTTATAGAAGTTGCGGATACTACCTTTAAAAAAGATTGCGAAACAAAAGGGAAAGCTTATGCAGCAGCAGGTATCATTGACTATTGGGTTTTAGATGTGATTAATCGTCAGCTTCATGTATTCAGACAACCCGATGAAAATGGTTATCAAAGTAAAGTTATATTAAAGGAAAATGAGAGTATTTCACCTTTGAGTTTTCCTGATTTGACTATTAAAATTTTGGAAATTTTACCGCCAGTAGTTGAGAATTAATCAATCATTACTCAAACTTATACTCTAATTCTTCCAATCCTCTTCTTGCGAAATCCCTAATTTTTTCATCTTCATCTTCTAGAGCGATTATGAGCGGCTCAAATATTTTAGATTCTAATTGTTCGCTGCCCAAATTAAGTTTTTTTAGATATAAATAAAAAATATCTTGCACAAAACTATTTTCAGCCATCTCCTCAGCTACAGAATTAGATTCAGCCATAAGAAACTGTTGCTTTAATCTATTTACAGAAAGCTCTAAAATATTAGAATTATGTTTTAAGTAAATCTCAGCATATTTTTGTTCATCCCATTTATAATAACTTTCTCTATTAAAATCAAGTGCGTTTGCTTGTAGCGATTCTGCTGCTGTTAACATCATGCTTGTGAGACTAACATATCTATGTGATGTCTCAACAATTTCTGAAACATAAACAATTGGAGAAGGTGTTTTATTTTCCCAATCTCCAACTATACAAAGAAACGTAGCATCCGTTCCAAAAATAGGAAATAAAGGTTTACCAATATAGTTAACTGCACATTCGGAAATTTCATCCTCAAAACCAAGAAAGATTTCCATCGCGTATTCTAAGCTATTAAGAGCCATTCCATCATCAGCACCAAATATATCTGTATCAATGTTTTGAGTATCTAAAGAATGACCCCGCGTATATTGATATAGTTCGTAAACTTCTTCTGGTAAACTAAAGGGTAAATTTTCGATTTTTGATTCTATTTCTAAAGTATTTAATCCTGATGTAATATTTTCTGCTGCTCTAGGGAAATTATTTTCTAACCAAGTTTGAATTTGCTGTAGAGAATCGGTTAATACAGACATATAAATTGCTTTTATAAGGTATAATTAGCAATTCTAATATAACAATAAAAGTAACCTCACCTTGTCCTTGCGGACATCCCTCTCCCTGCGGAGCGGAGAGGTAAAAAGGGTGAGGTTAAATCGAATAATAAAGCGGAAAAGACTTAGCATCTTTAGGTTTTACATACACCCTCTGCTGGGGTTCTAAATCCAACTCATCAAATCGATCGCGCGTTAAATGCGCTGTCATCACTTGTCCATCATCTAGTGTCAATTCTGCTTGAATTTCCCAGCCTAAATGTATCAATCTACTCACCCTAGCCGGAACTGTAGTTCCATTAGGGGAAGTCTCAACAATCACATCTTGGGGACGGAGAAACATTTCCGGTTGTGCGGAATCAAACCCATTACTTTGGAATATCCGCGAGGTAGAAGGTAACACGTTAACAGGACCAATAAAACTCATAACAAAGGCCGTGGCAGGGTGATCGTAAACTTCTGCTGGCGTACCAATTTGTTCCACTCTACCTTTATTCATCACCACAATTTGGTCAGAGACTTCCATGGCTTCTTCTTGATCGTGGGTCACAAATACCGTGGTAACATGCACATCATCGTGTAGTTTTCGCAACCAAGCGCGCAAATCCTTACGAACTTTCGCATCTAGCGCTCCAAAAGGTTCATCTAAGAGTAATACCTTCGGTTCCACTGCCAAAGCTCTTGCTAAGGCTACTCTTTGTCTTTGTCCCCCCGAAAGTTGCGATGGATACCTGTCTCCAAGTCCGCTTAATTGTACTAAATCCAACAACTCAGAGACTCGCGCCTTTATTTTTGCTTTTGGTGCTTTACGAATTTCTAAGCCAAAGGCAATATTTTTCCGCACTGTCATATGCTTAAACAGAGCGTAGTGTTGAAAGACAAAGCCGATATTTCGCTCTTGTACGCTTTGATATGTGGCATCCTTACTAGTTAACCAGATTTTACCTCTATCTGGCATTTCCAAACCTGCAATTAGTCGTAACAGAGTAGATTTTCCCGATCCAGAAGGCCCCAATAAAGCTACCAGGGAACCGCTTTTGATTTCCAAGCTTACGTTATCAACGGCTTTAAAACTGCCAAACTGCTTGTACGCGCTTTCAACTACTATGCCCACTGTAAAAAAATCCTCTGCAACTAATCTACGGTTTGTTGGTAGAGATACCGTATTTTATTTATACCATAGTATAATGAATTTTTTTTGCCGGGATTTTAGATTGTAGGGTGCTGTATTCGTCAAAGTTATTTGAAATCTTTTACATCTTCACCAGTGCTACTTTGGCCAATAGTGGGACGAAAGAAATTATTTTCAATTGTGTTCTTTTTTATAATGCGTAAGTATTCAGGTTAAAATATTGTGTTGCTAAAGATAAACTACTCAAAGATATTCACATTAATATAGTGATAAATATTAAGTATCTTTGAGTGGCTTGTGACACGGCGGCAAATTAATCTTCTACAGTTAGTAATTTAGTCCAAATTTGAGTTGCAACTATTCCACCACCTTCTGTTGCCGCACCATCATATGCCATCAACTTGATTGTTTACTAAGGTTTCTATACATCCCAATCATTACCAACTTTTTCCATAAGACGATTTAAGATTGTACGCCCTTGTGGATTGACAACTGTGAGACGAATATATTCTGCATCTGCAGGTTGATAAGCAACAATATATTTGTAGTCACCATTTTTAAAGGTGTAAGTGTATCGTTGTTCGTTTCCTGAAATTCCAGGATCTTTCAATGTTAGATTGTCACCAGTTTTTCTGTTTTGAGCTTCATAGGTATAAACCCCAAATTCATCTAAATTAAGCTTAAGAATCCATTCCTGACTTGAATCCATGAAAGCTCCTTTTGGACGAACAAAATCTATAGGCATCGCAGAAGCACTTTGAGAATTTAAGGTAATAGCTGTAATCGCAGGTGCAGATAAACCAATAACGGATGCAAGAGCAATAGCTTTGATATTCATGAGTTTATTTTGTTGTTTTCGTCTAAATAAGTCTCCAAATCCAAAATTTTGTTTCCGTATTTCTAGTTAGTAAAAGTACCAGAATCAAATTTGTCATACAGGCTTACTGCAATTGCTACACCTGTTTCCATCGATAGTGGTGGACGGATTTGAAATTGTCATATTGTAATTACCCACATAGAAGTAATGGTAAATTTGTTCTTATAATTGCAATATTATTTCTTTATAAATAGAAAAAGTCCTATCTCAACCCTCTTTACCTTTACTGGGCAATGCAGGGTTTGTTCGAGTAATAGTTAAGTCGGCACAAATGAACAGTAGCTCGCGATACTAGATGTAAATTTCCCTTCATAGCTTACTCCTATTCCCTATTTCCTTATCTGCAAGTTGAGGAAGAATAATTACTGGCTAAGCTGCTACGCATAAAAGTAAGTAGGTTGGCATTGAAAATAGTAATTGGGATAAGGCAAGCCGGCAATAGGAATAAGGGTTTTAGGGTAATTTACCCAAGCTGTAATATAGCTTGGTTTATTTGTGCCGACTTACTTAGTATATTTAGAAATATTATTTAAAAGCTAAAAATCTTATCCCTTTTGCCTTCTGCCTTTTGCCAAGAGTATTGTGCATTAAAAATGCACAACAGCTTAGTATAAGTCGGCGTAAATAAGGCAACCTAGAAAATCAAACATCTTACTTCTTACTTCCGCGAAGCGGTACTAGTTTGAAAGATTTGGGTATTGATGAATAATAAAAAATTACTAAATCTCAACTATTAATTAAGAATTATCAACTAAAAATTTCAAGTGAAGAATAATATGATGTTCAAAATTATTAAAACAGCTAAAAGTAAGCCATTAAGGAGAAAATCCTGTTTGTGCTGTTGAAATTTTCTTTCT